>NZ_JBIVLI010000028.1:0-122610 GCF_044751205.1 Streptomyces sp. NPDC088732
ATGACGCGGTTGAGGTGGGTGTGCACCAGGTTCAGGCCCGGTGAGGTGCCCCAGTGGCCGAGCAGCCGGGGCTTGATGTGCTCGGGGCGCAGGGGTTCGGTCAGCAGGGGATTGGCCATCAGGTAGATCTGGCCGACGGCCAGGTAGTTCGCGGCGCGCCAGTGGGCGTCCAGCGCCCGCAGCTCCTCGTCGCGCATGGCGGTCCTCCGAAGGTTCGGGGGTGTGGGGGGTGGCCGGGATGTCCTCGTCCACCCTCGGGCCCCGCCGGTCCCGCGCGCGACTGCGACACGGCGGAGGCCGCGTGTCGTCCCGGAGCCGCCCGCGCGTTCGGACGCGGCGGGTGATCCGGTGGCGACCGGCTGCCGGAACGACATCGGAGACCGCCGATTGAGCAGTTCCGTGCGAACAGGACCGCTTTCGGCTCATCACCGGCAGCGGCCCGCCGACAGGCCCTAACGTCCCGGCAACGGCCCTGTACGGACCGCGAGAGGGACAGGGGAGAGCACGATGCACACGACCGGGGACCAGCGGGCGGCCGTTCGCCCCGCCGAGGGCGACAGCGCCGCCGAGGAGATGTTCCGGGCCCTGCTGGAGTCGGCCCCCGACGCCATGGTCATCGTGGACGACACCGGCACGATACGGCTGGTCAACGCCCAGACCGAGTCGCTGTTCGGGCACACCCGCGACGAGCTGCTGGGCCGCCCGGTGGAGGTGCTGGTCCCCCGGCGCTTCCGCGGCCACCACCCGGCGTACCGCCACGGCTACGCGGGCAACCAGCAGGTGCGGCCCATGGGCGCCGGGCTCGACCTGTACGGGCTGCGCAAGGACGGCCGCGAGTTCCCCGTCGAGATCAGCCTGAGCCCGCTGCAGACGGCCGACGGCCTGCTCATCTCGGCGGCGGTGCGCGACGTCAGCGAGCGCAAGGCGGCCGAGGAGCGCATCAACGAACTGGCCGTCCTGGTCGAGTCGTCCCAGGACGCGATCCTGGCCAAGACCCTCGACGGCCGGATCACCTACTGGAACGCGGCGGCGCAGCGCCTGTACGGCTACGCGGCCGAGGAGGCGATCGGGCAGCACGTGTCGATGCTCGCCCCGGCGGAGCTCAAGGAGGAGATCGCCACCCTGCTCGGCCGCCTGGCGCGGGGCGAGCGGATCGAGCACTTCGAGACGCTGCGGGTCACCAGCTCGGGCCGGATGCTCGACGTCGACGTCACCCTCTGGCCGATCCGGGACCGGGACGGCGCCATCGTCGGCGCCTGCTCCATCGTCCGCGACATCGCCGACCTGCGGCGCGCCGAGGAGGAGCTGACGGAGCTGTACCGGCAGCAGCAGCACATCGCGCTCACCCTCCAGCGCAGCCTCATGGGCTCGCCCGCCGAGCCGCCCGGTATGCACACGGCCAGCCGCTACTTCCCCGCGACCCAGGGCGCGGGGGTCGGCGGCGACTGGTTCGACCTGATCCCGCTCGGCGGCGGCCAGGTCGGTGTGCTCATCGGCGACGTGATGGGGCGCGGACTGGAAGCCGCCGCCGTGATGGGCCAGTTGCGCTCGGCGGCACGGGCCCTCGCCAAGACCGGCATCCCGCCGCGCCAGCTGATCCAGGCGCTGGACGCCTTCGTCCACGACCTGCCCGACCAGTTCGTCACGTGCTGCTACCTGGTCGTCGACCCGGACGCGGGCGAGGTGACGGTGTGCTCGGCGGGCCACCTGCCCGTGCTGCTGGTCGGCCCCGGACCGGAGGCGCCCGTACGGCAGCTGCCCGCGCCGATCAGCGTGCCGCTCGGCGTCGGCGACGTGCCGCACCAGCAGGTCTGCGTACCGGTGGCGGCCGGTTCCACGCTGGTGCTGTACACGGACGGCCTGGTGGAGACCCCGCGCTCCGACATCGACGAGCAACTTGCCTGCCTCAGCACGGAGTTGAGCAACGCCTTCGCACGCTCCGCCGGGCTGGAGGAGGCCGCCGACCTGGTGCTGGCCGCGCTGCGGCCTGACGCGGACGGGCACGCCGACGACGTCACCCTGCTCCTGGCCCGGCTGCCCGAGGCCCCGCTCGCGGCCACCGCGACGGAGGTCGACGCGGTGCCGTCGGCCGTCGCCGACGGACGGCGCTTCGTCCACGAGGCCCTGCACGCCTGGGAGTGCGGCCACGTGTCGGACGCGGCCTGCCTGCTGACCTCCGAGGTCCTGACCAACGCCGTGCGCCACGCCCAGGGCCCCCTGCGCCTGCGCCTGCACCGCACGGCGCTGGACGTCACCGTCGAGGTCTCCGACCACAGCACGCACATCCCGCAGCGCCGCCCCGCCGACCTCGCCGACGAGTCCGGCCGCGGCCTCCTGCTGGTCGAAGCCCTCGCCGCCGGCTGGGGCACCCGCCCCTCCAGCGACGGCAAGACCGTCTGGTTCACCCTCCACCTCCACCCCTGACCCGCACCCCACCACGTACCCCAAAGGGGCGCGGGGAACTGCGCGACCAGCCACGACACACCCGCACCGAACACACAACGCCCACCCCCCAAGGGGCGCGAGGAACGGCGCGCCCAGCCCCACCATGCGCACCGAAGGGGCGCGAGGAACTGCGCGCCCAACCCCCACACACCCGCACACAACACACAACGCCCACCCCCCAAGGGGCGCGAGGAACGGCGCGCCCAACCCCCACACACCCGCACGCAACACACAACGCCCACCCCCCAAGGGGCGCGAGGAACTGCGCGACCAGCCCCCACACACCCGCGCCGCACAACACAACCGCACCCCACACGGCCCAGGCGGCCCAGGCGGCGAAGCCGCCTCAGTGGCCCGCCAGCACCTTCACCGTCGCGACGGCCACACCGATCCCCGCGTCCACCACGCCCGCGATCAGCGCGGTCGGCAGTCCGCCGCCCATGCGCAGGCCGCCGAGGCAGCCCCAGCCGAAGAGTGCGGCGATGTCGACGGCGGCCGAGGTCAGCAGCGCGGTCGTCAGCGGCATGAGCCCGAGCGCGGCCACGCCGACGAGGACGAGCGGGCCCACCGCGGCGAGCAGCAGCGGGCTGCTGACGTGCAGCAGCCGGCGCAGTTCGCGCCCCGTGGCCAGGCGGCCGGTCACGGTGTGGTGCGCCTGCTGGTCGGCGACCACCGCGGCCAGCCACACGCCGAGCGCGGCCGTGGCGACCGTGGCCGCGGCGCCCGCCGCGTCGACCTCGTCGCTCGCGGAGAGGCCGACGACGACGGAGATCATGGTGATGGCGGCGTAGATCCGCTCCTTGAGCCGCTCGGTGGCGGCCTCCACGTCCTCCGGCACGCCACCGGTCTACCCGCTGTGCGGCCCCGCCCGCCGCCGGACCCCGCGATCTTCAGCCCATCGGCCCCGCCGTCTCCCGGGCCGCGTCCCCCGCTGACAGCGCCTCGGGCCCGAGGTCGGCCGGGGTGCGGTGCCCGGACAGCGCGAGGGTGAGGTCGAACTCCGCGAGGAGGCAGCGGATGACGTGCTCGACGCCGCTCTGGCCGCCGAGGCCGAGTCCGTACGCGTAGGGGCGGCCGAGCAGGACGGCGCGGGCGCCGAGGGCGAGGGCCTTGAAGACGTCGTCGCCGGTGCGGACGCCGCTGTCGAAGAGGACGTCGAGGCGGTCGCCGACCGCCCGGACGACGGCGGGCAGGGCGTCGGCCGCGCCGATCGCGCCGTTGACCTGGCGGCCGCCGTGGTTGGAGACGACGACTCCGTCCATGCCGGCGTCGGCGGCCATGCGCGCGTCGTCGGGGTGCTGGATGCCCTTGAGCACGATGGGGCCGGCCCAGTGCTCGCGCAGGAACGCCAGGTCGGGCCAGCTCTTGCCAGGGTCCGCGAACATGCCGACGAAGTGCAGCACCGCGGCGTTGGGGTCCTCCTCCACCGGTTTGGCGAGCCCCGCGCGGAACGCGGGGTCGGTGAAGTAGTTGGCGGTGCCGATGCCCTGGAGGAACGGCAGGTACGCCTGGTCGAGGTCGCGCGGCCGCCAGGCCAGCAGCGGGGTGTCGAGCGTGACGAACAGGGCTGTGTAGCCCGCCGCTTGGGCCCGCCGCAGGAAACTGGCCGTCACTTCGCGGTCCTTGGCCCAGTACAGCTGGAACCAGCGTTCCCCGTCGCCCATCGCCTCGGCCACCTGCTCCATGGGCGTGCTGGACGCCGACGAGGCCACGAAGGGCACGCCCTGCGCGGCCGCGGCCCGCGCCGCCGCGGGTTCGGCGTCGGGGTGGACGATGGAGAGCACGCCGACGGGGGCGAGGGCGAGCGGCGCCGGTATCCGGCGGCCCAGGACCTCGGTCGTCAGATCGCGCCCGGTGACGTCGCGCAGCATGCGCGGGACGATCCGCGCCCGGTCCAGCGCCTCGCGGTTGGCACGTGCGGTGCGTCCGCTGCCGGCGCTGCCGGCGACGTAGCCGAAGGCCTCGGGACCGAGCCGCTGCGCGGCCAGTTCCTCCAGCCGCGTCAGGTCCGTGGGGAGCGACGGCCGCAGGCCCGCCATCCCGTTGAGGTAGATCTCGTACTGGTAGTCCGCCCGGTCGGCCATGCGTGGTCCCGTCTCTCGTCCGCGTGAGGACTGTGTCAGGGCGGGGCCGCGGCGTCCACCGTCCCGTCAGGCCTCGGGCAGTTCGCGGGCCATCCGGGCGCGCACGACGCAATTGCGGCGGGTGATCACCGTCGCGGCGGCGACCGCGCTGCCGAGGAAGGCGACGGCCAGCGTCCACGGGCGGTCGAGGACATGTCCGGTGGCGTGGTCGAGGGACCAGCGCCCGGGGCCGGCGACGCCGATGCAGGCGGCGGTGAAGCCGAGGAAGCACGGGTACTCGAAACCGCCGGAAGCGGAGAAGAAGCCGGCGGGCACATGGACGGAGACGGCTCCGGCCATCGCCCCGGCCGCCGCCGCTCCGGCGGCCGGGGTGGCGAGGCCCAGGGCGAGCAGGGTGCCGCCGCCCGCCTCGCCGAGACCGGACGCCAGGGCGCTGGCCCTGCCCGGTTCGAAGCCCATGGACTCCATGAATCCCGTGGCGCCCTCGAGGCCTTGGCCGCCGAACCAGCCGAAGAGCTTCTGCGAGCCGTGGGCGACGAGCACTCCGCCGAGTCCCAGGCGCAGCGCGAGCAGTGCGAGGTCCTTGCGGTGGTTCAGCGGCATGGCCGGCTCCTGTTCACGGCGGTGACGCGCCCCGGCGGGCCGGAGCATGGCTCCTCCCCATTCTCGGGGGGCGCGGGGCGCGGCGCCGTCCGCGCTGGGCCGTCCGGACGTCGTCGGCCGTCAGGACGTGATGGCCACGGCCCGGCGCACGCACTCCTCGGAGCCGGCCGCGCGGAGCATGAAGTCGGCGACGTCGGCGCGGCTGACCCGGGAGGCGAGTCCGAGCCGCAGGTCGGTCCCGGTCCGGTAGACGCCGGAGTAGCGGCCTGTGGTGAGGACCGCGGGCTGCACGATCGTCCAGAGATCGCCCTCGGCGCGGACCAGGGCGTCCTGCTCGTCCTTGTCCCGCATGATCGCGGGGAGCGCGAGGGACATCACGGCGCGGTAGGCGCCGCGGTGGCTCTGGCCCGTGCCGTACGCGCCGACGACGACCAGCCGCCGGACACCGTGTCCGCGCATCGCGGGGAGGATCCGCCGCATGGCCTCGGCGCAGATGGTGCCGCCGCGCGGCGGCCGCGTCCCGAGGGCGCTGAGCACCGCGTCGGCGCCCTCGACGACCCGGTCGACGTCGCGGGGGTCGCGCACGTCGCCGGGCAGGATCCGCAGGCCCTCCCGCCCGGACAGGCCGACGGGGTTCCGTACGAGGACGGTGACCTCGTGGCCGGCGGCCAGCGCGAGGGGGACGAGCCGGCGCCCCAGGTGGCCGCCGGCTCCGAAGACGGCGAGGCGCATGTCAGCGGCGCTCCCGCATCGCGCACGCGGGGCGGATCGCGCTCGGCCCGTCGTGGGCCCGGTCGCCGGCTGCGTCGGACATGGCGGCCCCTCTCGGTGTCGTCCGGTCACCGCGATCCTCGGACACCGCGCGGGCCGCGGCTACTTCAGCAGACGCGACATCCGGCGGTCGGCGAGCGGTTTGCCGCCGGTCTGGCAGGTGGGGCAGTACTGCAGGGAGGAGTCGCTGAAGGAGACCTCGCGAATGGTGTCGCCGCAGACGGGACAGGGCTCCCCGGTGCGGCCGTGCACGCGCAGGCCGGTCTTCTTCTCGCTCTTCAGCTCGCCGGCGGCCAGGCCGCGGGAGCGTTCGACGGCGTCCTCCAAAGTGGTGCGCAGGGCTTGGTACAAACGGCTCACGTCCTCCTCGGAGAGGCCGGCGGCGAGCGCGTAGGGCGACATCTTCGCCGCGTGCAGCACCTCGTCGGAGTACGCGTTGCCGACGCCTGCGATGACGCCCTGGTCCCGCAGGACGCCCTTGATGCGCCGGCGCTCGCCCGCGAGCAGCGCGGCGAAGGCGTCCCGGGTGAAGGCGGCGTCGAGGGGGTCGGGGCCGAGCCGGGCGATGCCGGGGACGTCCTGCGGGTCGCGGACGCAGTGGACGGCCAGGCGCTTCTGGGTGCCCGCCTCGGTGAGGTCGAAGCCGGCGCCCTCGGGCTCGGCGAGGAGCAGCCGCAGGGCGAGCGGTCCCTTGCCGGGGCGCGGCGGGAGCGCGGGCAGGTCGTCCTTCCAGCGCAGCCAGCCGCCCCGGGCGAGGTGGACGGCGAGGTACGGCCCGTCGCCGTCGTCGGTGGTCCACACGAGGAACTTCCCGCGCCGGCCGACCGCGGTGACGGTGCGTCCCACGAGGGCGTCCAGCGGCGGGTCGTACGTCTTGAGGACACTGACCGCGACCGGCATGACCCGGCCGACGGCGTGCCCGGTCATCCGGCCGGCGAGGTATCCGGCCAGGGCCTCCACTTCCGGCAGTTCCGGCATGCGACCAGTGTGCCGCGACCGGTGGCGGCATGCGACCGGCATCCGCCCCGCTCTGTCCGGTTTACCACCCAATACCGCAACGTGAACACAGAGTTGGATGATCGGAACAACTGGACAGCGAGGGGTCTTGTATGAATGATCGGGACCCATGGCCGAATCTCTCCCCCTGCCCCCCGAGGTGCCGCTCCCGGACACCGCGGCGTTGGACCCCACCGAGGTGATCCTTCGCCCGCAGCCGGTCGAGGCGGGTGAGGCCGACACGGTCAGGATCATCAGCGGAGAGGTCGTCGGCGGCCGCCACCGCGGCGCCCGCCGCACTCCCGGACGGGGCTCGATCGGCACCGCGGTGCTGACCGCGACCGGCGCCGTCGCCGGGCTGTCGATGCTGATGCCGCACGGTGCCGCGGGCACCGTCGCCGGCGGGGCGCAGGAGCCGGTCGTCGCCCTGCCGGACACCGAGGTCAAGGACGCCGTCGCGCCCCCGGCCGCCGGGGCCACCGCGTCCGCCCGCGCGACGGAGACCGACGGCGACACCGGGACGACCGTGGCGACGGCCGCGGTGACGAAGACCGCCACCGGCGCGGGTGGCACCACCACCGTGCAGGACGCCGTGGAGCACGCCTCCGGCGACCAGGACGGCCCCAAGGACACCCCCCGTCACGCACGCCCCAACGGCACCTGGGACAGCCAGGACTGGCAGGAGGCGGTCCTCCGCGCCGCCTCCGCGCACCACCGCCACGGGCACGGCGAGCACCAGGGCCGGCACCGCATGGGCGGCCACGAGCAGCACTCCTCGGGATTCGGCGCCGGCCAGGGTCAGGGCCACGGAAACGGCAAGGGCATGGGCTTCGGGGGCGGCGAGCGCCCGGGCGGCCAGAGCGGCGACAACGCCTGAGAGCGCGGGCGGCGCCGTGCGCCACCTCCTCCTGACGCACCCTCAGAAAAGCCCGCCGCGGCACGTGTCCGGCCGGATCGTCCTCCCGGTGGTCACGGCCGCGTTCCTCCGGCCCCCGCCGTGTCGTCCGCTGTCCAAGGCGGGGCGGACGGCCGAGACTGGGGGCAGACGACCATGAGGAGCGCAGGTGACGGTGAAGGCGAAGCCGAAGGCTGACAGCCCGCCGGTCCGGGCCACCCGGCGTGCTCCGTCCTGGGGCAGGGGCACCGCCGCCGTGGCGGCGGGGGCGCTGCCCGCGCTCGCCTTCCCGGCTCCGTCGCTGTGGTGGCTGGCGTACGGGGCGCTGGTGCCGTGGATGCTGCTCGCCCGGTCGGCCCCGACGGCACGGCGGGCGGCGCTGGACGGCTGGCTCGGCGGCGCCGGGTTCATGGTGGCGGTGCACCACTGGCTCATGCCGAGCCTGCATGTGTTCATCGTGCTGCTCGCGCTGCTGCTCGGTGCCCTGTGGGCGCCCTGGGGGTGGCTGGTGCGGCGGCTGCTCGGCGGAAGCCCCGGCGCACGCTCGGTGGTCGCGGCGACGGTGCTGGTGCCGTGCGCGTGGCTGCTGGTCGAGTTGGTGCGCTCCTGGGAGTACCTGGGCGGGCCCTGGGGGTTGCTCGGGGCGAGCCAGTGGCAGGTGGCGCCTGCCCTGAGGCTGGCGTCGGTCGGCGGTGTGTGGCTGGTCAGCTTCCTGCTCGTCGCGGTCAACACGGCGCTGACGGCACTCGTCGCCGTGCCCCGGTGGCGGACGCGGGCGGGGGCGGCGCTCGTCGTGTGCGCCGTGGCGACGGCGGCGGTGTGGCTGTGGGCGCCGCAGCCCTCGCGCACGGGGACGACGGTGCGGGTGGCGGTGGTGCAGCCCGGGGTGGTCGTGGGGGCGCAGCAGCGCTTCGACGCGGGTGAGCGGCTGACCCGTACGCTCGCGGGCCGGGACGTGGACCTGGTGGTGTGGGGCGAGAGCAGCGTCGGCTTCGACCTGTCGGCGCGGCCCGACCTCGCCGGCCGGCTGGCCGCCCTGTCCTCGCTGGTCGGCTCGGACGTGCTGGTCAATGTGGACGCGCGCCGCACGGACGGCCGCGGCATCTCCAAGACCTCGCTGCTGATCGGCCCGGACGGCCCGGTCGGCGAGGCGTACGACAAGATGCGGCTGGTGCCCTTCGGCGAGTACGTGCCGGCCCGCGGGCTGCTGGGCTGGGCGACCTCGGTGGGCCGGGCGGCGGGCGAGGACCGTGTCCGGGGCGACCGCCAGGTGGTCATGGACGCGGGCCCCGTACGGCTGGGCCCGCTGGTGTGCTTCGAGTCGGCGTTCCCCGACATGAGCCGCCGTCTCACCGACGACGGCGCGCAGTTGCTGGTGGCGCAGTCCTCGACCTCGTCGTTCCAGCACAGCTGGGCCCCGGCGCAGCACGCCTCGCTCGCGGCGCTTCGGGCGGCCGAGACCGGCCGGCCGGCGGTGCATGCCACGCTCACCGGCATCAGCGCGGCCTACGACGCCGAGGGGCGGCGGACCGGACCGTGGCTGGGCACGTCGCGCAGCGCCGCGCAGGTCTACGAGGTGCCGCTGGCCGACGGGCGCACCCTGTACGACCGGCTGGGCGACTGGGTGCCCCGGCTCGCGGTGCTGCTGCTGGCCGGGGCGGGCCTCGTCGCGCTCAGGAGGTCTGCTCGGTCACCGCGGTGACGATGCGTTCGCACAGTTCGTGGGTGCGCAGCGCGTCGCGGGCGTCGAGCGGCTTGCCGAACCGCACGGCGTCGAGGAAGGCCAGGGTGATCTGCTCGATGCCGCGCTGACGGGCGACCGGCACCCAGTCGCCGCGCCGGCGCAGGGTGGGCTGGCCCTTGTGGTCGACGATCTCGGCGAGATTGACCACCTGGCGCTTGGTGTCCTGGCCCATGACCTCCAGCACCTCCTCCGTCGAACCGTTCATGCGGTTCATGACGCCGATCGCGGTGAAGCCGTCGCCGGAGAGCTGGAGCAGCACGTGGTGCAGCAGTCCGTCGCGGACCCGGGCGCGGACGTCGGTGTGCTCGATCGGGCCGGGGACGAGGAAGCGCAGGGTGTCCACGACGTGGATGAAGTCGTCGAAGACCACGCCGCGCGGTTCCTCCGCGAGGCCGATGCGGTTCTTCTGGAGCACGATCAGGTCGCGCGGGTGCTCCAGGCACTGCGTGTAACCGGGCGCGTAGCGGCGGTTGAAGCCGGCCATGAGACCGACGCCGCGCTGCTCGGCCAGGCGGACGAGGTACTCGGCGCCCGCGAGGTCGGGGGCGAACGGCTTGTCCACGTACGCGGGCACCCCTGCCTCGATCAGCCGCTCGGTGATGGCGACGTGGCTGACGGTGGGAGCGTGCACGAAGGCGGCGTCCAGGCCCTGGTCGAGCAGCGCGTCAAGGGCGGTGTGGCGGTGCGGCAGGCGGTAGCGGTCGCCGACCTCGTCGAGGGTGGCGGGGGTGCGGGTGTGGAGGTGGAGTTCCAGTCCCGGCTGCGCGGCGAGCACCGGCAGATACGCCTTGCGCGCTATGTCGCCGAGTCCGATCACCCCGATCTTCAGGGGTTCCATGTGCCTCTCCCGCCTGCGGTGCCCGGTCGTTTCCGCTGGCAGCATACGGGTCCCGCGGGGGCGGCCGGCGCGGGCCGAGACGGTCGACGGCGGCGAGGAGCACGCCGCGCGGGGCGGCAACGGGCCGGGAGGACCGTGTCGCGGCCCTCGGGCGCTGGTGGGCCGACGCCCGACCGCCGAAGCATTCGGGCAGCACATCGGCGCCGGTGGGGCGGTGGGTGCCGCCTGGCAGCCCCCTGGCCGAGGTTCGGGGTCGTCGCGTGAGCCGCCTCGCCGAGCAGAGCGAAGGGCGGGCAGCGAAACGCGCAGGTGATGGACGTCATTGCGCAGAACGGTGCCGGGCTCGGCGGCGGCCGGCACCTCTGGTAGGGGTGGCGCCAGTCGCCGAACAGGCGTCGCAGCTCGGTGGGTTCGTCACCGTCGACGGAACGGCCGCCGGGACGCGGTGACGGCGGTGGTCCGGCAGCAGAGGCGGTCGCCGGTGAGCGGCACGGTGCCCCGCAGCCGGCTGCGGCCCCAGGTGGGTGCACAGCGCGCCGTCCGGCAGGGGTCCGGCGAGCAGGGTGAGCAGTTCCGCGCGGTGGGTGATGACCACGGGCTCGCCACTGTGCGGAAACCTCGTCGACGGCGCCGAGGACCTCCAGGGTGCGCGGCGCGATGCCCGCGCCGACGTCCTCGCGGGCCGGGGCGCGGCTCCAGGGCGTGGCGCGACGGCGGCGGCGAGCCCGCCGATTCCGGCACCGATGACGACGGCGTGCGGCGGTCGTCATGGACGGCGCATTCCGGCCGTCCGCCCACAGGTGCGTCCGGACCCGGTTCCGGGAGCGTTGCCGCGCCCGAACTGCGGTGGTCGCGGCCGGAGAGGGCGCGGAGGGCATCGTTCCGGCAGGTAGGTTGCCACTATGAGCAGCACGCCCACTTCCCGCCACGAACTGATCGCCGACGCCGCACTCTCCCTGCTCGCGGAGCGCGGCATGCGCGGCCTGACCCATCGCGCGGTCGACAAGGCGGCGGGACTGCCGCTGGGCTCGACGTCCAACTACGCGCGGACCCGTGCCGCCCTCCTGGAGGCGGCGGTCCTGCGCCTGGCCGCCCTCGACGCGCAGGCGATCTCCCAGGCGGAGACACCCGCCCCGGGCCCCGGCGCCGAGTCGCTGGCGGCCCTGCTCGCGCCGGCGCTGCACCGCTCGGTCACCCAGTCCCGCGACCTCACGCTCGCCCGGCTGGAACTCGCCCTGGAGGCCACCCGCCGCCCGGAACTGCGCGCGGTGTACGACACCGCCGGGCACGCCTTCCGCGACCAGCTGGAGGTGATGCTGCGCGCCGTCGGCTCCGCGGAACCCGAGCGTCACGCGCGGTCGCTGCTCGCCTGGTGCGACGGCGTGCACTTCCACGCCGTCGCGGGCGCCGGATCCGCGTCGCCGCCGACCGAGGCGGAGGTGCGGGTCAATCTCCTCGACGTGCTGCGCGGCATGCTCGGGAGCTGATCCGGCGGATAAATGCGTCGACGCCCGTGGGGGTGCCCGTCATCATGGCCGCCATGACGACGACGCCCGAACGCACCGATCCGCCCTTCGTCGCCGACGAGCGCACGATGCTCGAGGCCTGGCTGGACTTCCACCGCGACACCTTGGCACTCAAGTGCGCGGACCTCAGTGACGAGCAACTGCGCACCGCCAGTGCGCCGCCGTCCGAACTCACCCTCCTCGGCCTGGTCCGCCACGTGGCCGAGGTGGAACGCGGCTGGTTCCGCAACACCCTCGCCGGCGAGGGGGTACAGCCGCTCTACTACACCGATCAGGACCCGGACGGGGACTTCCTCGACCTCGACAAGGCCGACACCGCCGAGGCGTTCGCCACCTGGCGTGCCGAGATCGCGCACGCCCGCGAGCTGGTCGGCGGCCGCTCCCTGGACGAGGTCGGCCTGGTCCGCCGCCGCGGGAACGACGTCTCGCTGCGGTGGATCTACGTCCACATGATCGAGGAGTACGCCCGCCACAACGGGCACGCGGACCTCATCCGCGAGCGCATCGACGGCGTGACCGGAGACTGACCGGTCACCCCTGCGGGGAATGGTCAACGGCGCGGCGCTGCGCGAGAGTTGTACGGGTGCGTCGATATGCAGCGGCAGTGGCGGCCCTGGTGGCGATGGCCGCCGTCCCGGGTTGCGTGACCGTGTCCGAGGCGCGGCCGGGGGCGCCGCTCCCGGCGCCCGTCCCGTCACGGCCGCCGGTGACCGTGCGCGAAGTGCCCGTGGTCCAGGCGCCCGTACTGGAGGCCCTGACCACCGTGCCCCCGGAGCGGTCCCCCTCCTCCCCGGCGCCGCGCACCCACCGCCCTGCCCACCCCGCCGCGCCGGAGCGGCGCCGCGCACCCGCGGCACCGCCCCCGCACCGCACCTCCGCCCCGGCCGCGCCACGGGCCGTGGACGGCGCGGATGTGTGCGCCTGGGGGGAGCGGTACGGCGGCTGGGCGACGGGCGGCGACGCGGCGCGCATCTGCCGTGGCACGTACGGCCGTTGAGCCGTCAGGACGGACGGCCGGGCGGGCTCAGTTGCCGCCGAGGTCCGGGATGCGCCAGTCCACGGGGTCGTGGCCCTGGGCCTTGAGCGCCTCGTCGATCTGGGTGAAGGGCCGGCTGCCGAGGAAGAGCTTGGCCGACAGCGGCGACGGGTGGGCGCCCTGCACGACGGCGTGCCGCTCCGTGTCGATCAGGGGCAGCTTCTTCTTGGCGTAGTTGCCCCAGAGGACGAAGACCGCCGGGTCGGGACGGGAGGCCACGGCCTTGATGACGGCGTCGGTGAACTGCTCCCATCCCTTGCCCTTGTGCGAGTTGGCCTCGCCCTCGCGCACGGTCAGCACCGCGTTGAGCAGCAGGACGCCCTGCTCGGCCCACGGCATGAGGTAGCCGTTGTCCGGGACGGGGTGGCCGTACTCGTCCTTCAGCTCCTTGAAGATGTTCCGCAGGGAGGGCGGGGTCTTCACCCCGGGCCGCACCGAGAAGCACAGGCCGTGTCCCTGGCCCTCGCCGTGGTACGGGTCCTGGCCGAGGACCAGCACCTTGACCTTGTCGTACGGCGTGGCCTCCAGCGCGGCGAAGACCTGCTCGCGCGGCGGGTAGATCCGGTGGCTCCCGCGCTCCTCCTCGACGAACTCGGTGAGTCGGCCGAAGTAGGGCTTCGCCAACTCCTCGCCGAGGACGGCCTGCCAGGACTCGGGCAGCGTGATGGGCACGTCAGGAACCTCCGGTACGCGATCCGTTACTGGGACGAACGTACCGTTCCCCTCCGACAGTCGCCGCGCGTGGGGGATCCGCGGCCGCGGAGGGAGCGAGCCCCCGGTGCCGGCCGCCGTTTCCGGGGCCGGCACCGGGGCGTCGCGTGCCGGGCGCGGGCTCAGTGGCCGACGCCGGCGTTGAGGAAGATGCCGCCGTCCACGACGAGGGTCTGGCCGGTGATCCAGGCCGCCGCGTCGGAGAGCAGGAACGCCGCGGCGCCGCCGATGTCCTCGGGCACGCCGAGCCGCTTGAGCGGGTACGCGGCCGCCGCCTGCTCCTCGCGGCCCTCGTAGAGCGCCGCGGCGAACCTGGTCTTGACGACGGCGGGCGCGATGGCGTTGGCGCGGATGCCGGGGGCCATCTCGGAGGCGAGCTGCAGCGTGAGGTTGACCATGGCGGCCTTGCTCATGCCGTAGGCGCCTATGAAGGGGGAGGCGCTGACGCCGGCGATGGAGGCGATGTTGACGATCGCGCCGCCGTTGTCCTTCATCCACGCCTTGTAGGTCTGCTGGGCGAAGCCGAGCGCGGAGATCACATTGGTCTCGAAGACCTTGCGGACGACGCCGAGGTCGAGGTCGGAGAGCGGACCGAAGACCGGGTTGGTGCCGGCGTTGTTGGCGAGGTAGTCGACGCGGCCGAAGGCCTCCATCGCGCGCTCGACGACCTCGGCCTGGTGCGCCTCGTCGTGGGCCTTGCCGGCGACGCCGAGGGCGCGGTCGGCGCCGAGCCGCTCGACGGCCTCCTTCAGCGCCTCCTCGTTGCGGCCGGTGACGACGACGCGGTCGCCGCGGGCGACCAGGGCCTCGGCGATGCCGTAGCCGATGCCGCGGCTGGCGCCGGTGACGATCGCGACGCGGCCGCTGTCGGGCTGGGTGCTCATGGGTGCTGGTCTCCTGTCGCCGGTCAGTCGAGCGGGCCGCCGGCCACGTACAGCACCTGGCCGGACACAAAGCCGGCGGCGTCGCCGGTGAAGAACGCGATGGCGTTGGCGACGTCGTCCGGGTTGCCGACGCGCTGCACCGGGATCTGGGTGGCGGCGGCGGCCTGGAACTCCTCGAAGCCCATGCCGATACGGGCGGCGGTCGCGGCTGTCATGTCGGTGGCGATGAAGCCGGGGGCCACGGCGTTGGCGGTGACGCCGAACTTGCCGAGCTCGTGCGCGAGGGTCTTGGTGAAGCCCTGCAGACCCGCCTTGGCGGCGGAGTAGTTGGCCTGGCCGCGGTTGCCGAGCGCGGAGGACGAGGAGAGGTTGACCACGCGGCCGAACTCCGCGTCCACCATGTGCTTCTGGACGGCGCGAGTCATCAGGAAGGCGCCGCGCAGGTGGACGTTCATGACCGTGTCCCAGTCGGACGCGCTCATCTTGAAGAGCAGGTTGTCGCGGAGCACGCCGGCGTTGTTGACCAGGATCGTCGGGGCGCCGAGCTCCTCGGAGACACGCGCGACCGCGGCCGCGACCTGCTCCTCGTCGGAGACGTCGGCGCCGACGGCGACGGCCCGGCCGCCGGCCTTGGTGATCTGCTCGACGGTGTCCTTGCACGCGACCTCGTCGAGGTCCAGCACGGCCACGGCGCGGCCCTCGGCGGCCAGGCGTACGGCGGTGGCGGCGCCGATGCCGCGTGCCGCCCCGGTGACGATCGCTACCCGCTGCTCGGTGGTCGACATCTGTTCTCCTCAGCCCTGTGGGTCCGGTCGCGCAGGTGAGCGACCGCTTAGTACGTCCCGCTGCCGAAACCGTAGGAGTGCCGTGACCCTGTGTCAACGCCCACCACGCCGATGTGGCTCAGCGCACCAGGAGATCCAGCAGGCGGTCGACCTCCGCCTGCGGGTCGGAGGTCAGCCCGGTGTGGATCGGGCCGGGCTGCACGATGGTGCTGCGCGGCGCCGTCAGCCACCGGAAGCGGCGGCCCGGGTCGTCCTCCGCGGCCTGCCCGGCGCGCTCGCCGCCCGCGCAGATGCCCTCGTAGCCGCGCAGCGCCGCGCGCACGCCGGCCACGTCGACGTCCGGGTCCAGGCAGCGCAGCCGGGTCTCGTCCAGGTGGACCCGGGCGCCGACGAAGGACTTGGCCCGGCAGTACACCAGCACGCCGGCGTTGATCAGTTCCCCGCGCTCGATCCGCGGCATGACACGCACCAGCGCGTACTCGAAGACGTCGCGCCCGTTCGCCGTGCTCACTTCGCGGCCTTCCCCTCGACCCAGGTGCGCAGCCACTCCGGCGGCGCCTGCTTCTCCTGCTGCTTCGGGGCGAGGTTGATGCGCTCCCCCACGGTGCCGGCCCGGGCCAGCAGCACCCGCTCGTACGCGCGCCGCACGTCGTCGGGGCCGTCGAAGCCGGGCTCGTCCACCAGCCACTCGTCCGGGATCTGCGCCGTGACCTCGCGGAGCAGCGCCTCGTCCACGCGCGGGGCGAGGTCGCGGGCGGCGGCCCCGATGTCGGGGGCGAACCGGGCGAGGGCGTGGTCGGCGGCGTCGTACGGCTTGTCGGCGGCCTGGTCCGCGCCCTTCCAGTTGTGGTGGAAGATCAGCGCGGCGCCGTGGTCGATCAGCCACAGGTCCTGGTGCCAGACCAGCATGTTCGGGTTGCGCCACGAGCGGTCGACGTTGCCGATCAGCGCGTCGAACCACACGATCCGGCCCGCCTCGCCGGACTCCACGTCGAAGACCAGCGGGTCGAAGCCGAGCGCGCCGGGCAGGAAGTCCATGCCGAGGTTGAGGCCGCCGCTGGCCTTGAGCAGGTCCTGGATCTCCTGGTCCGGCTCGCCGAGCCCGATCACCGGGTCGAACTGGAACCGCACCAGCACCGGCACCCGCAGCCCGAGGCGCCGGGCCAGTTCCCCGGCGATCACCTCGGCGACGAGGGCCTTGCGGCCCTGCGCGGCGCCGACGAACTTCACGACATAGGTGCCGAGGTCGTCGGCCTCGACCACCCCTGGCACCGATCCGCCCTCGCGCAGCGGCGTCACGTACCGTATCCCGGTCACTTCCTCCATGCCCGCATCCTAAGAGGCCCCTGAGGTCGCGGCCGACGTCACTCCCCCTCCGCGGCGGCGCAGTCGGCCCGGACCAGTGCGGCGAAGCGGCGGGCGGCGGGGCTCGCCGCGTGGCCCGTGGGCAGCAGCAGGTCGACGCGGCGCCCGAGGCCGGCATCCGCCAGCGGGACGAGCCGCAGCGGGCCGGCGGGCCGCGCGTGCAGGGAGAAGTCCAGCCCCTCCGGCACGAGCGCCACGCCCACGCCCGCAGCCACGAGATCGAGCAGCATGGGCCACTCCCCCACCTCGCACACGGTCCGGCGGGCCAGGCCGGCGTCGCGGAACGCCCGGTCGGCCTGGACACGGATCGCCCAGCCGGGCGGCGTGTCGACAAAGCGCTCCGCGGCGAGGCGCTCCAGCGTGACGGGTTCCCCGTCCGCGAGCGGGTGGTCCGGCGCGCAGGCCAGGACGACCGGTTCCTCCAGGAGCGGGACGACCTCGAGGCCCTCGCTGTACGGGGGCACCAACGGCATGACAGCGCAGTCGAGTTCACCGGCGCCGACCATCTCCAGCATCCGGACGGCGGGCAGCTGGCCGACGGTCACGTCCACACCCGGATGGGCCAGCGCGAACCGGGCGATCCACGAGGTGAAGGGCAGCGTGTGCCCGATGGTGTGCATGGCGCCGATGCGCAGCCGCCCCGACAGCACACCGCGCGCGTCCCGCACGGCCTGCCGCGCGGACTCGGCGGCGTCGAGGACCTGCCGCGCCACGGGCACCAGCGCCTCGCCCTCGGACGTCAGCCGCACCGGACGCGTACCGCGCACGAACAGCAGGGCCCCCACGTCCTTCTCCAGCGCGCGGACCGAGGACGACAGTCCCGACTGCACGATCAGTTCACGGGCCGCGGCCCGGGTGAAACTGCGCTCGTCGGCGAGGGCGACGAAGTGGCGCAGGTTGCGAAGCTCCATGGGGACATCATCTCTCGTGGAGATGGAAACCATCTGTTCCACATGTCCGGGAGCTGACACGGGGTTCCGGCCGGGACGTGTTGTGGTCGTACGCGGCACGGCACCCGTGACCGCGGCACCGCTCCGATCAGGCACCGAAGGACGCACATGACCACTCACCCTCCCGCCCTCACGGCCGCGGCCGCTCCCTCGGCCACGACCTCCCCGGGCCGGCACGCCCGCGGCTTCTGGTGCGTCGCGGCGGCCTTCCTGGTGCTGATGGCCTTCGGTACCGTCCCGACCCCGCTGTGGCCGCTGTACCAGGAACGCGACCACTTCGGCGCGACCGCGGTCACCGTCGCCTTCGCCGTGATGGTCGTCGGCGCCGCCTTCGGCTTCAGCCTGCTGGGCCATCTCTCCGACCGCCTCGGCCGGCGCCGGGTCATCGTCCCCGCGCTGCTCGTCGCCATCGCCTCGGCCGGCGTCCTCGCGGCCCGGCCGGACCTGCCGGGCCTCGTGGTGGGCCGTGTGCTCACCGGCGTCGCGGTGGGCATGATGGCCTCCACGGCCACCGCGTACCTCACCGACCTCCACCACCGGGCCCGTCCCGACCGGGCCGGTTCGCCGCTGCCCGCGCTGGTCGCCAGTGCCGTGAACCTCGGCGGGCTGTCCCTGGGTCCGCTCGCCTCGGGCGCCCTCGCGCAATGGGCGCCCGCGCCCCTGGCCACCTCCTACCTCGTCTTCGCCGCCGCGATGGCGGTGCTGCTCCTGCTGGTCCTCCTCACTCCCGAGACGGTCGACACCCGGCTCACCGCCCAGGACCGGCCGACCCGCTTCGCGCTGCGTCCCGGCCAGGGCGGCGCCTTCGCCGCGGCGGCGAGCCTGGGCTTCTTCGCCTTCGCCCTGATGGGGCTCTTCTCCTCGCTCGGCGCCGTCATGGTCCGCGGCGAACTCGGCATCACCTCCACGTTCGTCATCGGGCTGGCCCCCTTCACGGCGTTCGCCGCCTCAGCGGTCGCGCAACTCGCCCTCGGCGCCCTCTCGCAGCGCCGGCAGCTCGTCATCGGCGTGGTGGCCTTCCCCGCGGGCCTGGCCGTCACCGCGCTCGCCCTGCACGACCCGGCGCTCGGGCTCTTCCTTTTCGCCACCGCCCTGGCCGGCGGCGGCGCGGGCCTGCTGTTCAAGGGGGCGGTCACCCAGAGCGCCCGGGCGGCGGTTCCCGCCTCGCGCGCGGGGGTGCTGGCCGCGTTCTTCGTCATCGCCTACATCGGCATGGGGCTGCCGTCCATCGCGTTCAGCATCGTCGTCCGGCACGCCGCCCTCGTGCCGACCATGATCGGCTTCGGGGCCGTGCTCTCCGCCGGCGCGGTCGCCGCCGTCACGGTCGCGCTCCGGCACGAGGCCGCCGCGCGGGGCGGAAGGGTCACGGAAGAATAATTTCGTCGCGCATTGAACCACCTCCGGGGCCGGTCCGTATGCCTTCGCAGGGCGTGATCTCACGCCGCCGTGCCGGCGCGACGCCGGTCCGGACCGGACGAGGCAACAGGAAGTGTGAGGCATGGCCGAGACGACTGGCATCGCAGGAGCTCCCACCCGCCGCGCCGTGGTCGCCGGAGTGGGTGCGGCGGGGCTGGCGGCCGCGCTGGCCGCGTGCGGCGACTCGAACGACTCCGCCGGCGCGTACAGCCCCGCCGCGCCCCCGCAGGGCGGCACCGCCACCGGCGGCCAGGGGGGCGGCGACGGCGCGGCTCAGGCGCTGGCGAAGACGACCGACATCCCGGTCGGCGGCGGCACCGTCTTCGCGGACAAGAAGGTGGTCGTGTGCCAGCCGACGGCGGGCCAGTTCAAGGCCTTCTCGGCGATCTGCACGCACCAGGGCTGCGCCGTCAAGGACGTGGCGGACGGCACAATCAACTGCCCGTGCCACGGCAGCAAGTTCAACGTCGCCGACGGCAGTGTGGCCGCCGGCCCCGCCACCCAGCCCCTCCCGGCCGCGAACGTCAAGGTCCAGGGCGACTCGATCACCCTCGCCTGACCCCTGCCGCGTACCTCCCCGCGCGGGTGTGCCGCACGCCGGCACACCCGCGGCGGCATCTGCGGTGCGCCCCGTCGGGTCAGGGTGTGCGCAGCACGAATTCCCCGAGCGCCGACCGGTGTTCGCGTGCCGCGGCCCGCAGTTCCGCGAGCGCGAGCCGCCGGGCCTCGACGGGAGGGGAGAAGCGCCCGGCCGACGCCCGGACGTGCTCGCCCCAGCGGTCCTGCCAGAACTCGACCGTCCACCCCGGCCACCGCGAGGCCATCTCCGTCGCGCCCGCGGCGGCGCCGAGAAGCCACCAGCCCACCCGCCGCCGACCTGGGTCGACGTGGAGACCCGACTCCGCCGCGAGCCCACAGCGGCCGTGGTCGGGGGCTCCCACGAGGCGGTCGAGCACGGCCGGCCCCTCCGCCACCGGATGGTCGTTGCCGGCGGACAGCACATGGCACCGGTCCGCGCCGACGGTGACGACACGGACCATCGGGTCGCGTTCCGTAAGTTCCGCGTCGTCAGCGGCGAGGGCGGCGTCCGGATACACGCGGCGGCCGCGGTACCGGACGGCTTCCGGGTCGAGTCCCAGGTGGGCACGGAGTGCGGCGGGGCCGTCGTACGTCCAGCGGAGCTCCCAGCCCGGCCACGCGCGCCGCAGCGCCTCCCACAGCACGGCCCGGTGGCGCATCTGCGTGATCGGGCCCTCCCAAGCGAAGAACAGCAGCGTCCTGCCGGGCAGATCGACCAGAGCCGCGGCCTGGCACAGGCCCTCGTCCCGCCACTGCGCGGTGCTTCGGGACCGGAGCAGCGGAACGAGCACCTCGGGTCCCGCGAGCAGGTCCAGGTCGAGGCCCACCGCCCCGAAGCGGGCCTCGTACACCTCGTGCCCACCGTCCTCGCGCGCTATGACGTACGTCGCCCAATCGGCCATGGGGGAAGGATCTCAGGCGTCCGCCGCCGCCAGGGCCGTGCCCGCCTCGCGGAGGGCGTCGACGGCAGCGCGGATCGCGGGGCGGCGGTCGGCGTCCGCGCGCCAGACGGCGTAGATGTGGCGGCGCATGGTGTGCCGGACGGGCAGGGCCCGGACGCCGGCCGGCAGGAGGCCGCGGCCGAGGCGGGGCACCACGGCGACCCCGAGGCCGGCCGCGACGAGGGCGAGCACGGTGGGGTGCTCCTCGGCGTGGTGCGCGATGCGCGGTTCGACGCCCTTGCCGCGCAGGGTGAACAGCAGCCACTCGTGGCAGAAGCCGCCGTCGGGCCAGGCGATCCAGTCGTCGTCGGCGAACTCGGCGAGGTCTACCTCCGCGCGCGCCGCGAGCGGGTGCCCGACCGGGACGACGACGTCGGCGATGTCGTCGAGCAGCGGCTCCTTGGCCAGTCCGCCGGGCAGGGAGAGCGGCTTGTTGTACCAGTCGAGGACGACCGCGAGGTCGATGTCGCCGCGCACCAGGAGGCCCAGCGCGGGTTGCGGCTCCATCTCCTGGACCATGGCCCGCAGCGTGGGGTAGTCGCCGCGCAGTGATTTCAGTGCCTGCGGGAAGAGGCCGCGGACGGCGGTCGGGAAGGCGCCCATGCGCAGTTCGCCGACCGGCGCGCCGCGGTGCGCCTCCAGGTCGGAGTGGGCGAGTTCGACGAGGGACAGGATGCGTCCGGCGTGCCCGGACAGCAGGCGGCCGGCGTCGGTGAGCCGTACCCCCCGGCCGTTCTTGACCAGCAGCGCCTGCCCGGTCTCCCGTTCCAGCTTGGTCATCTGCTGCGAGACCGCCGAGGTCGTGACGTGCAGGACGTCGGCCGCCGCGCTCACCGAGCCGTAGGCGGAGATCGCGTGCAGGATGCGCAGCCGCTCCAGATTCAACATGTAAGTGATGCTACGGGATGCCGCGCAGCGAATCTCCCTTGTGCTAAGAGGTTGCTTCCGTCATCGTGTGGGCCATGAGCGCTACCGCCCGCCCGGCCGACGCCGGCCTCACCCCCGCCGGCTCCCCCTCCCCCGACGCACCGGCCCGCCGTCCCGCGCTCGACTGGCGGGTCAGCTGGGCGGTCCTCGCCCTCATCTGGGGCTTCAGCTTCCTGTTCATCAAGGTCGGCACGGAGGCCTACGCCCCGCTTCAGGTCGCGCTGGGACGGATGGTCTTCGGCACCGCCGTGCTGGCCGTGGCCTTCGCGGCGCGGCGGCAGCGGCTGCCGCGCGGCGCGCGGACCTGGGGCCACATGGCCGTCGCCGCGCTGCTGCTCAACACACTGCCGTTCTCGCTCTTCGCGTACGCGGAGCTGACCATCCCCTCGACGCTGGCCGGCATCTGCAACGCCACCACCCCGCTGTGGAGCATGCTGCTCTCGGTGGTGGCCCTGTCGGACGACAAGCCCACCCGGCAGCGCGTCGCGGGCGTCGGCATCGGCTTCGCCGGTGTGCTGACCGTGCTCGGCGCGTGGCAGGGCTTCTCGGGGACGGACCCGTCGGGCACGGCGATGGCGCTCGGCGCGTCGGCGAGTTACGCGGTGGGCTGGATCTACGTCCGCCGGACGCTCAGCGGCAGCGGCCACTCGGCGCTGTCCATGTCCTTCTCGCAGCTGCTGCTCGGCACCGTCCAACTGGCCGTGCTGACGCCGCTGTTCACCTCCGCGCCGGACCGCTGGCCGCTGTGGCCGACACTGTCGGTCGTCGCGCTCGGCGCGCTGGGCACGGGCATAGCCTTCCTGCTGCAGTACGGGATCGTCGCGGAGAAGGGCCCGACGATCGCCACGATGGTCACGTACCTCATCCCCGTCATCGCCACCGCGGCCGGCGTCGCGCTGCTGGACGAGCGGCTGAGCTGGAACGAGCCGGTCGGCGCGGTCGTCGTGCTCGCCGGGGCCGCGCTCACCCAGCGCCGCCCGAAGGCGTGACGGCCGGGCGGGGGCGCGCTCAGCCGTAGCGGCCGGTCCGGCGCGGGCGTACCGCCCCGGCGACGGCGTCGGCCAGGGCCGGCACCTCCGCCGCGGCGACCGGCGAGACCGTGATCCGGATGCCGGGCGGGGAGGCGAGGCGGAAACGGGCGCCGGGCGCGACCGCCCAGCCGGCGTGGAGCAGGCGGGTGACCGCGCCGGTCTCGTCGGGCACCGGCACCCACACGTTCATGCCGCTGCGGCCGTGCGCGGCCACCCCGAGGCCGTCGAGCGCGCCGACCAGCGCATCGCGCCGCGCCGCGTAGGCGGCCGAGACGGCGGGGACGTCGACCGCGCCGGTGCGCCACAGGTGGGCGACGGTGTGCTGGAGCAGATGGCTGACCCAGCCGGGGCCCAGCCGGAGGCGGCCGCGCACCCGGTCCACGGTGACCGGGTCGCCGGTGAGCACGGCGAGCCGCAGGTCGGGTCCGTAGGCCTTGGCGGTGGAGCGGACCAGCATCCAGTGCCGGGTGCTGCCGGACAGCGGGTGCAACGGGAGTCCGGTCAGCCCGTGCACATGGTCGTCGTCGACCACCAGCACCTCGGGGTGCGCCGCGAGGACCGCCCGCAGCTCCCGCGCCCGCCCGGCGGAGATCGTCGCGCCGGTGGGGTTCTGCCCCCGGTCGGTGACGATCAGGGCCCGGGCGCCCTGCCGCAGCGCGCGGTCCACGTCCTCCGGGCGCGGTCCTTCGTCGTCGACGCCGACCGGCACCGCACGCATGCCGAGGGCCGGGACGAGGTCGAAGACACTGCCCCAGCCGGGGTCCTCCACCGCGACGCTGTCGCCGGGCCGCAGGTGGCCGGCCAGCGCGCGCTCGATCGCGTCGAGCGACCCGGAGGTCACCGCGACCGGCCCGCCGGGCACCCCGTCGGCGTCGAAGGCGGCGCGGGCCAGTTCTTCCAGTTCCTCGTCGACGGGCGGGGCGCCGTAGAGCGTCGGCCGTTCGGCGTGCCGGGCGGCGGCCGCGGCCAGCGCCGCGCCGAACGGGGGCAGCAGCGCGAGGTCGGGATTGCCGGTGGACAGGTCCCGCACACCGGCCGGCACGGCCGGGCGGATCTCGTCGCGCGCCGTCGTCACCGGGCGGGGCCGGATCCGGCTGCCGCGCCGTCCGGCGGTCTCGATGACTCCGCGGTCGCGCAGCAGCCGGTAGGCGGCGGCGACCGTGTTGGGGTTGACCCCGAGCCGGGCGGCGAGTTCCCGCAGCGGCGGCAGGGCGGCCCCGGGCGCCAACGCGCCCTGGCCGACGGCTCGTTCGACATCGGCCGCGATCTCGGCTGCGCCCTGACCGGTGAACATGTACTCTCCTAGCACAAACGACAGTATGCACTAGTGCAAAGGATCGCGCCATGGCCGCCCCGCCGCCGTCCTCCGCCCCCTCGCCCGAGGCCGCCCCCTACCCCGCCACCGACCGGACGGTCCCGACCCGCAGCCGTGAGCGGGCCTCGTACGACCGCGACGCCGTGCACGCGATCCTCGACGCCGGCTACGTCTGCCACCTGGGCTTCGTCCGGAACGGCGCGCCGGTCGTCCTGCCGACGCTCTACGCCCGCGTCGGCGAGCGGCTGTACGTGCACGGCTCCACCGGTTCGCGGCCGCTGCGCGGCGCGGGCGAGGACCCCGGGCTCGCGGTGTGCCTGACCGTGACGCACGTGGACGGGCTCGTCCTGGCCCGGTCCGCCTTCCACCACTCCATCAACTACCGCTCCGTGATGGTGCACGGCACCGCCCGCCAGGTCACCGACCCCGCGGAGCGCGCCACCGCCCTCGACGCCGTGGTCGACCACGTCCTGCCGGGCCGCGCCGCCGACTGCCGCCCCGCGAACGCCAAGGAACTGGCCGCCACCGCCGTCGTCGCCCTCGACCTGACCGAGGTCTCCGCGAAGATCCGCACGGGCGGCCCGTCCGACGACCCCGAGGACCTGTCCCTCCCCCACTGGACCGGCGTCCTGCCCGTATCCCCCGGCTACGGCCCGCCCGTCCCCGCCGACGACCTCGACCCCTCGATCGGCCTCCCCGGCTACCTCGACCGGCACTGACCCGGCACTGAAAGGAGGCACCCCGTGCTCATCCACCCCTGGGACTCCGCCCGCGACGACGCCGAGTGGCAGGACTGGCTCGCCGCCCACGACTTCGGGCAGCTCGCGGTCAACGGCCTCCCCGGCGAACCGCCCTACGTGCAGCCGCTGCACTTCGCGTACGACGCGGAGCGGCGCGAGGCCGTCACCCACCTCGCCCGCCCCAACCCGCTGTGGCGCGCGCTGGAGGCACGCCCGGAGGCGGTCCTCAGCGTCGTCGACGACTACACGTACATCCCCGCCCCCTGGCACGCCCCCGCCGACGGCCCGCCCGAGCACGGCACCCCCACCAGCTACTACGCCGCCGTCCAGCTGGTCTGCCGCGCCCGCATCGTGGACGACCCGCAGGAGAAGGCGGACCTCCTGCTCCGCCAGCTCGCCCACTTCCAGCCGGAGGGCGACCACGGCCACGTCGCCCCGGGCGAGGCGCCCTACGGCAGGCAACTGCCCGGCATCCGCGGCCTGCGCCTCGAAGTCACCGGCGTGCGGGCGAAGTTCAAGTTCGGCGGCAACAGGCCGCCGGAGACGCGCCGGCACGTGAGCGACCTGCTGGCCGCCCGCGGCGGTCCCGGCGACGCCGCCGCCCGCGCCCAGCAACTGCGGCGCCTCGCGGCGGACAGGGACTGAGCGCCCGGTCGCGCGACCGGGCCACAACGCCGGTGCGGCCGGCCACCCGCGTGATGCAGGATGGTGCCCATGTCCCACGTCCTCGACCGTCCCGAGCCCCGTCAGGTCCCGCCGCGCGAGCACCCGTGGTGGAACCGGGCTCTCGCCCTGCTCAACCGGGACCTGGCGGCGACCCTCCCCCAACAGGGCCCGCTGCGGCTGCTGGCCCACCCGGGCCACGGCACGGAGTACTTCTACGTCGCCATGGCCGACGGCGAGTGGCACGGCAATTACCTGCTCCCGGACACGGCGGACGACCCGGAAGCCGCGCTGGCGGCCGTCGCCGACGCCGCGCAGGAGACCGTCACCGAATGTCTGTCGCGGGCGTGGCCCGTGTGCGCCGCGCATGACCGGGGGATGCATCCGCGGGATGCCGACGGGCATCTGTCCTGGTGGTGCGCGGGAGAGCGGCCGGGCGGCGGCTCGGCCCACGTCGTCGCGGCCGTGGGCGTGCTCGACACGGTTGCCGACCGCGGCTGACCGGAGCCCCGGATATTCGGGCGACTCGCGCGGCCCGGCCCGCCTACTATCGGCCGTCGCCCCCGTGTCCCCGATGTCCCTGGTCGGTCCCCCGTGAAATCCCTGGTCCCCGCCGTACTGCGTGACGAACCGCAGTTCGCCCGCCTCTTCGCCGGGCAGTCCCTGTCGGTGCTGGGCGACCGCGTGTCGTTCGTGGCCGTGCCGTTCGCCGTGCTGTCGGTGGGCGGTTCCGCCTCCGACGTCGGGCTCGTGGCGGCCGCCGGGCTGCTGCCCACGCTGCTGTTCACGCTGGTGGGAGGGGTCTGGGCGGACCGCTTCCGGCGGCACCGGATCATGCTGGTCTCGGACGTGGTGCGGTGCGCCGTCCAGGGGGCGATCGCCGTGCTCCTGCTCACCGGAGCCGCCGAGGTGACGCATCTCGTCCTGCTGATGGCCGTGTTCGGCACGGCGGACGCGTTCTTCATGCCCGCCTCGACCGGGCTGCTGCCCCTGGTCGTCGGGGCCGGCCGGCTGCGGGAGGCGAACGCGCTGCGCGGCTTCGTGCAGTCGTCCGGGCTCGTGCTCGGCCCCGCGCTGGCCGGTGGCCTGATCGCCCTGGCCGGACCCGGGGGCGCCCTGGCCGTGGACGCGCTGACCTTCGCGCTCAGCGCCGCCTTCCTGGCCCGGCTGAGACCTCGCGAGGCGGCCCCGGGAGCGGCGGCGGCGCCCGCGGGCGGCAGTTTCCTGGCGGAACTGCGGGCCGGCTGGGCGCATGTGCGCGGCACCGCGTGGGTGTGGTCGGGAATGGCGGCCATCGGGGTGTACCACGTCGTCGTGCTGCCCTCGGTGTTCGTGCTGGGGCCGGTGCTGGCCGCCCGCGAGTGGGGCGGCGTGGCGGGCTGGTCGGTCGTCGTCGCGGCCTTCGGCGCCGGTGCGATCGCCGGGGACGTGTGCGCCTACCGGCTCGACGTCGCGCGCCCCATGGCCCTGGCCGCGGCGGCGCTCGCCGTGGCGTCCTGCCAGGCCGTGATCATCGGTTCCGGCGGGTCGCTCGCCCTGATCGCGGTGCTCGAAGCGGTGACCGGCGTCGCAGTCTCCGTCTTCTTCACCCTGTGGGAGACCGCGCTCCAGACGCATGTGCCCGAAGCGGTGCTGTCCCGGGTGAGTTCGTACGACTTTTTGCTGTCGTCGGGGCTCATGCCGCTCGGTCTGGCACTCGCCGGGCCGGTGTCGGCGTCCCTCGGTGTGCGGCCCACGCTGTTCGCGATGACGGTCATCGCCGTCCCCGCCTCGCTCGCGCTGCTCTGCGTGCCCGCCGTACGGCGGCTGCCCGCGCGCCCCGCGGCCGCGCCCGCCGGCGGCCCGGCGGCGGTCGCCGACCCGGCCGCGGCGTAGGCGCCTTCGGGGTTCACCGGTCCAAACCGGCGGACGGGATCACGCGGGCGGCGTGCTTCCGTCCACGCTCCCTCCATGATCCTCGATCAAGAGGTTTGCACCCTTTGCGCATGAAAGCGACCCCTTCACGCACTTCTCGTACGTCCTGAGGTGCTGTTGGCTGGTGTGGCCGCAGGTGCCGCCCGGCGTCAGTGGTGACGTGGGTGTTCCGCCTGTCCGTTCGCACACCGCTGACTCCTCTGGAGGCCTCGTGCCCGTACCCGACAGCGCCGCCGGTCCCGGCACCGACGGATCCGTACTCGACCCGCCCGCGGACCGCCTGCCCACCAGTCTCGGCACCCGTGCCGCGCGCCGGCTGGCGGACACGGCCAAGTCCGAGCCCCAGATGGAGGCCATCTCCTCGCGGTGGCTGGTGCGGATGCTGCCGTGGGTGGATGTCAGGAGCGGCACCTACCGGGTCAACCGGCGACTGCAACTGCGCGCCGGGCGCGGCCGGGTGGACTTCGAGCACAACGGCGCTGACGACATCAGGGTGATCCCCAGGACCCTGACCGAACTGCCGGCGCTGCGCGGCTACCCGGACCTCGACGTCCTCCAGGAGCTCGCGGGCCGCTTCACGCCCCGGGAGGTCGCTCCCGGGCAGGTCCTCGCCGAGGCGGGGCAGCCCGTCACGGAGGTGTACCTCGTCGTCCGCGGCCGCTTCACGCGCTTCGCCGCCGGCCGGTACGGGGACGAGGCGGCGCTCGGCGTCCTCACGGACGGCACCCCGATGGGCGACGAGTCCCTCACCACACCCGACCCGCTGTGGCCGCACTCCGTGCGGGCGGAGACGGCGGGGGTGGTGCTCGCGCTGCCCTCGCCCGCGGGGAGGGAGTTCGCGGACCGCGTGCCGTCGCTGGCCGCCCACCTGGCGGCGTACGCGGAGCGGCAGCGGCTGCCGGCGAACCGCAAGGGTGAGGCGGACGTGCCGGTGCGGGCCGGCCACAGCGGTGAGCCGGCGCTGCCGGGCGGGTTCGTCGACTACGAGCTGCGGCCGCGCGAGTACGAACTCTCCCTGACCCAGAGCGTGCTGCGGGTGCACACCCGGGTCGCCGACCTCTACAACGGCCCCATGGACCAGACCCGGCAGCAGATCCGGCTCACGGTGGAGGAGATCCGCGAGCGGCAGGAGTGGGAGCTGGTCAACAACCGGGAGTTCGGCCTGCTGAGCAACGTCGACCACGGTCAGCGCATCAGCACCTTCACCGGGCCGCCGACCCCCGACGACATGGACGAGCTGCTGTCGATGCGCCGCAAGACACGGCTGTTCCTGGCCCATCCGAAGGCGATCACCGCCTTCTTCCGGCAGTGCAACCGGCGCGGTCTCACCCCGGGCACGGCCGAGGTGAACGGGCACGAGGTCCCCGCCTGGCGCGGCGTCCCGATCTTCCCGTGCGGCAAGATCCCCGTCTCCGACGACCAGACCAGCAGCATCATCGCGCTGCGCACCGGCGAGGCGGACCAGGGGGTGGTCGGCCTGTACCAGACCGGCATCCCCGAGGAGTACCAGCCGGGGCTGAACGTGCGGTTCATGGGCATCGACGAGGCCGCCGTCGCCAAGTACCTGCTCACCGCCTACTACTCGATGGCCATCCTCGTCCCCGACGCGGCCGGGATCCTGGAGAACGTCCAGCTCGGCCGGACCGCGGACTGACCCGCCCTGACGACCCGGTGGAGCACACATCGATGAGCACGTCCGCGAACACCGCCGCCGGCTTCACCATGCCGGGCCCGCCCCACCCCGCGCCGGCCACGGCGGCCCGCCGCCACGGCGCGATTCCCGGGCTGAGACACCGTCCCGCCGTCCCGGCCGACCCGGAGAAGTCGGCGGAGGTCGACCGGCGGGTGGAGACCTGGGCCCGCGAACTGGACCTCTTCCCTCCCGAGTGGAGCGGGGACTTCGCGCAGTTCCAGTGCGGCCGCGCCGTGACCCTGCAGCACCCCGCGGCGGCCGACCTGGAACGGCTCACCGCCGCGGGCAAACTGCTGCTCGCCGAGAACATCGTCGACAGCTGCTACTGCGAGGAGGACGAGGGCAAGGGGGCGTCCCGGCGCCATCTGGGCGGCAGGCTGGTCGTCGCGCAGTCCGCCCTCGACCCCCTGCACAGCACCCCGGAGCACGAGGCGCAGTGGCGGAGCGCCGTCGACGCCGGCGATCCGCTGCGCGCCTACCACTGCGCGCTGCGGGACTACGCGGTCCTCGCCACCCCGAGCCAGACGAACAGGTTCGTGCACGATGCCGCCCGGCTGCACCTGGGCTACCTCGCCGAGGCCTCCTGGGCGCAGACACGGCACATGCCCGAGGTCTGGGAGTACCTGGTGATGCGGCAGTTCAACAACTTCCGCCCCTGCCTGTCGATCGTCGACGCGGTGGACGGCTACGAACTGCCCGAGCCGCTGTACGCCCGGCCGGAGGTCCAGCGGATCACCGCGCTGGCCTGCAACGCCACGACGATCGTCAACGACCTGTACTCCTTCACCAAGGAGCTGGCCAGCGATCCCGACCACCTCAATCTGCCCCAAGTGGTCGCCGCGAACGAGAAGTGCGGCCTCAAGGCCGCCTATCTCCGCAGCGTCGAGATCCACAACCAGATCATGGAGGCGTTCGAGAGGGAGTCCGCGGCGGTGTCCGCCGCCTCGCCGCTGATCGAGCGCTACGCCCAGGGTCTGGCCGACTGGGTGTCCGGCAACCACGAGTGGCACGCCACCAACACCCACCGCTACCACCTGCCGCACTACTGGTAGGCGCCCGGTCGGCGCCGGCCATCCGGCGCCGACCGCTGTCCGACCACTGCCTGACCATCGGATGTCCCAAGCAAGGAGTCACCGTTGACCACTGTGCACCCCGGCACCACGTCCGTCTCGCTCCCGACGCAGTCCACGTACCAGAGCCGCGTCGCGGACTACTGGAACGCCGAGGAGAACCCGGTCAATCTCGAACTCGGCAAGCTCGACGACCTGTACCACCACCACTACGGCATCGGCGACGCCGACCGCTCGGTGCTGGACGAGCCGGACCCGGGCCTGCGCCGCGAGCTGATCACCCGTGAACTGCACCGGCTGGAACAGGCTCAGGCGGAACTCCTCGCCTCCCGTCTCGGACCGCTGTCACCGGAGGACCGGGTCTTCGACGCCGGATGCGGGCGGGGCGGCGGCAGCGTGGTCGCGCACCAGCGGTACGGGTGCCACACCGACGGCGTGACCATCTCGGCCAAGCAGGCCGACTTCGCCAACGACCAGGCCCGGCAGCGCGGCATCGACGCCAAGGTGCGCTACCACCACCGCAACATGCTCGACACCGGGCTCGCCACCGGCGGGTACGCGGCCTCGTGGAACAACGAGTCCACCATGTACGTCGAGCTCGACCTGCTCTTCGCCGAGCACGCCCGGCTGCTGCGCCGCGGCGGTCGGTACGTGGTGATCACCGGCTGCTACAACGACACGTACGGGCGCGCCTCGCGCGAGGTCTCCCTCATCAACGCCCACTACATCTGCGACATCCACCCCCGCTCGGAGTACTTCCGGGCCATGGCCCGCAACCGGCTGGTCCCGGTCCACGTCGAGGACCTGACCCCCGCCACCCTCCCGTACTGGGAACTGCGCAGTGAGGCGGACCACTTGGTCACGGGCATCGAGGACGCGTTCGTGACGGCCTACAAGAACGGCAGCTTCCAGTACCTGCTGATCGCGGCCGACCGCGTCTGACAATCCATCAGGAAGGATGAGCGTCCGTCGTCGACCCGCCGCGCCCCGGCGGGTCAACGACGGACGCGGCGACGCGCGCCGCGGACGAGTTGCCGGGCCGCGAGGTGTCCCGAGCCGCCGCCGAGGCCGGGTCCGGGGTGGGTGGAGGAGCCGATGTGCCACAGCCCGGGTACGGGCGTGGCGTGCCGGGGCGCACTGGGCAGCGGGCGCCACAGCAGGCTCTGGTCGAGTTCCGCCGAGCCCCCGTACGGGTCGCCGGCCACCGCGTTGGGGTTGTACGCGGCCAGGTCGGAGGGGGTGACGGCGTCCCAGGCGACCACCTTGCCGGGCAGGTCGGGTGCGTGCCGGGCGATGCGCTCCAGCACCCGGTCGACGTAGCCCTCGGTCAGGGACTTCGTCCAGCCGCCGGTGACGTCCAGTTCACCGGCCGCGTCGCCGACCGGCGCGTAGGGCAGTTCCTGGAGCTGGATCCACAGGGCCGCGGCACCCTGCGGCACCCGCGACGGGTCGAGCACGTACTGCTGGCCGACGACCACCGTGGGCCTGCGCGGCAGCAGCCCGGCCTCGGCCTCCGCGCACGCCATTCCCGTGCTCGCGGACCCGTCGCTCAGGTGCAGCACCGGCAGCCCGGCCAGGCGGTCGTCCCGCCAGCCGGGCGGGGCGGAGAGCGCGACGTGGATCTGCATCGCGGCGCGGCCGTAGCGGTAGCGCCGCGCCTGCCCGCGGACCGCGGGCGGCAGCGGGACGTCCTGCGGCAGCAGCTCCCCGTACAGCGCGGTCGGGGTCACCGAGGCGAGGACGGCGCGGCGCGCGTGGATGGTCTCGTCACCGCTGATCACCCCGGTGACGCGGCCGCCGGTCACGAGCAGCCGCCGCACCGGCTGCCCGGTGCGGACGTCGACGCCCATCTCGGCGAGCAGCGTCTCGAAGGCGCGGACGAGGTTGCGGACGCCGCCCGCCACCACCGGCAGGCCGAAGCCGTGCAGCGAGGACGCCACCACGGGCAGGAGAAGGCCGCCGCCGGCGTGGTCCGGGCACAGGCCCGTGTGCAGCAGCCACGGCGTCCACAGCAGGTCCGCCTCGTCGCCGTGGAACGTACTGCGGCAGTACGAGCGGCCACTGGTGAGCGCGGCGCGCAGCCAGGCCTCGGTGCCGGTGAACCGTTCCCGGCGCACCATCTTCGCGATGTTCTTCAGCATCCCCGGCGAGCGGGGTTCTCCGCCGAGCATGCCGCCGATGGCGTCGGCGTTGTCGAGGAACCGGCGCAGCATGGCGAGGTAGGCGGCGCGGTCCTCGGCGCGGGCGAACGCCTCCGCCGTCACCACGGCGTCGCGGTGGGCGAGGACGGCGCGGCCGTCGTCGGCGACGGTGCCCGTGACGAAGCCGTCGGTGTTGCGGAACTCCAGACCGTGCCGGTGCAGATCCTCCCCGAGGGCGGCGTAGGCCGGTCCGGACACGAAGAGCGGCTGCCACGAGGCATAGGTGTCGTGCAGGAAGCCGGGGACGGTCCGCTCCTCGGTGGCGAGGAAGCCGCCCAGCCGCTCGCCCCCTTCCACCAGGGCCACCGACCAGCCCTCCTTGGCCAGTTCGGTGGCGGCGACGAGGCCGTTCACACCGGAACCGACGACGACGGCATCGACCGTGCGGGGCATCAGTGCTCCTCGGGTTCGTCGCTGGGGCGAGGCCTCCAGCCTGCACGCCCCGTCACGGCGCCGCACCCGGACAGCGGGGGCGGCGGTGGGGCGGAGCGCGCGACGCCCCGTTCCTCTGCGTCCGGCGTCCGGGCGCGCCACACTCGTTGACACAGCCGTTCACGAAAGCCGATCGATGACCACCGAAGACCTCAGCAAGCCCGCGATCCTCCTGGTCCACGGCGCCTGGCACGGGGCCTGGTGCTGGGAGGCGCTCGTTCCCGAGCTCACCGCGCTGGGATGGCGTGCGGCCACCGTGGACCTGCCGAGCGCGTCCGCCGACCCCGCGGACAACGCCGGGATGTACGACGACGCGCGCGCCGTCCGCGAGCGGCTCGCGGCCCTCGACGGCCCGGTGACCGTCCTGGCGCACTCCTACGGCGGCCTGCCCGTCACGGAGGCCGCCGCGCACGCGTCCAACGTCTCCCGCCTGGTGTACCTGGCCGCTTTCCTGGTCGACGAGGGTGTCTCGCTCGCCGCAGTGAGCAAGGGGCAGCTCACCCCCGGCGCCGGCGGCACCGTGCCCCCGCCCGAGGATGCGGGCGGCGTCCTCTACGGTGGCGTCGCCCCGCAGGACGCCGACCGCGCCGCCGCCCGGCTGACGCCGCACACCCTGAAGTCCTTCAGCGAGCCGCTCACCGAAGCCGGGTGGAAGTCGGTGCCCTCCAGCTACATCGTCTGCGAGGACGACAACGCGCTGGCTCCGGCCTTCCAGGAGACGATGGCCCTGCGCGCCGAGCGGTCGCACCGGCGCGCGTGGAGTCACTCCCCCTTCCTGTCGGCACCCGCCGAGCTGGCCGCGCTGATCACCTTCGACGCCGGCCGCTGACCGGCCGCCGACGGCCGCCGGGTCTCGGCCGCCCCCATGCCCGCGACCGCGGCCAGCAGGATCGCCGTGCCCAGCACGGTCGCGGGCCCCGGCCGCTCGCCGAGGACCGCGATCGCGACCACCGTGGCCGAGACGGGCTCGATGAGGGCGATCACCGAGACCGTGGCCGGCCGCAGGACCGCCGCGCCCGCGAAGTACAGCCCGTACGCGAGCGCGGTGGGCACCGCGGCGACGTACAGCAGCAGCGGCAGCGCGACGGTCAGCGCGTCGTGGCGCGGCAGCGGCCCCTCGGCCGCGGCGAGCGGCAACACCACCGAGGCGCAGACCGCGAAGGACCACAGCGACGCCGACGCGGGGTCCTCGGCCTGCCCGCGGCGGGCGGCGTGCCGGGTCAGCAGGGTGACGGCGGCGTAGCCCGCCCCGGAGGCCAGCGCGAGGGCGACGCCGCCCGGGCGCACGGTCGCGTCGCCGCCTCCGCCCAGAACGATGACGGCGAGTCCGGCCAGGGCCGCGGTGACGCCCCAGGCGCCGCCGCGGCCGATGCGTTCGCCGGTCCACAGCCGCTCGCCGAGCGCGATGAGCACGGGCCCGGATCCAAGGGTGACGACCGTGGCGACGGCGAGGCCGGTGGCGGCGACGGCCATGAAGTACGCGGTCTGAAAGACCGTCAGCCCGAGACCGATGAGCAGCGTGCGCGCGCCGGGGCGGCGCGGCCGAGTCGCGCCCGGGGCCGCGCGGGCGGCGAGCAGCAGCACGCAGCCGCCGACCGAGCGCCAGAAGGTGAGGGCGAAGGGGCCGAGCCCGGTGCGGTCGTACAGCACGGAGGCGGCGGCGCCCGCGGTGCCCCACGCGGTGGCGGCGAGGGTGACGTAGAGCAGGCCCCGCCGGACCGGCAGGGCAGGGGACATGGACACGAGGGTGCTCCCGCGGAAGGAATGAGGTGGTCGTGGGCTCCCGTGTGCGGGCAGCGGCCACCTGCCCGGGGACGTGCCCGGGCCGGGTCTTCCGTGGGTGCGCCGTCCGCCTTAAGCGGCGGGCGGCGGGGGGAGAACGGTGTGTCGCACGGCACCGACCCTATACGAGCCGCGCCGTGTCCTGGGGCGCGTCGGCGGCGTCCTCGCCGGCCGCCGGGACCGCGGCGGCGACCACGGTCGTCGCCCCGCGCTTCTTCGCGGTCTGGGCGACGAAGGCGCCCGCGAGGACGAGGACGCCGCCGAGGACCTGCGGGACGCCCAGGTGCTCGTCGAGCAGGATCCAGGCGAGGACCGTGCCGACGACCGCTTCCAGGCAGGCGACGACACCGGCGACCTGCGGCGACAGCCGCCGCACGGCGAGCACGCCGGTGAGGTAGGCGACGACGGTGGCCACCAGCACGATCCAGCCGACGAGCAGCAGCGCGGGCACGGACACCTCGCCCATGTCGGCGCGGTGGGTGAGCACGGTCCAGTCCATCCGCCAGGGGCGGGAGGTGACGGTCAGGACGAGGGCGCCGATGAGCAGCCCGTACGCGATCACGGCGACGGGGTCGGGGGCGTCCTCGCCGTCGCTGCCGTGGTCGGCCAGGACGAAGTAGCTGACCTGGCAGCAGGCGGCCCCGAAGGCGAGCGCGAGGCCCAGCGGGTCGAAGGCCAGCCCCGACCACACCTCGACCACGGCGGCCATGCCGCCCACGGCGAGCACCACGCCGACGGCCGCGGCCCTGCTGACCGCCTTGCGCTGCACGAAGCGCACCCAGCCGAGCAGCAGCGCGGGGCCAAGGAACTCCACGAGGATCGCGACGCCGACGGGGATGCGCGATATGGCCGCGAAGTAGAAGGCCTGCACACCCGCGACACCGAGCAGCCCGAAGCCGGCCAGCACCGCGGGGCGGCGCAGCAGCAGGGTGCGGTGGCGCAGGACGACGGGCAGCATGATGAGCGCGGCGCCGGCCACGCGCAGCCAGACCACGTGCAGCGGGTCCAGCCCCGCCTCGATCAGCGGCTTGGCCGCGACCCCCGAACCACCGAACGCGAACGCCGAGACGAGCGCGAGTCCGAGCCCGGTGTTCCTCCCCTGAGACACATGCATCGGGCCATGATGTCAGCTCACGACAGGACCGTCACCCCAGTAGCGACTGTCGTCACCGGCGCGTTGGGCCGGTGGACGCGCCGGCAGCCGTTCGGGGTCCACTCCGGCGGCGCGCAGCACCTCCACGGCCCGGCAGGCGGGGTCGGCCAGCAGTGCCGCCAGCAGGTCGCCGCCGTCGGCCTGCGCCACACCGCGTTCATGGGCGCGGGCGACCGCGGCGCCGATCGCCGTGGTGGCCGCCGGGCTCCAGCCGGGCGCGCCGAGGGGGGTGAGCACGGACAGGGCGCCGGAGTCCTCGACGGCGTCGCGCCACCGCATGCCGTAACCGATGCTGCGCTGCACGAGGTAGCCCAGGACGCGGGCCGCCTGCCCGCCGCCCGCCGCTCCGTCGACCGCCTCGCGGGCCCGCGGGTCGTTCTCCAGCAGGGAGTGCAGCAGATGCGCGGTGTCGACGCGGTCGTCGCCGTCGCGCACCGCGCGGCGCCGCGCCCCGGCGGTCACGGAGCGCAGCTCCACCGTGAGCCGCAAGTCGTCCCTGTGCACGGTTCCCACCCCATCAGTTCTGCCGTCGCGCGGCATCGGCGCGCGGGGCCATTCGTCACTCCTCCCGCGGGTGGGCACACGCGGGCGACCGGTCCTCCTGAGGGATGACGGCGGCGGCCGGCGTCTCAGGGCCAGAGCAGACCCCGCGTCCAGACCCCGGGCGCCGCCGGATCGCGTGCGTAGCGCAGCCGGATGTGGCGGCCCGCGGGTCCGGCCTGCCAGAACTCGGCCTCGTCGGCGGCGAGCCGGTAGACGGTGTGCCCCTCGGGGACGTCCTCCGGGGCGGCGGCGATGTGCGCGGTGGCGCGCCGCCTGGCCTCCTCGTACGCCTCCGGGCCGTCCAGCGGCGCGCTCATCACGCCGGTGAAACCGGCGGCCCTGGAGGGCTCGCGGCGGCCGAGGAAGTCACGGCGTGCGGTGTCCCGGTCCAGGATCTCCACCGGCCCTGCCACCCTGATCTGCCGGCCGTGCCGGGGCCAGTACCAGGTGAGCGCGGCGTACGGGCGCTCCGCCAGGTCGCGGCCTTTCCGGCTGACCGCCTCGGAGGCGAAGTCGAAGGCGCAGCGCTCGACGTCGACGCCGCGCAGCAGGAGCACCCGGGCCGAGGGGCGGCCGTCGGCACCTGCCGTGGCAAGGGTCATGACATGCGGCTCCGGCACCCCGTCGTCCAGGGCGCGGGCCAACCAGCGGGCGAACACCGGTCCGGGCGCGGGCCCGGCGCCGGCCGGGTCGAAGCCGGGGAGCGGGCCCGCCAGCACGGGGGCGGAACGCATGCGTTCGCGCAGGGAGTCGGCGGTCACGGGGTCGTCCTGGCCGGTCTCGCCGCGGACGCCGGGCTTGTCGTCGGTCACGTCGTGATCCTCACACGCCACCGCCCGGCGCACACACGGTGCACCGGGCGGCCGCGCGCCTGTCCCCCTGTCAGGCCGGGAGGTGGAACTGCTGGTTGGTGCCGCCGGCGCAGGTCCAGATCTGCAGCCGGGCCGCGTTGGCCGTCGACTTGTCCGTGACGTCGAGGCACTTGCCGGACGCGGGGTTCACCAGGGTGTCGCCGGTGCCGCGCTGCCAGACCTGGGCGCCGGTGCCGTTGCAGTCGTACAGCTGCACCTTGGTGCCGTTGGCGGTGCCGGCCGCGGTGAGGTCCATGCACTTGCCGAGGGCGCGGATGGTGCCGTCGGTGCCCACGGTCCACTGCTGGGCGGTGGTGCCGTTGCAGTCGTACATCTGGACGGCGGTGCCGTTGGCGCTGCTCGCGGCGGCGACGTCGACGCACTTGCCGCCGAGGCCGGTGATCTGTCCGGTGGAGCCGGTGGGCGGCGGGGTCGTGCCGCCTCCGGTGACGGTGTTGAAGATGCTGGAGAACTGCCAGGCGCTCTGCGGGGTGCCGCTGCAGGAGTCGGACAGCTGGCCGTTGGTGGCGCAGGCCTTGTCGCGGCCGACCGCCCAGAAGGCGAGTTCCTGGATGCCCTTGGACTTGGCGAAGTTGGCGAGCGTGGTGGCGTTGCCGGTGCTGAAGGTCTCGGCGGTGGTGTCGTTGACCCCGATCATCGGGGTGTTGCCCTCCATCGCCCACAGCTGCGCGTCGGTCTTGGTGGTCCAGATCGCGCCGAGCTGGTTGCGCAGCGCGGTGGCGGCGTCGGTGGCGGCCTTGCCCATGTCCATGGCCGGTCCGTAGTCCATCGTCATGATGTTGACGAGGTTGACGTTCAGCCCGTTGCTCTTGGCGTTGTTCAGCAGGCTGATCGAGTTGGACTCCAGGCCGGTCGGGTTGACCGGGAGCGTGTACTGCACGTCGAGCTTGCGGCCGGCGGCGGCGTACTCCTGCTGGAGCTGGGCCAGCGCCTTGTTGCGGCGGTCGTTGGCAGCGGTGTTGTCGAGCTGGCCGCCCTCGACGTCGAGGTCGATGCGGGTCAGGTTGAGGGCGTCGACGACCTTCTTGTACTGCGCCTTCAGCGAGGCCACGCTCGTACAGGAGACGCCGATCTCGGTGCCGGAGGCGCCGCCGAAGGAGGCGATGACGTCGCCGCCGGCGGACCGCAGGGAGTTGATCGCCGAGGTCCAGCCGGCGTCGGTGACCGGTGTGTCGCCGTTGAACATGGCGTTGCAGCCGCCGCCGTCGATGACGAAGGCCAGCGTGAAGTACTTCAGGCCGGTGGCGTTGCGGGCGTTGGCCATCGCCGAGGGCGAGTTCCAGGTCTCGACGTACGGCGCGGCGTACTGGGCGGGGAAGCCGGGGCCGGGGTTGGCGGCGGCGCTCGCCGAGCCGCCGGTGGCGACGACGGCGGTGGCGGCCATGGCCAGGACGGCGGGGGCGGCTGCGAGGGCTCTGACGGCGGTCTTCAGCACAGGACGACTCCTGTCGTGGGCGCGGGTGGGGTGCGCGCTGTGGGGGGTGGTGCGCCGCGGGGACGGCGTGGGGGGCTTGCCAGCTGTTCATGTAGGTGAACAACACCCCACTACATGAACAGCTGATGGCCGATGACGGTATGGACTAGACCAGCTCCGCGTCAACCCCCTGCGCCCGTGGGAATCCACGGGCCGTCAGGGCACCGCCGGGTGGACGCGGGCGCGCCGGGGAGCGGGGCCGCCGCCGCCGTGCGCACGGCGGCCCCGCCTCGGCCGGGTCCCTCCTGGCTAGGGACCCGAGACCAGGTTGGCCACGTTGGTACCGGAGTTGGACGGTCCTCCGGTGTTGTTGATCACGTGGCTGATGGTGCCGGTGCCGCCGAGCGAGACGGTCACCATGTCGTGGAAGCGGACCCCGGACACGGCCGGCGCCTCGAAGGCGCGGTCGGCGACCACGGACGGGTTGACGTTGAAGTAGCAGTAGCTGCCCAGGCCCCATGCCTCGTGGCTGGTGACGGAGGGGCTGACCTTGTAGGCGTCGTAGCCGCGCACCGAACCGTTCATCCAGGAGCCCTGGTTGGGCGGGTCGTACGGCATCTCGTTCTGGAAGAAGTACGTGCGGCCGCCGTTGCCGTTCCAGATCACCTGGTGCTGCTGGTAGTGCTCCACGAACAGGCCGTACATCGTCACGTTGGTGCCGTTGACGATCAGGCCGTTGGTGGCGGTGTTGCTGGTCCAGCCGACGCCGCTGCCGTGGTCGGCGCGCCACAGCCACATGTGGTCGCCGATGACGTCGGAGCTGTTGACCACCAGGCTCTGCGTGGCCTTGCCGACGCCCGCGCCGCCGATGCGGAAGAACACGTCGTGCAGCGAGGTCGGGTCGGCGGTGTGCCGCGCGGCGGAGCCGGCCGGGCCGACCTGCATCAATGTCTGCGAGTTGGTCGTGCCGGCGTCGATCAGCAGACCGGCGATCTTCACGCCGTCCACATCGGCCACGTTGACGGCCGTGATGCCGTTGTCCGGGACGATGGTCGCCAGGCCCAGGCCCAGCACCACGGTGTCGGCCCGGTTGATGTTGAGCGTCTGGTTGAGGTGGTAGACGCCCGGCGTGAACAGCAGGTTCTTGCCCTGGGCGAGCGCGCCGTTGATGTCGGTCGCGGTGGCGCCGGGCTTGACGATGAAGAACTGGTCGATCGGCAGCGAGCTGCCCGCCGGGCTGCCGCCCGCCCAGCTCGTGCCCTGGGTGTTGGTGCGCAGCGCCGGGACGAAGACCTGGTAGGCACCGGCCGAGTCCACGTACAGGAACGGCTTCTCACGCGTCACCGGGGACTGCGCGACCGTGGTGTAGGGCGGGTTCGGGAAGGTGTTCGCGGGTGCGTTGACGTCCCCGACGAAGACCATGTTCCAGTTGGAACCGGTCCAGCTGCCCCACTGGCTGTTGCGCGACAGCCACTGCTGCTGCGAGCCGGAGCGCACCTGTCCGTCGATCTTGGAGTCGGCGATCAGACCGCCGCTCGACCAGCCGCCGTCGTCCAGCTGCAGGTTGCCGCGGACGTGCATGCGCCGGTACGGGGCCGCCTGCGAGACCGCCCAGCGGTCGGTGCCGCTCGACGGGTTGACGGAGAGGTTCTCGGCCGAACGCCAGAAGTTCTGGGTGGCGTTGCCCTGGAACCAGTCGGCCTCGGCGTGGACCGCGCCGTTGATGGTGACGTCGTCCGGCGACAGACCGAGGCCCGCGACCTGGGTGTAGAAGCCGACGTTGGCATCGACGTTGTAGCTGCCCGGCTTGAACAGCAGGGCGTAGCGCTGCGAGCCGAACTGGTTGGACTCCTGCTGGCCGAAGACCTGGCTGAGCCTGCTCTGGATGGAGGCCGAGGACATCGACGGGTCGAAGACGGAGACGTTGGGGCCGAAGTCGGGGGTGCCCGGCGGGTTCTGCGGGCCGTCGGTGGACCCGAGGCTGAAGGACTGGGCGGCGGTGCCGTTGCAGGTGTACTGCTGCATGCGCGCGGCGTCCGCGGTGGACGCCGACGGCACGTCGAGGCACTTGCCGCTGTTGCGGTTGACGAAGTGGAAGGTGCCGCCGGTCTCCTCCACCGGCAGCCACTGCTGGTTGGCGCCGCTGGAGTAGGACCAGAGCTGGATCGGGGCGCCGTCGGCGGTGGAGACGTCGGTGACGTCCCACGACTTGGTCGCGTCGTTGCGGTTGTTGACCCGCACGTATCCGTCGCTCGTGGCCTGGAACTGCCACTGCTGCGCGGTGGTGCCGTTGCAGGCGTACTGCTGCACGGCGGTGCCGTTGGCGGTGGCCGCCGCGGCCGCGTCGACACACTTGCCGCTGTGCTTGGCGGCGACCGTCACCCAGCCGGTGGGGACGGCGGCCTGGGCCTGGGGGGCGAGTACGACGGCGGACAGGCCCGAGGCGACCAGCGCGCCGAGGGCGAACGGTATGACGCGGCGCCGGATCCGGCTGCGGCCGGGGGCGTCCGGAGACGGTGCTCCGAGGATTCTCATGGATGCTCCTGTGCCGCGCGGGGCGCGGCGCCGTGGGGGGCGGGCATGCCGAATCGGGCGGCGGCATGCAGGAGTGTGAGGTGCTGTGCGGGGTGCGAAGAACTGACACGGGCTTCACCGGACGGGCAACGTCCGGCTGCGACAGCGGCTGAAAGGTCTGGACAACCTTTCTTCACGGCGTGAAGTTAGGCTCATGGAAGGGACACGTCAAGAGGTGGCGCTACGGATTCCGAACTCGCGCCGATCCGTGGTAAAGACTCGACTCCCCCCGCACACGCGGTGTTTGAGCAGCCCAAACACCGGGCACCCGGGGGTCCCCCGGCAGCGCCGGCCGTCGGCGCACGCTGATCAACACTTGAAGACAGACCCCCGCGCGGCGTCACGCGCGGCTCCGGCGCCCGCGACCGGTACCGCACCGACTGGTCTGTACCAAAGTCTTGACGGGGACCTTCTTTCACTCCTTAAATCACAACGTTGACAAAGGTCTCCCCACGGATCCCCCCACCGCGCCACCGTTCAACGCCGTGCCCCGCCCTTCACCCTCACCGGCGCCCCCACCCACGCACGCCGACACGGGAAGGACCCCCCATGACCGCTCTCACCACCGCAGGCCGGCGCGCCGCCGGCCGGCTGTTACTGCTGCTCGCCGTGCTCCTCGGCGTCACCGCCGCCCCCGCCGTCACCGGCCACGGCGCCGCGGCCGCCACCCCGTTCAAGGTGATCGCCTTCTACAACGGCACCTACGACGCGGCCCACATCAACTTCGTCGGCGAGGCCAACCGCTGGTTCCCGCAGCAGGCCGCCGCCAACGGCTTCACGTACACCTCGACCAACAACTGGAACCTGCTGGCCGACAGCAACGCGCTGAAGCAGTACCAGGTCGTCCTCTTCCTCGACGACGCACCGCAGACGGCCGCCCAGCGCGCCGGCTTCGAGTCCTACATGCGCGGCGGCGGCGGCTGGCTGGGCTTCCACGTCTCGGCGTTCACGACCAGCGCGTCCAGCTGGCCCTGGTACTACAACCAGTTCCTGGGCAGTGGGAACTTCGCCACGAACACTTGGGGCCCCACCACCGCCGTGCTGCGCGTCGAGGACCGCACCCACCCCTCGACCGTGCACCTGCCCGCGACGTTCACCTCGGCCGTCAGCGAGTGGTACAGCTGGAGCAACGACCTGCGCACCAACCCGGACATCGACATCCTGGCGTCCGTCGACCCGGTCAGCTTCCCGCTGGGCACGGACCCCAACCAGTCCTGGTACAGCGGCTACTACCCGATCCTGTGGACCAACAACAAGTACCGGATGCTGTACGCCAACTTCGGCCACAACGCGATGAACTACGACACGAACACCGGACTGTCGTCGACCTTCGCGAGCGCCACCCAGAACACCTTCCTGCTCGACGGCCTCAAGTGGCTCGGCACCGGCTCCACCGGCGACCCGACACCGCCCACCGGCACCCTGCCCAGCGGCTGGGCGACCGTCGCCGCCAAGCACAGCGGCAAGTGCGTGGACGCCGCCGCGGCGGCCACCGCCAACGGCACCGCCGTGCAGCAGTACACCTGCAACGGCACCACCGCGCAGGACTGGCAGTTCCAGGCGACCAGTGGCGGCTACTACCGCATCAACAACCGCAACGACGCGACCAAGTCATGGGACGTCACCGACGTCTCCACCGCCGACGCCGCCAAGATCCAGCTCTGGTCGTACTCGGGCGGCGCCAACCAGCAGTGGCTGCCGGTGGAGGAGACCGGCGGCACCTTCCACTTCGTCAACCGCAACAGCGGCAAGTGCCTCGACGTGCCGTCGGCGTCCACCGCGGACGCCGCGCGCATGCAGCAGTACACCTGCAACGGCACCGCCGCGCAGTCCTTCCAGCTGACCGCCCGGTCCTGACACCGGGCGGTCGCGTCAGGCCGTCCGTACCCCGTAACCGGGTACGGACGGCCAGCGCACCGTCAGCACGACGGACTCCTCCTCCGCGTGCCAGGAGTGGTCCACCCCGCGCCCCCACACCACGTAGTCGCCCTGCTCGGCGAGCACCACGGTGCGCCCCGGCAGCTCGACCCGGAACCGCCCGCTGATCAGCACCAGCAGGGCCGTGCGGGCCTCACCTCGCACCCACGCCGCGCGCTCGTCGCCCTTCGGGTGCACCCCCCACTTGATCTCCACGTCCGTGCTGTGCCGGGGGTCGCCGGCCTCCTTGAAGTGGCCCAGGAGCCATCCGCGGTCCAAGGCCGCGTCCCGGCCCGCGTTGCCCACGTACACGCTGTCGTCCATGGCCGGACGCTAACATCCCGCAGGCCGGAGGCCTGCTCCCGCACACCGCCTCAGCGGAAGGCGGCGGCGTTGCGCGCCGCCCAGGCGGCGAACGGCGCCGCGGGGCGGCCCAGCAGTGCCTCGGTGTCGGGGCTGACGCGCCGCTCCCCGGGCAGCGGCTCGCCCAGGATGTCCAAGGTACCGTCCGCGACGGCCTCGGGCATGAAGCGCAGCAGGCCCGACCGGGCCTCCTCCCGGCCCAGTTCGACGAAGCGCAGCGGCGTGCCCAGCGCTTCCCCGATCGCCGCCGCCTGCTCGCGCGGCGAGACGGGCACGGGGCCCGTCACCTCGTAGGTGCGTCCCGCGTGGGAGCCGTCGCGCAGGACGACCGCCGCGGCCGCGGCGATGTCGGCGGGGTCGACGACGGGGAGCGCGACGTCCGCGAAGGGCGCGGCGACCGTGCGCGCCGTGCGCACCGACTCCGCCCAGGCGAAGGCGTTGGAGGCGAAACCGCCGCCGCGCAGGATCGTCCAATCGGTGCCGGACTCGCGCACCGCGGCCTCGAAGGCGCGCAGCGGTTCGTGCGAGACCGCCTGCGGGCGGGTGCCGGCGGCCTGCGAGGAGAGCAGCACGACGCGGCGCACCCCGGCCGCCTTGGCGGCGCCGACGAGGTCGTACGGCCGGCCGCCGGGCCTCAGAAGCTCCCCGGCCGGCAGGAGGAACAGCGTCTCGGCGCCGTCCAGCGCCTCGCGCAGTTCCTCCGGGGCCGTCAGGTCGACCTTCCTATGGCGTACTCCGGAGGGGAGTGCGCCGAGCGCGGGACTCCGGCGGGAGAGCGCGGTCACCTGTTCCCCCGCCGCGGCGAGGGCGCGGACCAGCGGCTGTCCGACGTTCCCGGTGGCACCTGTTACTGCGATCATCTTCAGCTCCGTATCGACGAGTTGACTGCGACGGGACGAAGCTAACAGCGCAGGTATAGTAGGTACCTAGAAGATAGTGACTATGCCGAACGCTGCCGAGTCCTCACGGAGTCGCCCCGATGAGCAGCCCGTCCGCCCGCAGCGCCCCGTCCCCGGCCGCCGACCCCGCGCTGGCCTGCCCGATCAGCCCGGTCGTCGACCTGGTCTTCAGCCGCTGGACCACCCCGATCCTGTGGACCCTGCACGCCCACGGCCGGCAGCGCTTCGTGGAACTCCAGCGCCGCATCGGCTCGGTCACCCCGAAGGTCCTGACACAGCGGCTGCGCCAACTGGAGCGCGACGGCCTGGTGATCCGCACGTACCACCCCGAGGTGCCGCCCCGCGTCGAGTACGAGATCAGCGAACTGGGCGGCAGCCTGGCCCCGTTGTTCGCGTCGCTCGCGCACTGGTCGCAGGAGCACATGGGCGACGTGGACGAGGCGCGGGCCGCGTACGACGACGACACGCGCTGACCCGCGCCGACACGCCGGACGCCGGGGACCACGGGGGCGGTGCGGCCCGCGGTCCCCGGCGCGCCGCACCTAACGCAGCACCACGTCGGCGCTCTTGTCCCCCGCGGTGAAGGTGTACGTGCCCCGCTCGACGCGCGGCGTTCCCGAGCCGTCGATGTCCCCGGGAGTCACCGCGAGCGCGCTCTTGGCGAAGTCCAGCCGAACGGTGCGGTGCTCGCCCGCCCTCAGGTGGACCTTCGTGAACGCCACCAGCTTGCGCGCGGGCGCCAGCACGTCGCTGACCGGCCGCGACGCGTAGACCGGGACCACCAGGTCACCGTCGCGCGCACCGGTGTTGGAGACCGTCACCTTGACGCCCTTGGTGTCGGCGGTGAGGGCGTCGAAGCTGTACGTGGTGTAGGACAGGCCCGCGCCGAAGGCGTAGAGCGGGTCGTAGGACGACTCCGGACCGCCGTTGGTGCCCGGCAGCTGCTGGTAGTACATCGGCTCGTCGCCGATGTTCCGCGGCCAGGACACTGGCATCCGGCCGCTCGGGTTCACCTTGCCGAAGAGCACGTCGGCGACGGCGTGGCCGCCCTCGGTGCCCGGCAGCCAGGACATCAGCAGGCCCTGCGTGCCCTCGGCGTCGCCCAGCACCAGCGGGCGCCCGGCCACGACGACCGTGACGACCGGCTTGCCGCTCGCCTTCAAGGACTTCACCAGCGCCTGCTGATCGGCCGTCAGCTCCGGCCGCGGGCTGTCCGCGGCACCCTCGGCGGCGGCCTTCTCGCCGACCACGACGATCGTGAGGTCCGCGTTCTTCGCCTGGGCGACGGCGTCGTCGGCGGTCTTGGCCTGCACCACCTCGGTACCGGCGGGCGCGGCCTCGCGGATGCCCTTGAGGATGGTCGTGCCGGGCAGCGTCACCCCGTCGGGCACGCCCTGCCAGCCGATGGTCCAGCCACCCGCCTGGTCGTTGATGTCGTCGGCGTAGGAACCGGCGACGACGATCCGCTTGGCGGAGGGGCTCACCGGCAGCACGCCGCCCTCGTTGCGCAGCAGCACCTGCGACTCGGCGGCGGCGGTGCGCGCCAGGCCCGCGTCGGCGCCGTTCACCGCGGCGTCGGCCTTGGCGGCGTCGACGTACGGGTGCTCGAACAGGCCGAGTTCGAACTTCATCTTGAGGATGCGGCTCACGGCCTCGTCGATCCGCCGCTGCGATACCAGGCGGCGGTCCACGGCGGTTCGCAGGCCCTGGCTCCACTCCTTGGCGAAGTACGGCTCCATGGCCATGTCGAGGCCCGCGTTGACGGCCAGCGCGATCGCCTCGGGGTAGTCGGCGGCGATCTTGTAGCGGGTCTGCAGCGCGCGGACGTCCTCCCAGTCGCTGACGGTCACGCCCTTGAAGCCCCACTGCTGCCGCAGCACCTTGGTGAGCAGATACGTCGACGCGGTGGCCGGAACGCCGTTGACGGCGCCGGAGTTGACCATGACGGACTTGGCGCCGGACTGCACGGCCTGCTTGTACGAGGGCAGCAGGGTGTCCTGGAGATAGCGGATCGAGACGTCGGCGGGCACGCGGTCGTGGCCGTTGGCCGGTTCGGAGTAGCCGCCGAAGTGCTTGACGGTGGCGGCCACCCGCTTGGCGCCCTTGGCGTGCTCGGCGCCGTCGACCGCGGCGGCGGCCAGGGTGCCGGCGAGCAGCGGGTCCTCTCCGTACGTCTCGTAGTAGCGGCCCCACCGCTGGTCGCGGGCGAGGTCGGCGACGGGGGCGAAGTTCCAGTCGATGCCGGTGGCGGCGACGGCGCGGGCCGTGGCGGCGGAGGAGTCGTGCACCGTGCCCGGGTCCCAGGTGGCGCCGAGGCCGATCTGGTGCGGGAAGATCGTGGCACCGAGCACGTTGTTGTGCCCGTGCACCCCGTCCACGCCGTACACGATCGGAATGTGCAGCCGTGAGTTGGTGATGGCGTACTTCTGCACGGCGTTGACCATCGTGGCCCAGTCCTGCGGGGTGTTCTTGGCGGGGGCCATGCCGCCGCCGGAGATCACCGAGCCGACCGGGTAGTCGGCGAGGACGGTCTTCATGCAGCTCTCGTTGAGCGCGCCGCCGCTCCATTCGCAGTCGCCCTGGATCCGGGCGACGGCGATCTGGTCCATCTGGCCGATCTTCTCGTCCAGCGTCATGCGCTTGAGGAGGTCCTTCACGCGCAGGTCCACCGGGGCGCCGGCCCGCGTGTAGAGCGGGCCGTCGGCTTGGGCGGGCACGGACGCGACGGCAGCGGCGCAGGCGGCCGCCGTCACGAGGACGACGAGGTTTCTCAGTCGTGAGCGAGTGAGGCGTGTGCGCGGTTCGTTCGCAGGCATCGCAGGCATCCCGTTCCTGTCCGGCCCCGTCGGGGGCACTGGCCGTAAACGTTTCCGGCTGCTGTCGCCCCTAGAGCCTGACGCTGACATGACATACCGTCAAGACGTGAGCGTGCCGCGAAATCCCGGAGACCAGACCCCCGTCCCCCCGCCCCAGGGCGCCACCGCCGTCACCCTGCGCGAACTGGCCCGGCGCAGCGGGGTGTCCACCGCGACGGTCTCCCGTGCGCTCAACGACCGGGCCGACGTCAGCCGGGCCACCCGCGAACGCATCCGCCGGCTCGCCGGCGAACTCGGCTACGCCCCCAACGAACCGGCCCGCACCCTGGTCCGCCGCCGCTCGGACACCATCGGCCTGCTGTGGGACACCTGGCACGAGTCCCAGGGACTGCACCACCCCTTCCTGCAAGGGCTGCTGAGCTCGGTGCGCACCGCCCTGTCCGACGCCGGCTACCACCTGATGCTGCTGACGACGGCCGGCCCCGGCGATCCCGACGGGGTGTACGTCCAGGCCGTGCGCCGGCACAGTCTGGAGGGCGTCATCGTCATGGGGCGCCCCGCCGACGACCGCGCCCTGCGTGTGCTCGCCGCCTCCGGGACCCCCTGCGCCGGGCTCGACGTCGCCCTCGACGGCCCGCGCACCGCGAGCGTCGCCTCCGACAACGCCGCCGGCGCCGAAACGGCCGTCGCCCATCTGCACGCCCTCGGCCACCGCAGGATCGCCACCGTCACCGGGCCGCCCGAACTCCCGCCCGCCGCCGGGCGACTGGCCGGCTTCCGCTCCGCGTGCGCCCGCCTCGGGCTCCCCGCACCCGAGGAGTACGTGGTCACCGGCGACTTCTTCCTGGAGAGCGGCCGCCGCGCCGTGCACCGCCTGCTCGCCCTGCCCGAGCCCCCGACCGCGCTGTTCGCGGCGGGCGACCTCATGGCCGTCGGCGCCCTGCGCGCCGCCACCGAGGCCGGCCGGTCCGTACCGCGCGACCTGGCCGTGGTCGGCTTCGACGACATCGACGCCGCGACCCTCGTCAGCCCCGCGCTGACCACCGTCGCACAGGACCGCAACGCCCTCGGCGCCGCCGCCGTCGCCGCGCTGCGCGACCTGCTCGGCCCGGGCCCGGCGGAGCATCCCGCCTCCTCGGTCGTGCCGACCCGCCTGGTGGTCCGCGGCAGCTGCGGGGCCGCTTCGACCTGACCGCACGTCACCCTTCCGTCGTGATTGCGGCATTCACACGGTGTGCCCGGGTACGTATGCGTCATGAGCCCGAGCCGCCCCGCCGCCCGCCCGCTGGCCGCGATCCTCGCCGTCGCCGCCGTGACCGCCCTCACCGCGTGCGACCCGGCGGACGACGGCACCAGCGACCGGCCCTCCGGGAACCGCACCACCACCCCCGCCGCGGTCGCCGACCTGCCCGACCTGCGCGGCATGGAGTTGCAGGCCGCCCAGGACCGGGCGCAGTCACTCGGCTTCCATCGGCTGGACTCGCACGACTCCGCGGGCCGGGGGCGCGAGCAGATCTGGGACCGCGACTGGAAGGTCTGCTTCCAGAGCCCCGCCCCGGGCCGCCGCCCCACGCGGACCACCGTCGACCTCGGCACGGTCAAGCTCGCCGAGACCTGCCCCGGGAGCGACGCGAGCGCGCCCCCGACGGCCGGCAGCACGATGCCGGACCTGACGGGCACCTCCCTGAACGTGGCGCGCCGGGCCCTGCCCTCCATGACGAGCATCACGGCGGAGGACGTGTCCGGCAAGAAGCGCTACATCCTCCTGGAGAGCAACTGGCAGGTGTGCTCGCAGACCCCCGCGCCCGGCGCCGCGCTGCACGGACAGCCCGTCTCGTTCAAGGCCGTGAAATTCGGCGAGCGCTGCCCCTGACACCCCCCTCCCACCCATCACCACCTTGACAGGTGACGCACATGCATGCGAAGGTCGTCACTCTTCCAGCAGGTGATGGGCGAGGAGAGGCTTCGTGAGGCATGGCTGAACGACGGAAGCGCGCCGCGGAGGCCGACGGCCCGCCGGTGGCGCGACGCACCATGCTCGCCATGCTCGGCGCGGGAGCCGCCGGCCTCGCCGCCGCCCCCTGGGCGCAGCGCGGGTGGGAGAAGTTCCTCGGCGCGGCCTCCCAGGTCGACCCCACCGGGCTCACCGGGGTGCTGCCCAACCCCGGGGGCTTTCGCTACTACAGCGTCGTGGGATCCGTGCCGCGCAAGGACGCCACGAACTACCGGCTGCGAGTGAACGGCCTCGTCGACCGCCCGAGGACGTACACCCTCGGCGACCTGCGCGCCCTGCCGCAGACCCGGATCGTCCACGACGTGCGGTGCACGGACGGCTGGCGGGTGGCCGACACCCCGTTCACCGGAGTGCGGCTCGCGGACCTCCTCGACGCGGCCGGCGTGCACGCGGACGGCGCCGCGGTCCACTTCACCTGCTTCGACGGCGTCTACACCGAGAGCCTCACCCTCGACCAGGCCCGCCGCTCCGACGTCATGGTGGCGCTGACCATGCAGGGCAAGCCGATCAGCCACGAGCACGGCGGCCCCGTCCGGCTCTACGTGGCGCCCATGTACTTCTACAAATCGGCCAAGTGGCTGTCCGGGATCACCGTGACCGACCGGGTGATACCCGGCTACTGGGAGGAGTACGGCTATGCCGTCGACGGCTGGCTCGACGGAGCCGACCAGCGCGGCGACGCTGCCGCGGCCTGAACGCGCCGGACTCGTCGCCCGGTTCACCCGCGCCGAACGCCTGGTCCACCGGGCCACCGGCTGGCTGATGCTGCTCTGCGTGACGAGCGCGGCATGCCTCTACCTGGCCCCGCTGGCCCAGCTGGTCGGCCGCCGCCACCTGGTCGTCACCGTCCACGAGTGGTCGGGGATCCTGCTGCCGCTGCCCTTCCTGCTCGGCCTGGCCTCGCCGGCGTTCCGCGCCGACCTGCGCAGGCTGAACCGCTTCGCCCGGTACGACAGGCAGTGGCTGCGGGCGGTCCGAAAGCGCCTGACCTCACCGGAGGCGCGGCCGGCCGGCAAGTTCAACGCCGGGCAGAAGATCTACGCGGGCTGGATCGCCGGCGCCGTCCTGACCATGATGGCCACCGGCCTGCTGATGTGGTTCACGGGCGTGCTCCCCTCCGTCTCCCGCACCAGCGCGATCTTCGTGCACGACATCCTGGCCTGGGCCGCCGTCGCCGTCCTGTTCGGCCACATGCGGATGGCCTTCCGCGACCCGCAGGCCCGCCTCGGCATGCGCACGGGGTACGTGGAGCGGACCTGGGCCCGGCGGCTGCATCCGCGGTGGCTGGACGACGAGCACGCGCCTGAGGGGTTCGCACGGCCCCGTGGAGGGATCATCAGAGGGAAGGACCGCTGAAGCCCGCCTACCCCCAGGGAAGTCGCCATGTCCTACCCAGACCCCCGCTACTTCGGCGCGAAAGGCCAGGTCAGCGCGGCGTTCCGCCCCGCGTCCCCGGCGCCCGACACCGGGGTCGTCAGCTACGTGGCCACGCAGAAGGACACCGGCGGAGAGTTCGGCCTCTACAAGATCGACATGCCCCCGAGGAGCATGGGCGCCGCCGAACACTTCCACCGCACGATCTCCGAGTCCTTCTACGTCCTGTCCGGCGAGGTCCGCCTCTACAACGGCGACCGCTGGCTCACCGCGGGCCAGGGCGACTTCCTCCACGTACCGGTGGGCGGACTCCACGCCTTCCGGAACGACAGCGCCGACCCGGTGTCGCTGCTGCTGCTCTTCACCCCGGGCGCTCCCCGGGACGAGTACTTCGAGAAGGTCGCGGAGTACGCGCAGCGCAGCCGCGCGGAACTGAAGGCCTTCCGGATCAAGCACGACCAGTACGACACGGACTTGCTGGACGACTGACCCCGCGCGAGGACCGCCGGGCTCTCGCGCCCTGTCCCTTCAGGGCTGCGCACTCTCGGCTCCCGTGACCAACGGGCCCACAAGGCACCACGATCGGTCGGGACAGGCAGTTCACTCTTCGGCCACGATCCCGACTGATCGCAAGTGCGACCATGTGCGCATGCCGCTGCCCTACCCCGCCGATCTGGCATCTCTGGTGCTGCGCACCGACTTCAGCGACGACTCCGCCTGGTACGCCCTGCGAAGAACGATCGATGCCGCGGACGAAACAGCCGCAACCTACGTCGACGACCCACGTTACGCGGGCGTGAGCGTGCAAGCCCTGGTCGGCGAAGATGCCGCAGCCGACGAGGACGAGAAGATCACGTACGTGTTCCTCGCGGATGCCCGCACCATGACCGATCCGGCGCACCCTCTTCTCGCCGTCGACCTCTACGACGAGCCCGGCCGGAGTTTTCGCGTACCGGCCGAGTGGTACTTCGAAATCTCCGCCAACCTGAGCATCGCCAACATGGACTTCGCCGACTTCGCCGACTCCACGGACGACACCGGCACCTTCCGCGGCTGCTGACAGCGGCGCCGTTCGGCAACCGCCCGGGCAAGCCCGCGGGCGCGGGACGGTCGTCATTCGGGGCTCCCGCGGGCCGGAACCCGGTCCTGCACCTCCAGCTACTGCCCGGTGCTCTGCCTTCCGGAAGTACATGTCCAGTTCCGACCGCGCGCGGCAGCACGGCTGTCCCACTGGCCGGGCAACCGGAGCCCGGTCAGACCGTCCACGTTGCCGAGTTGTCCCAGGGGAACAAGGGCATGGGAGGATCACAGCTGTGGAGGCCACGTCCCTGAGCTCGCCGAGACCGCCGTGGGTGGTCTTTGCCTACGGGAATGACTCGTGGTTGACCAATGAGCTCTCCGAGCTCGTGGAACGCGGAGGCCTCGTCTTCAGGATCGACGGCCGCGAACTGATACATCCGATGGCGCTGTTCCGGGTGTTCGCTCGTGAGCTCTCGTTCGCCGACTACTTCGGCCACAACTGGGACGCGCTCGCAGACTGCCTGCAGGACTGGCACGGCCCGGGCCACGGTGAACTGGACGTCGCCGTCGTCATCGATGACGCCGATGGCCTGCTGGACGCCGACTTTCTCGGCCTGTTCGTGTCGGTGCTGTGCCAGGCGGCATGGCAGGCGAATCTCCGACTCGACGCTGACGGGATGGCGGACGTGACAACGCCGCGGTTCGCCCTTCACTTCGTATTCGCGCTGCGGCGGACGCCGCCGGCCTGCTTCACCGAGGCAGTCAGGACAGGCATGGATGTCGTCACTTCTCTGTCCGGTCGACGCCTGACCGCCACGCTTGCCGGTGAAGACTGGCCCGGGGCCCTTCCGTCCACCGGTTGCCCGTAGAGCTGCGAGGCGGGTAGATCCTCGACGTCACGCGATAGAAGGCTGTTCTCATGGGTCGCCGCTACTACTTCACGAGTAATTGTCAATAGTCGCGGACGAGTTCTGAGCCTTACCGGTTACTTGGCGTCGACAGCCGGCCGTGAGACTGCTTGGCCTCTCACCTCGATACGGCATCCAGCGATATCCGGTTGGAACGGAACGTAGTCCGTGATGCAGCGGTGCGCCCCGCAGTCATTCAAGACCGAAGCGGATCAACTGGACAATCAAAAAGCCCGCGACGAGGAACTGCGTCACCGCCGTGACCCACATGCGCTCGCTCCAGGCCGCCGCCGCAATGATTCCGGCACTCGCGGTGACCAGCCCGTAGCTTGTCGGTCCGAGCCACTCCGCGTGCGCTCCCCCGAACTCGATCAGCATCAGCACAAGGCCCGTCCCGAGCATGGTCGCGGCTTCGCAAACCACCAGGATCACAGCGACAACCGCGTCTCCGAACCACTTGCCGTAGCGTCTCCACGCGTCACTCACATGCGCAGCGTTCACCGGGAATGTCGCATTCACCGCTGCGGACCCCGTACTGAGACCGGACCGAGACTGCGTCGAAGCCCTATGCGTGGCCCCAGCCCACCAGGGCCATCGCGGTAAGGGCCGTCGTGGAGGGTGCGCCGGCATCCGCGATGCGGGGAGGGCAGGACAACCCTGCGCGATACTTGAGCTGTGGCGTGGTTCGAGCAGGCCCAGCCTGCGGAACAGCGGCGAGATCAGGACACGGCCATCGCGCTGGTGAGCGCCCACGCCGAGTGCTACTCGACCCATCTGCGGCACATGGATTTGCTTGCCCGCGCGGGACGGCTACCCGAACTCGCGGAGCGCGCACTTACGGATGTTCACGCACGTCGGAGACTCAACGGAGCCCTTCGCGAGCGGGAGATGGAAGCGGCCCTGCACAAGCCCGCGCCAAGGATCGACCACTGCTGACCGCACCGTCCCGGTGAACGCGCGGGCGGAGGGCGGGACGGCCCGCTACTCCGCGTCGAACGGGAGCAGGCAGATGGGGCATGTCGCCGCCCGCTGCGCCCGCGCGGGCGCCTCAATCCAGACGATCGTCGAAACCGCGAGGACGGCCAGCGCGCCCACCAGGCCGAGCCACGTGGGTTTGACGAACAGCGGCCAGATGACGAGGACGCTCAGGTCGGTGACTTCCAGGAGTGACCGAAGGACGCGGACCTGGTGGAACAGGATCACGATCGCCACGACCACCGCTCCGGCCTGCTTCACCGCCAGGCTTCCGGCGGATTTGCCGGCCTTCTTGCGCACCACCGGCGGCACCCGCTGTTCGCAGCGACGGCAGTACCTCTCGATGTCCTCTACCACCTGCCCGGCCATGCCCCACCCCCAGCGCGATGTCCAGTCGTGCCGGATGGTCCCACCGTGTCCACACCCGGTCAACGGGCCTGCTCGGCAGGCAGTGAAGGGCCCCCAAGCCGCTGAGCCCGCGCATCCGTCACGGCTGCATCTCGACGCGGGCCTCCACGACGGCCGGAGGCTGATCCTCCCGGCGCGGCGCGCGGATCACGAGGACCGCGAGCAGGGCGGCGACGGCGGTGATGGCGGCCGCGACGGTCATGGCCGCGTTGTAGCCGGAGGTCAGTGCCTGGGGCAGGGCGTCGTGCGTGAGGGAGGCGGTCACGGTCGCGGCGGCGCCGGAGATGACAGCCAGGCCGAGTGCGCCTCCCGCTTGCTGGGAGGTGGCGATGAGCCCTGAGGTGACGCCTGCCCAGCGGGCCGGGACTCCGGCGGTGGCGGCGGCGTACATCGGGGCGAAGCTCATGCCGTAGCCGAGCGGCATGACCAGCAGCCCCGGCAGTACGTGCACGAGGTAACCGCCGTGCACGGGAAGGTGGCTGACCCACAGCATCCCGGCGACGACCAGGGCCGGGCCGAGGATCAGGAACCGCCGGAAGCCGAAGCGGCGGACCAGGCCGGCCATGCGGGTGGAGGTCAGGCCCAGGACGACGGGGAAGGGCAGGAAGGCCAGACCGGTGCGGACCGCGCTGTAGTGCTCGACGTCCTGCAGGTAGAGGGTGAGCAGGAAGAACATGCCGAGGTTGCCGGCGAAGACCGCGGCCATCATGCCGTTGGCGCCGCGGACGTTGCGGATCTTGAAGATGCCGAGGTCCACCAGCGGTTCGCGGGAGCGCCCCTCATTGATGACGAAGGCGGCGAGCAGGACCACGCAGGCGGCGAACCCGGTCAGGGTGCGCCCGTCGGTCCAGCCCCACGCGGGCGCCTGGCTGAAGGCGAGGACCCCCGCCATCAGGCCGGCGGTGGCCAGCACGGCGCCGGGTGCGTCCGGCAGGCCGCGGCGCCCGCTGCGCGCGGGCCGGTGGTCGGGGACGAGGCGGGGCACGAGTGCCAGGACGGCGAGGCCGACGGGGACGTTGATGAAGAAGTTCCAGCGCCATCCGGCGTATTGGGTCAGTACGCCGCCCAGGAGCAGTCCGACCGCGGCTCCGCCGGTGGCGACCATGGACCAGTGGCCCAGGGCGCGGGCGCGCTGGTGCCCGTCCGGGAAGAGCACCAGGACGGTGGACAGGGCCGCGGGGGACATGACGGCGGCGGCCAGGCCCTGCAGGCCGCGCAGCACGATGAGCAGCGGCACCGAAGAGTTGATCCCGATCAGGAACGAGACCGCGGTGAAGGCCGCCATGCCGGCGATCAGGGTGCGGCGGCGGCCGAACAGGTCGGCGGCCCGGCCGCCCAGCAGCAGGAAGCCGCCGAACGCGAGGACGTAAGCGGTGACCACCCACTGGATGGTGCTGTCGCCGAAGTCCAGTTCTCGTTTGATCACGGGCAGGGCGACGTTGATGATCGCGGTGTCCAGCACCACCATGAACTGGGCCGTCGCCACCAAGGCGAACACCGCCCAGGGGCCAGCAGCCCTGATTTTAGACATGGTCATGACACAGTCCTCGCTAGGGGGCTTCCGACGGCGTCACTCGGAAGCGGGAAGTAAAGGGAGCGGTCGGGCGCCCCGCGTCGTCACGAGGTTCGTCCGTCAGGGATTCCGGGTGGTCAGCCCAACCGGCCGCCGAGGACTTCGCCCTCGGACTCCAGTCGCTGCGCCTCGGCGTCGTCGCCGGCCTGCACGGCGCGCCAGTACGCGACCCGGTTGTCGATGTAGCGCTTGCGGGCCGCGAGGCGCCGCATCTCCGCCGCGAGCGCCTCGCCGTGCCCGGCCAGCATGTCGATCTTCATGGCGACCGTCTCGGGCGAGTGCCCGCGCGCCGCCATCAGCGCGCGCATCTCCTCGATCCCCAGGCCCGCGGCCCGCAGGTGCGCCAGTGACTCGATGCGGGTCAGGTCGGCACGGGTGTAGGCGCGGTGGCCGCTGGAAAGGTCGCGCGTCACCGGGTCGATCAGACCGATCTTCTCGTAGTACCGCAGTGTCCAGCCGCTCAGCCCGGTGATCCGGGAGACCTCCTGGACGCTCAGGACCGTCTCCGCCGCCGGCTGCGCGGTGTGCTCGCCCCCGACCGCCCGTGCTTCGTTCATGCATCGAGTATCAGGAACTTGGAGCGCTCCAAGTCAAGCGCCGACCGTCGCAGGCCGTACCGGCGCGGGTCGCGCCCCCGCCGGTCCGGCCACCGCCGCGCTGCGCGGCCACTCCGGCGGCGTCGAGAAGCCGGTGCATGTCCTCGACCGGCAGCGCCGGGTTCCCTGCGGCGTGGCCGGCCGTGTCGAGGTCGGCCGGCAGCACACGGACCCGCGCCAGGGGCATGCGGGGGTCGCGGGCGGCGCGCCGGCAGCACTCCCATTCCGGGTCCCGGGTGAACGCCTCCAGGGCTTCCGCGGTCAGCGCGGGATCGCGCAGGGCGAGGGGACGCCGCCCGGGATCCTCGGACGTCGCGAACCGGGCCGCGAGACCGGCGGCGGGGAACATCGGCCGTGTTGGGCGGATTCGGATCTGCGTTCGGGTCGAAGTGCCCGCAGGCCCGGGGCCCTTCCCGTCGGCCACGTTCACCGGGCCGGCGTGAGCGGACCGCTGGATAGCGGGAGGAAAGTCAGGCGTACACTGACCATCGCGCCGTGCCGCGATCCCGCGCGCGGGCGCACATCACGCAGGAGGTGCGCAGTGCCGTCCGGAAGGCAGGTCTCCGGTCCCACGGAGGACGACCCGAGCTGCTCCATCGAGCGAAGCCTGCAGATCCTCGGCGAGCGCTGGTCACTGCTGGTGCTGCGCGACATCTTCGGCGGGCGGCACCGGTTCGCCGAGATCCAGTCCTCGCTCGGCGTGGCACCCAATCTGCTCAGCACCCGGCTCAAGCTGCTCGTCGACGCCGGTGTGCTGTGCACGCGCACGTACCAGGAGCCCGGCAGCAGGCCGCGGCAGAGCTACCACCTCACGGAGGCCGGGGAGGAGTTGCAGGTGGTGCTGGCCGCACTCCAGCAGTGGGGCGACCGCCACCGTCCGCGCCCCTCGGGCCCGTCCGCGAAGCGGCGGACGCGTTCCACCAGCCGCCCCGTCCACGTCGGCTTCCTCGACGAGAACGGCCACGAGGTCCCCGGCACCGATGTGACCCTGCTGGGCGACAAGAGCGCCCGCGCCTGATCCCCCGCCCGCCGGCAGCGGGGCCTGCCCGCCGCCACGGCATGGCGTTCGGCCGAGTCCACCCTCGCGCCGGCCTGCGCTTCCATACTTCCGTACTTCCGTGCTGTGCGATTCCTCTCCCCCGGCGTTCACTCACCACCTTTGACACTTGTAGACCGGTCGTCTAGTTTTTTATAGGCGACCGGTCGACTAGTACGGTCGCCACCCCCCAACCCCGCACACACCAACGGAGCACCCCTGTGGCCACCCCCGTGAAGCTCGCGATCGTCTACTACTCCTCCACCGGCACCATCACCGAGATCGCCAGGGAGCTGTACGACGCCGCCCTGAAGACCGGCGCCGAGGTCCGCCTCGTCAAGGCCGCCGAGCTTGCCCCGCAGTCCGCGATCGACAGCAATCCCGCCTGGGCCGCCAACCACGCGGCGACCGCCGGGGTCCGGCACGCCACCCCCGAGGACGTCGAGTGGGCCGACGCCGTGATCTTCGGCACCCCGACCCGCTTCGGCAACGTCTCCTCGCAGCTCAAGCAGTTCATCGACACGCTCGGCGGCCTGTGGAGCCAGGGCAAGCTGGCCGACAAGGTCTACAGCGGCTTCGTCTCCAGCGCGACCGCGCACGCCGGCCAGGAGTCGACGCTGCTGGCGCTCTACAACTCCATCCACCACTTCGGCGGGATCACGGTCACCCCGGGCTTCACCGACCCGAGCAAGTTCGTGGACGGCAACCCCTACGGCACCTCCCACGTGGACGGCCAGGGCAGCAACCCCATCGACGACATCACGCGCACGGCCGCCCGCATCCAGGCCGAGCGCGTCGTGCGGCTGGCCGCACGGGTCAAGGCAGCCTGACCCTCGGCGCGAGTGCGCCGAGAGGTTCCCACGGGCCGGTGCCGCCTCGCAGGCGGCACCGGCCCATCTGACTTGCATAACTAAAGTTAGATGCCTAGCCTGGCACCACAAGGTGCGTTCGCGCCTGCGATCGAGCCCCGGACGGACTCGATGCCACCGCCGCCGTGCCGGGCGGCACGCCGGCGGCCGCCGAAACCGCCGCCCGCCCCGCGCTCGGCCGATACCGCGCTCCGCCCCCGGGCGGCGCCCGTCGCAAAGGAAGCCCCCATGAACATCGAAGGTTCTGTCGCCCTGGTGACCGGCGCCAATCGCGGAATCGGCCGGGCGTTCGCCCGGGCGCTGCTCGACCGCGGCGCCGCGAAGGTCTACGCGGGGGTTCGCGACCCGGAGAGCGTCGTCGACCCGGACGTCGTCCCGCTGCGCCTGGACGTGACCGACCCCGACCAGGTCGCGGCGGCCGCCGACGTCGCCGGTGACGTCGGCATCCTGGTCAACAACGCCGGTGTCGGCGGAGCGACCGCGAGTCTCCTCGAAGGCCCCCTGGACGGCCCGCGCGAGGCGATGGAGGTCAACTACTTCGGCACCTGGCGGGTCTCCCGGGCGTTCGCGCCGGTCCTGGCCCGCAACGGCGGAGGAGCGGTGGTGAACATGCTCTCGCTGGCCTCCTGGATCGGTCAGGCGGCGTCCCCGGGTTACGCGGCCTCCAAGGCGGCGCAGTGGTCGCTGACGGACGCCATACGGAAGGGGCTCGCGGCGCAGGGCACCCTGGTCGTCGGCGTGCACTCCGGTTACGTGGACACCGACCTGAGCGCCTGGACGGACGCACCGAAGATCAGCGCCGCCACCGTGGCGGAACTGACCATGGACGCCCTGGCCGCGGATCTGCCCGAGGTCCTCGCCGACGATCACACCCGGCAGGTCAAGGCCATGCTGTCGCACCCCGTGGGCGCCGTCCCCGGCAGCTGACGCCGCCCCCACCCGCACATGCGTGAACTCCACCGACCCCTGGGGTCGGTGGAGTTCACGCATGTGCGGGTGGGGGCGGGGACTGTCCGCTCCCCCGTGACGGACAGCGAGCCCCCCTTCGTTCAGTGGCCGGCGTTCTGGCCGCCGTCGACGTAGAGGATGTTGCCGGTGACGAACGGGGCGTTCTCCAGGTAGACCACCGCGTCGACGATGTCGTCCACCTCGCCCATCCGGCCCACCGGGTGGAGGGCGGCCAGGGCCTCGTGGTGCTCGACGGCGTGCATCGGGGTCTTGATGGTGCCGAGAGAGACCGCGTTGCTGCGGATGCCGCGGGTGGCGTACTCGATGGCCAGGGACTTGGTGGCGGACTGCAGGCCGCCCTTGGTCAGGGAGGCGAGCACGGAGGGCACGTTGGAGTTGGCGGCGTCGGCCAGCGCGCTCGTGATCTGCACGATGTGGCCGCCGCCCTGCTCCAGCATGCGCTCGACGGCGAGCTGGGTGATCCGGAAGAAGCCGTCCACGTTGACGCCGAGCACCGCGTCGTACTCCTCCTCGGTGTACTCGTGGAACGGCCTGGCGACGAAGATCCCCGCGTTGTTGACCAGGGTGTCGACACGGCCGAAGCGCTCCATGGCGGTGGCGATGACGCGCTCGGCGGTGTCGCGGACCGCGATGTTGCCCCGGACGGTGGCGATCTCCGGGTCGTGCGACTCGGGGATGTTCCGCGAGGTGGCGACGACGGCGTATCCGAGCTTGCGGTACCCGGCGACGATGCCGGCGCCGATGCCCTGCGAGGCGCCGGTGACGACCGCGACCTTCTGACCCTGGTTGCTCATGGTGTCCCTCTCTTAACGGTGGAAAAGGGGTTCAACCGGTGTTATCCGACCGGTCATCTACAAGGTAGACGACCGGTCCACAATCGTCAAAGGGCCATTCGGCCCCACACTCCTACCCGCGCTCGGCCGCCGCGGGCTCGCGGCGCGGGCCGGACCCCGGACCGCGAAGGCCCTCGGTGCCGTTCTCACGCGGAAAGCCGATACGGAGCACGAGGGCCGCGACCGCTGCCGCCAGGACCACGACGGCCGCCAGGATCAGCGCCCGGTGGTACCCGTGGTGCAGCAGGGGCGCGGCGGCCAGCGGGCCGGCGATCTGGCCGACCGAGTACCCCGCGGTGAGCAGCGCCACAGCGCGGGGGAACCGCAATTGCGTGCCCGTCGCCAGCGCCAGCGAGCTCACCCCGAGGAAGGTCGCCCCGAAGAGCAGTGCGGAGACGAGGACCGCCGCCGTACCGCCGACCAGTGCGGGCAGCGCGATCCCCACGGCCTGGACGATCAGCGCGGCGAGCAGCAGGCCCGGGCGCGACCAGCGCCGCCCGAGCGCCGCCCAGAGGGCGGAGGACGGTACGGCCGCCAGGCCCACCAGCACCCAGGCACCGCTGCCGAGCCAGCCGGGCGCGCCCTGGCCGACGGCCGCCACCAGGAAGGTTCCGGCGATGATGTAGCCGATGCCCTCCAGCGTGTAGGAGGCGAAGAGCGCGGCGAAACTGCGGCGGCCGCGCCCGCCCGCCGGAGCGGCCGCCGCGGTCCCGGGCCCGGAGGGCTCCGGCACGGGTTCGGGCCGCATCGTCCACGCGGGCACGGAGAGCGCCGCCGCCAGCGCGGCGGACACCCACCACGCGGCCCGCCAGTCACCGAGGTCGCCGAGCCCGCGCAGCGCGAGGACGAGCAGGCCGGACAGCGCGATACCGGCACCGACGCCGCCGAAGGCCCAGCCGGGCAGATGGGCCGGGTGTCCGCGCAGGTGGCCGTGGAGGGAGTTGACGGCGATGACGAAGACCAGCGCGCTGGCGGCGCCCGCCACCAGGCGCAGCGCGAGCCACACTTCGGTGCTGTCCGTCGCCGGCATCAGGGCGAGGCTCGCCACGAGGACGGCCAGGCAGCCGCGCAGCACGGCGGAGGAGCGCAGCAGCCGCGGCAGCCAGATGCCCGCGAGGGCGCCCACCAGGTAGCCGACGTAGTTCGCGGTGGCCGCATGTGCGCCGCCTGCGGCGGTCAGCCCCGCCTGCGCCTGCATCAGGGGCAGGATCGGGGTGTAGACGAAACGGCCGACACCCATGGCGGCGGCCAGTGCCGCCGCCACGGCGAGCACGTGGGCCCAGGGGGAACGGGACGGCTCGCCGCGTGCCGCGGCCGGACGGAGGGCGGACTCGTACATGACGGGGATCCTCGGGTGGTCCTGCTCCGGGCATACCGGAAACCGCTGCTCGCGCCGGCCACGGGGGGGCGGTCGTGGCCGGCGTGAGCAGCGGCGGCGTGGAGCGCGGGGTGGGGGGAACGGGACGCGTGGTCAGCCCGCCGCGGCGGTCCGGCCCGGGTCGTTGGGGTGCGACTGCAGGGCGGTGACGACCCGCGTCATCCAGGGCGCGAGCGGCAGTGTGCCGAGGACGTTCTCGAGGAGGTCGGCCTCGTCGTCCGCGCGCCACAGCCCGATGCTGCGCAGTTCGCCCACGGGACGCCACAGTCTGACCAGGTGGCCGGTCGCGGCGAGCTCGGCGGCGCGAACGGCCTCGGCCGCGCGCCGGCGGTCGACCTCGGCCGGGTCGGTTCCCTCGGGAACGGTGGTGGTGAGCTCGACCAGGAACTCCTGCATGGTCCTGCCTCTCGTGAACGAGTGCCGATGAGGGGGGGTGCGGGGGGACGGGGTTTCAGTGGTCGGTGGCGACGCGGGAAACGTGGTACTGGCGGATGCGCCAGTCCTCGCCCTCGCGCCGCAGGACCAGCGAGAGGTGGACCGAAGCCGCCCAGCCGTCCGGGTCCTGGAACGTGACGTCGGCGAATCCGCCGGCCACCTCCTCGCCGATGCCGTACGCGTGCACCTTTCCGATGTGGGCCCGGCGCACTTCCGGCACGGCCGCGTAGTAGTCGCGCACGGCGTCACGGCCGGCGAGCACCTCGGGACCGAACCCCTGGAAGAGTGCGTCAGAGGTGAACAGGCCTGCCATGGCGTCGTTCTGGTGGGTGTCGAAGGCGGCCTTCCAGCGGGTCAGGACGTCGTGCAGGGGGTGGGTCTCGGTGTCGGCGCTCACGGTAGGGGTCTCCTCGGGGACGGCGGAACGGGTGCCGGCTCCCTCCCGGACGGACGGGCGGCGGGCGCGGCCTGGAACACGGCCGAAGTAAATAGCCGACCGGTCTAGTAGACCGTAGTCGAGCGGTCGTATACTGGCAAACATGGGACGGACCAGTGATGCCAGAGAGAAAATCCTCACGGCGGCGCAATCGCTCATCGAACTGCGCGGCTACTCAGCTCTGGGTGTGGCCGAGATCTGCAAGACGGCCGGGGTGCCCAAGGGCAGTTTCTACTACTTCTTCGAGTCCAAAGAGGCCCTGGCCCTCGCCGTCATCGACGAGCACTGGGCGATCCAGCGGGCCGGCTGGTCCCGCATCATGAACGGCGACGCGCCTCCGCTGGAGCGGCTGCGGCAGCTCTTCGAGGAGACGGAGGCCGAGCAGCGGGCCGGGCAGCAGAGCTGCGGAACCGTGTCGGGCTGCATGTTCGGCAACCTCACCCTGGAGATGAGCAACCAGACCGAGGCCATCCGCGCCCGGCTGCAGGACATCTTCGACGCCCAGGTCGCGATGGTCGAGGCGGTCGTCACCGAGGCCCGCGACCGCGGCGAAGTGCACGTCGCCGACCTCCACGAGGCCGCCCGTTCCGTGGTCGCGCAGCTCGAGGGCCAGGTGCTGTTCGCCAAGCTCTACAACAACACGTCCCCGCTCGGCATGCTCTGGGCGAACTGCCTGGCACTTCTCGGTGCCCACGCACCACAGGAGCCCGCCACGGTCTGACGACGGCCGCGGCACCGGGCCCGCCCCGCCGGTCCCCGTGCCGCGCCGTCCCCGCAGGAGGAAAGCAACCATGACCCACTCCCCCCTGGCCGCCCTGGGTACGGGCCTCCCGGTCCTCGCCGCCCCCATGGCGGGCGGTCCCACCACGCCCGCGCTGGTCGTCGCGGCGGCCGAGGCCGGCGGTCTCGGCTTCCTCCCCGGCGGTTACCGCACCGCGGAGGCGCTTGCCGGTCAGATCGCCGAGGTCCGCTCGGCGGGAGTGGGCTTCGGGGTGAACCTCTTCGCGCCGAATCCCGTCCCGGTCGACGCGGAGGCATACCGCCGCTACGCGCGGGCGGTCGCCCCCGACGCCCGGGCCCACGGCATCGACGTCCTGGCGACCGGGGTCGTCGAGGACGACGACCAGTGGAACGAGAAGCTCCGGCTGCTGCTGTCCGATCCCGTACCGGTCGTGAGCTTCACGTTCGGCATACCTCAGGCGGCGGTGGTCGCCGCGCTGCGTGCCGCCGGGAGCCTGGTCGTCCAGACGGTCACTTCGCCCGCCGAGGCCCGGCTGGCCGCGGAAGCGGGCGTGGACGCGCTGGCCGTGCAGGCCTCTGCGGCCGGGGGCCACTCCGGCACCCTCACCCCCGAGCGCACACCGGAGTCCGTGCCCCTGCCCGAACTGGTCGGCCGGGTACGGGATGCCGCGCCCCTGCCGCTCGTCGCCGCGGGCGGCGTGTCGACCCCGCGGGCCGCGGCCGAGGCGCTGCGCGCCGGAGCGGAGGCGGTCATGGTCGGCACCGCCCTGCTGCTGGCCGACGAGGCGGGCACCTCGCGCCCGCACCGGGCTGCGCTCACCGACCCCGCACGGGAGGGGACGGTCGTGACGCGGGCCTTCACCGGCCGTCCCGCCCGTGCGCTGCGCAACGGTTTCACCGAACGGCACACCGCAGCCGCCCCCTTGGGCTATCCCGCGCTGCACCATCTGACGAGCCCGATGCGCAAGGCCGCGACCGCCGCGGGCGACCCCGAGCTGATCAATCTGTGGGCGGGCACCGGCTACCGCGAAGCCGTGGCCGAGCCGGCCGGGCGGATCCTGCGGCGGCTCGCCTCGGAGCTCTGAGCGGTGGGCGGCCCCGCACGGGGCCGCCAACAGCCGTTCCACCGAACGCCTTTGACCGGACATCCCGTCCCGGAGAGTTCCGTGCCGCCCTCATTGCGTCACCATCTTGACCGGTGACGATTATCCGTGCGAGGGTTGCGACCACGCAGGGCAGCAGCGCAGGCACGGCATCCCGCCGTCGCCACCGCGCGCGAACTTCCGCGGCACGCGGACGTGAAGGAAGGTTCCACATGATCGACAGGCGCACTTTCGGCAAGGTCCTCGGCACGGGAGCGGCGGCGGCCTCACTGACCGGCGCGCTCCCCGCGGCGGCGGCCTCCGCCGCGACGCCCGGCCGGCCGGAAGCCGCGACCCGCACCGGGCCGGGCGGCCGCACGTCGTTCGGGCCGCTGAAGCAGATCCACGCGGGCGTCCTGGACATCGGATACGCCGAGGCCGGTCCGGCCGACGGCCCCGCCGTGATCCTGCTGCACGGCTGGCCGTACGACATCCACAGCTACGTCGACGTCGCGCCCCTGCTCGCGGCGGAGGGCTACCGCGTGATCGTCCCGCACCTGCGCGGCCACGGCACGACCCGCTTCCTCTCCGGCCGCACGTTCCGCAACGCCGAACAGGCCGCCATCGCCCAGGACATCATCGCCCTCATGGACGCGCTGCGGATCGAGAAGGCGATCCTGGCCGGCTACGACTGGGGTTCGCGCACCGCCGACATCGTCGCGGCGCTGCGACCCGACCGCTGCAAGGCGCTGGTCTCCGTGACCGGTTACCTGATCACCAACCGCGAGGCCAACAAGTCCCCGCTCCCCCCGAAGGCCGAGTGGGCCTGGTGGTACCAGTACTACTTCGCCACCGAGCGCGGCCGGCTCGGCCTGGAGCAGAACCGGCACGACCTGGCGCGCCAGATCTGGCAGTTCAACTCCCCGACGTGGGCCTTCGACGACGCCACGTTCGAGCGGACCACGACGTCCTTCGACAACCCCGACTACGTGGCCATCGTGATCCACAACTACCGCTGGCGCCTGGGCCTGGCGCGGGGCGAGAACCGGTACGAACTCATCGAGCGGCGGCTCGCCGCCAGCCCCGTCATCACGGTGCCCGCGATCACCCTCGACGGGGAGACGGACCCCTTCACCCCGGCCGGCGACGGCGCGTCCTACCGCGGCAAGTTCGCCGGGCCGTACGCCCACCGCACCCTGAAGGGGATCGGCCACAACGTGCCGCAGGAGGCACCGGAGGCCTTCGCGCAGGCGGTCGTCGACGTCGACGGCTTCTGAGGGAACGCCGGCGGCCCGGGACATCGCGTCCCGGGCCGCCGTCGCGCTGCGCCAGTCCTCGGTCCTCAGTCCTCAGTCCTCGTCGGCGAGGATCAGATACAGCTTCTTCCGGGCCTCGTTGACCACGGCCAGCGCCTTGTCGCGCTGCTCGGGCGTACCGGTCGCCCAGACCTGCCGGAAGGCGTCGACCAGGCCGCCGCCCGCCTTGCGGATCTCGTTCATGGCATCCCAGTCGATGCCGCGCCCGGCCTCCTCCCAGGGGGCGTCCGGCCCTTCCGCCGCCTCGGCGCGGCCGGCCTCGGTGAGCGTGAAGAGCTTCTTGCCGCCCTCCGACTCACTGCTGATCAGGCCCTCGTCCTCCAGCAACTGCAGCGTCGGGTACACCGAGCCGGGGCTCGGCTTCCACGCGCCGCCGCTGCGCTCGGCGATCTCCCTGATCATCTCGTAGCCGTGCATGGGCCGGTCGGCGAGCAGGGCGAGGATCGACGCGCGGACATCGCCGCGCCGCGCCCTCCCCCGAGGCCCGCCCCGTCCGCCCCACCCCCCGTGCCAGGGCCCGGGACCCCAGGGCCCCGGCCCGCCGAACGGCGGCCCGAACGGCCCGAACGCGGCCCGCCGCCCGTCCCCCTCGTGCTCGCCCCGGCCGTGATGGCCGGGGCCGAAGTGTCCGTGTCCGTAGGAACGCATGATGACGCTTCCCTCCATCGTCGTACGATCGCGATGCCTCAACGATATATCGGAACCTGTCGCCTGACAAGGCCCGTGGAGGGTCGCCGGCAGCGCTCAAGCGATCCCGACGCCGGGTCGTAAGCCCGGTTGCTCGAAGCCCGACGCGGCCGCGAGGGCATGGGCGACCGCCGCCGATCCGGTCACACGCTCACCAGATGACGGCCGCGGTCCACGCAGGGATGGGCGCGGCGGTGTCGGCGGTGGCCGCGGAGGAGACCCTCCAGAGGCCGACCACCGCCGAGGAGACGGTGGTACGGAAGCGGCCGTTGCCGTCGGTCGTCAGGGTCGCACCGGCACTGCACGTGGATGCGCAGAACTGCACGAGCACCTGCTTGCCGGCATAGTCCTCATCCACGTGGGTCTCCCAGTCGGCCCGGGTCAGATGACCGGAGAGAGTGACCGGCTGACCCTTGACCGGCCTGGCCCCGACACCCGCGACCAGCTTGCTGGCCCGCAGCACGCCGAAGGTCGCCGCGGTGTCGATGTGGCGGTGCTGGAGGAAGAGGCCGCCGTAGGCGTCGGCGGACATGTTCCATGTGCCTGCCTGCGAGTGCTTCAGTCCGTCGAGGGTGCCCTTCATGGAGCAGGTGGCACTCACGCGGGCGGCACTGGACGGCCATTCACAACCGGTGAGCTGCACGCTCCGGTCATTGTCTGTGGTGCTGACGCCCTGGTACAGCGTCCCGCCGGCGCTGGCGAGGCCGTCCCAGTCGGAGACGAACATCGACGCGGGCACGGACACCGTGCCGGAGGAGTCGACCGCCACGGCATTCCCCGAGTTCACGACGACACTGGATGTCTGCAGTTCGCCGACCGGGCCGCCGGCCTGGGCGTGCGGCGCCGCGACAGCCCCCACGATCAGGGAGGCGGCGACGGCGGCGACGAGCGAACGGACAGGCGCGCGCATGGAACCCCACTTCCTACGGTCCAGTCCGATGCCGTCCCGCGGACGACGATCGTGTGAGGGCCGGTGCGCCCACAGCCCGGTGCGGCCGGCGGGGACCCTCCAGTGACTGGTGCCGGACGACCCGGCACGACAGAAGATGTCAGCCGACACCGGTCCGCACCCGGCGCCTCGGTACCCTGCCGCTCCTCCCCACGGGGGAACCCGCTCCCGCGGAACCGGTACCACAGACGGAAGCGCCGGCTCTCCCGGCCGCGCCCCGTGCGCCATGTCCCTTGCGCCGTCCAGGACCGCGCAGGCGCCGCAGGGACGGCTGCCTTTCATACCGCGAGGGTATGGGTGGTGATCGAAATCGTCATTGATCCCCGTGCAGGCCAGGACATGTAATCGCTGAGAGCGGATGAAATCCGATGTCATCCGGAATGCCGAAGCAGATGGAGTACGTGAAATGGGTGAACTCGACGGCAAGGTCGCGGTCGTCACAGGTGGCAGCAAGGGTATTGGCCTTGCCGCCGCACGACGCTTCGCGGAGGAAGGCGCCCACGTCTACCTCACCGCCCGCAGCAAGGAGGAGCTCGACGCGGCCGTGGCCTCCATTGGACCGGCGGCCACCGGCGTGGCCGGTGACATCACCGACCTTGACGATCTCGACACGCTGTTCGCCACGGTCGGCAACGACGGCCGTCGCATCGACGTCCTGTTCGCGAACGCCGGCGGCGGCGGGTTCGTGCCCCTGGAGGCGGTGACCGAGGAGCACTTCGACCGGGTCGTCGGACTCAACATGCGCGGCACGCTGTTCACGGTGCAGAAGGCCCTACCTCTGCTCAACGACGGCGCGTCGGTCATTCTCGCGTCCTCCATTGCCGCCAGCTCCGCCATCGCCGGACTGGGCGTCTACGCCGCGGCCAAGGCGGCGATCGTCTCCTTCACCCGTACCTGGGCCAGTGAACTCAAGGGCCGCGGTATTCGCGTCAACGCACTCGCCCCTGGCTCGACGGACACCCCTGGTGTGGACGAGGCCGCTCCCGAAGGCGTCAGCCACGAGGACTTCAAGGACATGCTGGCCGGCTCGATCCCGCTGGGTCGCGTCGCGCGGCCCGAGGAGCAGGCCTCCGCCGCACTGTTCCTCGCTTCCGGACAGAGCAGCTTCGTGACCGGCATAGAGCTGCTCGTCGACGGCGGGATCGTCCGGGCCGCCTGATCCGCTGTGCCGCCCCCGAGGGGGACGTGTCGCGCCCTGCGCCCGTGGGGGGACCACCGGCCGGGCCGGCGGCAATCCGCATCCGCTCCCGACGAGGAATGCCGGCCGGCGCCCTCACCCGCGCGGCGTGAGGGCGCCCTTGTCCGGCGTGGTGGTCACCGGGCGCGTGCAGCCGACCTCCGGGGGCTTGGCCATGCGCGTGCGGATGTAGAGGACGTCGCCGATGAAGAGGTCGTACACCAGGACCCCGACGACGCCGCCGACGAGCGGGCCGACGATGGGGACCCAGAAGTAGTCGCTGAAGGCGCCGGGCTGCGAGCCGGGCAGGGCGAGTTGCCCCCAGCCCATCGCCCAGGCGAACAGGCGCGGGCCGAGGTCGCGGGCGGGGTTGATGGCGTAGCCCGCGTTCGCGCCGAACGACAGGCCGATGGCGGCGACCCCCAGGCCGATGACGACCGGCCCCAGGTAGACCCGGACGGCCGGGTTGCGCAGGTCGATGACGGCCATGATGAAGACGAGCATGAACGCGGCGCCGACGATCTGGTCCACGAGCGGGCCCCACATGCTGCCGTGGAAGTACGGCGCGGGAACCGTGCCGAAGATCGAGAAGCTCGCCAGCGTGTGCCCGTCGGTCTTCGGCCCCTTCATCGCCTGCTCCAGGGCGCTGATCGCGTCGTGGTACACCGCGTACACCAGGACGCCTCCTGCGAAGGCGCCGACGAGCTGCGCGAACATGTACGGGACGACCTTGGCCCAGGAGAACCGGCGCCGCACCGCGAAGGCGAGCGTGACCGCCGGATTGAGGTGCGCGCCGCTGACGCCGCCGGCGACGTAGACACCGAAGGTCACGGCCAGGCCCCAGCCGAGCACGGGCATGACCCAGTCGCCCGCGCCGACGAAGCTCGTGGTGGGTCCCGCGGTGCGGCCGGATCCGGGCAGCGCCGCGACGGCCATGGCGGCCACGCCGCATCCGAACGAGACGAGGACGAACATCCCCAGGAACTCGGCGAGGCACTCGCCGAGCAGGCCCTCCCGGCGCCGGATCCGCGCGGGGCTCACGAGGGGCGGGATCTCAACGGCCATCAGGGCTCCCTCGTGACCAGGCGTACGGGGACGGCAGCCCGCCGAGGACCGCCGGGCTCGGCGGAGGTCTAGGCGTCGGCGCCGGCTCGGTACTGGAACCGCGTGACCCAGTGCGGGAGGTCGCGTTCCAGCTCGCCGCGCTGCTGGAGGCCGGCCTCGAACAGGTGCTGTGCGACGTGCTGCTGGGCCGGACGGTTCACCGCGGCCCAGAAGGCGTCCATCTGGTCCTTGAACTCACCGTCCGGCCGCAGGGTCGCGACATTGACGAAGTGCTTGATGTCCTTGATCGTCTGCAGGTCGAAGGAGGCGATACGGGAGGCCAGTTCGTCGACGAAGCCGTCGAGTTCGGCGTCGGGGAAGGCGCGGTTCAGGTAGCCGTAGCGTTCGGCGAGGTCTCCGTCGAGGTCGAGGCCTCCGAGGAGGATCTCGAAGGTCCTGCCCCGCCCGACGAGTGCGGGCAGGCGCGTGGCGGGTCCTCCGCCGGGGATCGCGCTCATCCCGATCTCGAACTGGCCGATGACGGCCCTCTCCCGGCTGCCGAACCTCATGTCGGCGGCGAGCAGGAACTCGCTGCCCGCGCCGCGCGCGATGCCCCTGACGGAGGCGATGGTCGCCATGGGGAGCTTGCTCAGCCGGGTGAGGAGGGCCGTGAAGGGATGGACCTCCTGCGGGTGGGCCAGTACGTACGCCAACTCGTCCTTGGCGGAGAGGTCGTAGTGGGCGATCCAGAACTCGGGGTCCGCGCTGTCGAAGACGACGACCGCGACTCCGGCCGCCTCGGCACGCGTGAAGACGGCGTCCAGCTCGCTCGTCATCGTCGCGTCCACGAGGTTGACCGGCGGGTTGTCGAAGGTCACGCGCCAGTACGTGGGCGTGTGCTCGGTCAGCGTGAACCTCGTCGGTGAGTCCATGGGCCCGACACTAATGTCCGGTGAGGGAGCGGCAACCCGGTCGCGTCCAGCGGAGGGACGACCCCGGTCCCCCGGGTCACGGGCCCTGCTCCCACCCCGGGGAGACGGGGGTGGGAGCAGGGCCGTCCCGGGTCACCAGGCGCTGGCGCCACCGTCGACGGCGTAGTTGGCGCCGGTGATGTACGAGGCCCGGTCGGAGGCGAGGAAGGCCGCGAGCTCGACGACTTCCTCGGGCTGGGCGAACCGCTTGAGCAGTGTCTTGCCGGTGATCGCGTCCCGCATCGCCTGGTTGTCGCCGAGGTCGCGGTCACTGGCAGGGGTCAGGACGGGGCCGGGGCTGATCGCGACCGCGCGAATCCCGTGAGCGGCGCCTTCGAGGGCCATCTGCCGGGTCATGCCGATGACTCCGGCGTTGGCGGCGGTGTGCCCGACCATCGGGGGGTTGTGACCGGCGATCATGCCCGCCATCGACGCGACGTTGATGATGACGCCGCCGCCGCGGCGCACCAGGTGGGGCCAGGCGAACTTCGAGACGAAGAAGGGGATGTCGAGTTCGCCGGTGATGGTCGCCCGCCAGTCCTCGACCGGGAAGTCCGGCATGGACCCGAAGCGCAGGGAGGCGGCGTTGTTGTAGACGACGTCGAGTCCGCCGTAGGCCGCCGCCGCGTCCTCGACCAGGTGCCCCACCTGACCGGGGTCGGTGAGGTCGATCGGTGCGATGCCCGTCATCTCACCGCCCGCGCGGCGGACGAGGCCGACGGTCTCCTCGTTGGCGTCGGCCCGGATGTCGCATCCGACGACCTTCGCGCCTTCTCTGGCGAACACCTGTGCCGCGACGCGGCCCATACCCACGCCGGTGCCGGTGATCAGCACGACCTTGCCGTCAAGAAGAGATGCCATGGAACGTTCTCCTGCCGAATCAATGGTGCGAATGCCCCCGCGCCCCGACCGCGGCCCGTCCCGGGCGCCCACCGTGGGCACGGCACGCCCGGGACGGGCTCGTCGCCGGGCTACTTGGTGCTGGGGTGAACGGTGCCGGGAGGCGTCTCACCGCGGAGCGTGTCCAGGAAAACGCCGAAGTTGCCCTCCGACCAGTGCTCCACGGACTGGCCGTGAATCACGCGGTCGATGGAGATGCCGCTGAGCTGGACCTCGCGGCCGGAGGCCGGGATGCCGAAGACCGTCCCGGTGTGGCGCCCCGCGAAGCTCCATCGGGTGACGACCTTGTCGCCCTCGACGATCTGGTCCAGGACGGTCATCTTGAAGCCGGTCAGCCCGGCCTTGATGTTGAGGTCGCCGTTGAGCCAGTCCTCCCGGTTCTCCGGGCCGTTGAAGCCGTGGAGCACCAGGTCCTTGGAGATGTAGCGGTTGAAGCCGGCGGCCAGGTCGCCGTTGTAGCTGGCGTAGTAGGCCGAGGTGACCTGCAGCGGCGACAGGTAGTGGTGGCGCGCGTGGCCGGCCGAGGCGGCGTCCGGCCCCTGGCCCTGCGCGACGGCGGGTACGGCCACGGCGGTCAGGGCGACGGCGGCGACGCCGGCCGCGGCACCGATCACCTTCCTGCGCCGTGCGGCCAGGGAGCGGGCACCGGGGGTGGACGCGGCCTCACGGCTCTTGCTGAGGAACACGGGGCACTCCTGAAAGACGGAGGAGTCGGCGCCTGACGGCACCGATGTACTTGACGCGTCAATCATGCGTCGTGGCTTGACAGCCGTCAAGCACCAGATCCGGCTGCGGACGGCACGAACGGCCTGGGTACCGAACGGTCGCGTGACCTGCGGCGGAGAATGATGGCATCGCGCCTTCGAGGACGGACCAAGGGGAACCGGCGCTCGACAGGCACGACCTGGACGAGGCCACGGGGCACGAACGGAGAGATGCCGCAGTGACGGAAGGAACACCGGCGCGGGACACGAAGGAGACGGCGCGCGGGAGGTTCGCTCCGGTCCGCATGGACGAGAGCGAGATCCTCCGGCGGGGCCTGGCCACCTTCGCCGAGCTCGGCTACGCCGCGACCACCATGCGCGAGCTGGCCCGGCGGCTCGACGTCAGCCACAACTTCGTCCATGAACGCTACGGATCGAAGGGGAACTTCTGGCGCGCCGTGGTGGACTTCGGACTGCGGGACACTCAGCCCGCGCTCGACCGGCTGCTCGCGGAGGGCCGCGACGACGACGAGCGCCTGCGGAACGTCGTCGTCGCGCTCTACCGCGTGGCCGCCGACGCCTCAGGCATGAACCGGCTGATCAGCGACGAGTCGACCCGCGACTCCGACCGCCTCGACTACCTCCACCAGCGATTCATCAAGCCGTTCTGGGACAGCATCGAACCGACCGTCCACAGCCTCATGGCGGCCGGCCGCATTCCGCGCGTGCCGACGCACGTCCTGTACTTCGCCATCACCGCTCCCGCGCTGGCCCTGGCACAGGACCCGATCGCCGAACGGCTGGACCAGGCCGCGGCACCCGCGGCCGAGCAGGACAGGACCGCCATGGCCGACGCCCTCTCACACCTCGTCCTGCGAGGCCTGCTCCCGTAAGCACATGCCGGGGACGCGACGCCGGCGAAGAGGGTCGCCCTTACAGGGACGCGGCCGGCGTGACGACGGTGGCCGCGGCCACGAGCAGCAGCAGGACGGGGACCGTCGCGGCATTGCGGGTCGCGCCGTCGCCGTACTCGCCCTTCTCCGCGGGGAAGGCGACGGCGCCGATGAACAGCACGGCCATGCCCGTCGCGGCGGCGATGCCCAGTGGCTGCCACCAGATACCGACGACCAGTCCGACGGCCGCGGCCGCCTCCGCGATGCCGATGAAGCGGACCGGGCCGGAGCCGAGCCCCTTCTCGATGAGACGGTCCGGCACCGCGCCCTTGAGTTGCGCCTCGGGCACACCGGCGGCCAGGGAGACGAGGGCGAGCAGGGCGCTGAGGATCACAGCGGCGTCAGGGGCCGTGCTCGGTCCGCCTGCCCGGCGCAGCTCTCCGCGCGCGCCGGGTCCTCAGGCCGGGACGGCGGACGCGGCGGGCTCCGCCACAGGGATCCGGTCGGCGAGCCAGTCGAGGATCTTGCCGAAGGCGTACCGCTGCCCGCCCACATGGCAGTGCGCTCCGGCGCCTTCCGCGTCGGTGAGTCGCAGCAGCGTCTTGTCGGGTGCCGTGAGATGGCCGAAGACTTCCTCGGGTTGTCCCTTGAAGAAGAGGTCGTCCTCGGCCTCGCAGATCAGCACGGGGCAGTCGATCCGCTCCGCCACGCCGTCGCGCACGTTGAAGTCCAGGGTGCGTGCGGCGTACTGGCGAGGTGTGTCGCCGCCCATGACGTACATGCCGTGGGTGATGGCCCATCGCGCGGTGGGGCTCGATTCGGCGGCCGCGGCGAGTTGCTCGTCTATCTCCGGAGCCTCCGGTGCCCGCAGTGCCGCCCGCACCTTCTCCGGGTCTCCCTCGATGAAGCGGAGCATCAGCTGACTGAAGTCGTAGACCCCGTCCACGGCCATGACGGCCTTGATGCGCGGCTCGAACGCGGCGGCGCGGAGGCAGAGTTCGCCACCGAGGCTGACGCCGAGCAGGGCCACCCGGCCGGTGTCCACGTCCGGCAACTCGGAGAGGTGGTCGAGGACGGGGCCGACGACGTTCTCCCAGTCGGGGCGGAAGAGGAGCCCCTGGTGCTGGCGCGCGCCGGGCTGGCCCGGTCCGTCGAAGGTCAGTACGTGGTATCCGCGTTCCTGGGCGGCGACCGCGCCGAAGAAGTGCATCTCCTCCGCGGTCCCGTCGAAGCCGTTGTGCATGACCACGACCGGCTGCTCGCCCGGAAGCGGGCTGGGATAGAAGTAGCCGTGGAGGGTGGCGCCCTCAAAGGGGATGTCCACGCGTGCGACGGAGGTGCCGCTCAGTGCGGCGAAGTCGTGGAACGCGTCGACGGCCTTGTCGTAGGTCATCAGGATCCGGGGGTCCGCAGGATTTCCGTGGAGGAAGAACTCCGCCGTGCGGTAGTAGTTGGAGGCGCGCAGGTAGCTGTCCCGGGCGGTGTTCACATGTCCCTGTGCACGGGCTTCGTCGGCGAGCGCACGGATGCGTTGCGCGGTGGCGTACCACTCGTCGAACCAACTGTCGTAGTCCCCGGGGCGGATCCGCTCGGCCGTGGCTTCCACTTCTCCGAAGTCGGCACCGCCGTAGGCGATGTGCCCGAGCGAACGGAGCGTTTCGAACCAGAAGTTCTCGTCCTGGGCGAAGAGCAGATGGCGCACGACGGCTCCCGGGGTGGCAGCTTCGCCGAGCCCGGATCGACGGGACCCACCACCCGGCGCGGGGATGGCGTATCCACTCCAGCCTAGTGCCGGTGGCGGCCTTTCGCAGATGCGAAAGGCCGCAGGTCAGCCCGGGTACGGCAGTGGCGTCAGGCGCCACCGAGCGTGACGGTCAGGGCGTCCGTGTCTTCGGCCTCGCGGGAGAACACGACCGTCTCCCCGTTCCGGCTGAGGACCGTGCGGGAGAGGACGGCGACGAAGTCGCCGTTCTTGTCCCGCATGGCGAGGGTGTAGGTGATCGGCGAGGAGGTCTGCGTGCGCCCGCGGGTGACCCAGGTCCGAAGGCCCATTGTTGCCAGGTCCTTCTGCAGTTGGGCGGCGTCGGCCGTCTGCGCGGCACCGGCGCGGACGGTGATCCTGACGGCGTCGCCCTGCTCGCGGTCCAGGGTGTAGGCAGCGGTGCTGATGTTGGTGAGCGGGCTGTCGGCCGGTCGGGGGGAGGCGTCGCGGGACGCCGTGACGCGGGGCGTGCGGTCGGCCGAAACCGTCGTGGACAGCTGAAAGGCGGTGAACGCCCCGACCGCTGCCGTGGCCACCGCGAGGGGCGTCGCGATGCGGACGAGGAGGCGGCGCCGCGTGCCCGGGCCGCGGGACAGCCGCAGCCAACTGGCCGTCAGGTGTTCCTCGTGCTGGCGTCGGCGGCCCGGCGGGAAGTCCCGTTCGGCCGGGGCCGGAAGCATCCGGCGCAGTGCCTGCAGGTCGTCGTGGTCCAGGTCCCTGTTCATCGCTTCTTCCTCCCGTTCAGCAGGACCACGTCCGCTCGGTCGCCCGGCGCCGGCTGCCGGTCGCCGGCTCCGGTCGCCCTGGCCGGGCCGGTGCTCTTCTCCGTGAGTTTCTCCAGGCGCCGCCGGGCCCGCGACAGCCGGGAGCCGACGGTACCGACCGGCACGCCCAGGGCCTCGGCCGCGCCCTCGTAGTCCAGCCCGCCCCACACGCACAGGGCCAGGACGTCCCTGTCGGCCCGTGGCAGGCGGTTGACGACGTCCATGGCCGCCGCGATCCGGTCCTGGTCGTCCAGCCGGCCCACCACCTCGTCGGCGAGATCCGGCACCAGCTGGATCGCGGGCAGCCGCCTCATCAGCCGCTGATTCCTCCAGGCCACCCGTCGGTGCCGGTGGACCACGCGGGTCGCGACACCCAGCAGCCAGGGCAGCAGGGTGCCGCCCTGCCGGTCCACTTTCGCCCGGGATCGCCATGCCTCGAGGAACACCAGCGACGTGCAGTCGTCCGCCGCCGCCCAGTCGCCCGTCAGACGGAAGCAGTAGTTGTAGACCGAGGTGGCGTGCTCACGGAACAGCACGCCGAAAGCGCCCTCGTCACCCGCCCGTATCCGAGCCCGGAAATCGTCGTCCATACCCATCTCTGCCTCGCCGGACAGCACCCCTTCCCATGATGTGGCTCACACGCGGGTCGTCCCGCGAGGCGGTGCGTCGTGGAGCTCACCGTACGTCCGGCCGCTCGCGGCCGATCACCCCGGACTCAGCCCATCGGGCCGAAGTCGCGCGGTCCGCTCGCCCTCCCGGCCAGGGGGTAGGTCGTGTGGCACTTCTTGTTGATGTCCTCGAGCCGCGGGTCGTGGAACCACTGGGAGCGGGTGTCGATGACCTCGCCGCCGTACTTGCCGTCCGGGTCGGGGTAGTCCGTCAGTCCTGCCGCGCGCATGCACTTGGCGAACGCGAAGTCCTGTTCCAGTTCCTCGGCGGTGGGGAGCTGGGCGTGGAACTTCTCCGGCAGGAACGGTGAGCAGGCGCGGAAGGCCGCCTTGCCCTTGGCGGTCGGCGGGTAGTCGACGGTGAACTCCGGAGTGGCCGGATCCGGGATGTCGACGCCGTTGCTCCGCATGCACCGCGCGTATTTCGTGCCCGTCGCCTCGCTCCGGTCCTTGAAGGTCGGGACGGCTGAAGGGGCTGAAGTGCTCGGGGCGGGCGCGGTGGTGGTGCCGGTGCCGGGCGCGGACGGGGCCGCGACCTGGGCGGTGGGAATGGTCCGGTCGGCGCTGCCCGCGGACGGGCCGCCGGCGCACGCGGCCAGGGCCGCGAGGCCCATGGTCACCATGCAGGCCACCGTCAGTGATGTACGACTTCTCAAGGCTCTGTCTTCCTCGTCTTCCTCGTGTCCGGGTCCGGCGCGAGAGCGGCCGCTCGGCATCCCGTACTGCCGCCCGGCAGCGGCGCCTTCCCGTGACGCGCCTCACACGGCGCCGACGGGCGCCCCTGTGACGCAGACCACTGCAAGGCGTCCGGGCCTCGGTGGCAGTACGGCGTGAACGAGCCATGAGGACAGTCATGAGGAGCAGCACATGAGGCACAGCGCCACGGCGGTCGGCGGCCGCCGCAGCGAGCCGTCGGGACGGTCCCGTGGGTAGGCGCTCGCAGCCGCGGAGCCGGGGGCCCCTGCTGGTGGCCGTGGCGGTGGTGGTGGCCGGCGCGGCGGTCGCGGTGGCGGTCGTCGGCATCCGCACCGGGAACCGGGCGCCCGCGCCCTCCCGGAAACTCGCGGTCGCCACCGCCGTGGTGACCCGGCAGACCCTGACGCAGACCGCGACAGCACCCGGGACGCTGGGCTTCGCCCACCCGGTCCAGGTCAGCAACAGGCTCGCGGGAACGTACACCGCGCTGCCCGCCGTCGGCGCGACCGTCGCCCGGGGGCAGCGGCTCTTCGCCGTGGACGACCGCCCGGTGACCCTGCTGTACGGGCTCCTGCCGGCCTACCGGGAGTTGAAGTCCGGCGTGGTGGGGGACGACGTGCTGGAGCTGGAGCAGAACCTCGCCGGTCTCGGCTACGGCGGTTTCACGGTGGACAGCACGTTCTCGGCCAAGACCGGGGCCGCCGTCCGGCGGTGGCAGAAGGACACCGGGCAGAAGGTGACCGGCGCCGTGGCCCTGGGACAGGTGGTGTTCCTGCCCGGGCCCTCCCGGGTGAGCGACGAGAAGGTCTCCACCGGTGACGCGGCGGTCGCCGGACAGCAGGTGATGGCCGCCACCGACACCACCCGGACGGTGCGCACGCAGCTGAAACTGGCCGACAAGCCGCTGGCCGTCCCCGGCAGCAGGATCAAGGTGACGCTGCCCGACGGCTCGACGGTGCCGGCGACCGTGGCCATGGCGGCTTCGGGCTCGGCCGCCGACGGCGGCACCGGTACGGGTGCCGACCCGGGCGAGGCGGACGCGGGACCCGCCGGGGACCCGACCGTGCAGGTCCTGGTCGCGCTGTCCGGTGCCGGGGCGCAGCGGGCCGCCGCACCGTTCGACGGCGCCGGCGTGGAGGTCACGTTCACCGCCCTGGTGCACCGGAACGTCCTGGCGGTACCGGTGGAGGCCTTGGTGGCACTGGCCGACGGCGGGTACGGCCTGCAGGTCGTGGACGGCACCACGTCGACGTATGTGCCGGTCACCACCGGGATGTTCGCCTCCGGCAAGGTGGAGGTCTCCGGTCCCGGCATCAGGGCCGGATCGAGGGTCGGGGTGCCGCAGTGACCCCCATGGTCCGCCTGGAGCGGGTCACCAAGGTGTATCCCGGGGACGTCACGCCGTGGACGAGGTGTCCATGACGATCGACCGCGGCGAACTGCTGGCCGTCGTCGGCCCGTCCGGCTCGGGGAAGTCGACCATGCTGCATCTGCTGGGCACCCTGGACCTGCCGACCCGCGGACGGGTCGAGATCGACGGGCACGACGTACGGCGGCTGCCGGACCGGCAGTTGTCGGCGCTGCGGGCCCGCCGGATCGGCTTCGTCTTCCAGCAGTTCCACCTCGCGCCGGGACTGTCCGCCGTGGACAACGTCAGTGACGGGCTGCTGTACGCGGGGGTCGGCACGGCACGCCGCCGCCGGATGGCGGAGGCGGCGCTGCACCGGGTGGGCCTCGGCCACCGGCTCGGCCACCGGCCGCAGCAGATGTCCGGCGGCGAACGGCAGCGCGTGGCCATCGCCCGCGCGGTGATGGGCGACCCCGCCCTGCTGCTCTGCGACGAGCCCACGGGAAATCTCGACACCGCGTCCGGGGAGGGGGTGCTCGCGCTGCTCACGGAACTGCAGCGGAGCGGCACCACGATCGTCGTCATCACCCACGACCAGGGCATCGCCCGGAGCCTGCCGCGCCAAGTCCGCATGCGCGACGGCCGGATCGTCCCGGACAGCGGGCCGGGGCGGGCGCATGCGGAGGCACGGACATGACCACACCCCTGCGCCCCGCGCGGATGCGACCGCGGGACGTGGTCCGCGTCGGCAGCGTGGGCCTGCGCACCAGACCGCTGCGGGCGTTCCTGTCCGCGCTCGGCATCGCCATCGGCATCGCGGCGATGGTGGCCGTGGTGGCCGTCTCCGCCTCGTCGCGAGCCGGCCTGGACCGGTTGCTGGCGCAACTGGGCACCAACCTCCTCACCGTCCAGCCGGGACAGGGCCTCGACGGGCGGCAGAGCAGCCTCCCCGAGCAGGCCGTGGGGATGATCGGGCGGATCGGACCGGTGACCGGCGTCTCCGCGGTCGGCCGGATCGAGGGCGCCAAGGTCTACCGTTCCGACAAGGTCCCCCCGCAGGAGAGCGGCGGGCTGGCCCTGTACGCGGCGCGCACCGATCTGCCGGCGACGGTCGGGGCCACCGTCCGCTCCGGGACCTGGCTCAACGCGGCGACCTCCCGGTACCCGGCCGCGGTGCTCGGCTCCGTGGCCGCGCGGCGGCTCGGCCTTGCCGCCCCCGACGCCGGGATCCAGATCTTCGTCGCCGGCACGTGGTACAGCGTCATCGGCATCCTCGACCCCGTCACGCTGGCCCCCGAACTCGACACGGCGGTGCTGGTGGGCTGGCCCGACGCCCAGCAGCGGCTCGGCTTCGACGGGCACCCCACCACCATCTACACCCGCGCCCTGGACGACCAGGTCGACGCGGTCCGCGGCGTGCTCGCGCGGACCGCCAACCCCGAGAACCCCTTCGAGGTCTCCGTCTCCCGGCCTTCCGACGCGTTGGCGGCGAAACAGGCCGGCGACAGGACCTTCGGCGCCCTGCTGCTCGCCCTCGGCGCGGTCGCGCTGCTGGTCGGCGGGGTGGGAGTGGCCAACACCATGGTCATCTCGGTGCTGGAGCGGCGGTCCGAGATCGGCCTGCGCCGGGCCCTGGGCGCGACCAGGGGGCAGATCCGCCTGCAGTTCCTGTCCGAATCACTCCTGCTGTCGGGCCTCGGCGGCGGCGGGGGCATCCTCCTGGGCGCCGCGGCGACCTCGGGCTTCGCCGTCACCCAGCACTGGCCCTCGGTCATCCCCCTGTGGACACTGGCGGCGGCCTTCGCCGCCACGCAGGTCATCGGCGGCCTGGCCGGCCTCTACCCGGCCCTCCGGGCCAGCAGGCTCCCGCCGACCGAGGCGCTCGGCTCCACCTGACGCCCGGGGGCGCCGGGCGGCGCTCCGCGGACGGACCTCGCGGAGCGCCGCCGGAGCCCGGCGTTCGCGGACGGCCGCCCGATGCCCGGGGAACCCCTGCGCAGGGGGTCACTAGGCTCGCGCCATGTCCACCGATCTCGGTTTCACCTGCTCGCACTGCGGCGAACACCATGCGGAACTCCCCATGGGCTACTCGACCATGGCCCCCGACGCCTGGGATCGCCGCTTCGAGGGTGATCCCGACAGCATGCTCTCCTCCGACCAGTGCGTGATCAAGGGTCAGCACTTCTTCGTCAGGGGCCTGATCGAGATACCGGTGATCGGCGGCCAGGACGTCTTCTCCTGGGGCGTCTGGGTTTCCCTGAGCAGGGACAACTTCGCCCGCGCCCTCGAGGTGTGGGACACGGAGGGCCGCGAGGCCGAGCCGCCGTCGTTCGGCTGGCTCAGCACGGAGCTCGCGCTCTACTCCCCCGGCACCACCAATCTGAAGACCCACGTCCACACGCGACCGATCGGCCGGCGGCCCTTCGTCGAGCTGGAGCCCACCAGCCATCCGCTCGCCGTCGAACAGCGCACCGGGATCAGCCGGGAGCGGGTGCGGGAGATCGCCATGGCCGTGCTGCATCCGTCCTGAGCCACCCCGGGCGAAGGCCGCACCGAAGTCGTCCAGCGCGTGGGGTGTGGCCGATCGGGCCACGTATCCCCGACCGCATGCCCCGCCGCCCGAAACCACCGCGCCCGTCGGCGCCGGCGGTCCGGGCCGCTACGTCCCGGCGGGGCGCCCTTCGGCTCCGGGGACGTGGGCTTCACCCGGGGCACGGACCGGCACCTGCACGAACCCTTGTGGCACCGTCGGCGGCGCGTCGTTTGCCCGCCCGCCAATAGGAGCATATGCTCATAATTATCAACCGAGGCTGCCCGCGGCCTGCGCCCGGGCCGTCGACCGACCTCCGAAGGAGACTGGACATGCCCGATCCGGACACCGGGAACGCCGCCACCCAGGGGCTGAGCTACTACCCCTGGTGGCTCGACAACCTGGCCGCCGACGCCACCCTCGAAGGCGCGGCGATGAACGGCACCGCGCGTGGCGCGGACGCCGTGCGCGCCATCGTGGTCAAGGCCCGCGAGCTGTACGAGTTCCAGGACTTCGGCTTCACCGGCGACTTCGGCGACGACGGCTTCCTCGAGATCTACGACGCCTCGGTCCAGGGCGAGCCGCTGAAGGTCGTCGTCACGGTGGTCCGCAACTCCGCCGGGCAGGCCCAGGAACTCGCGGTGCTCCACCGGCCGCGCACTGCGCTGCTGCGCTTCTCCCGTCTGATGCACGAGAAGTTCGCCGGCACCCCGCTCGCGGAGCACTTCCTCGCCGACGAGGCCGCCCGATGACCGCCGGCCATCGCGTGCTCCTGTCCGGCGCCGGCGGCGTGAGCCGCGTGGTCTTCGACCATGTGCGTGCCCACGGCATACCGGTGCGTGTCATGGTCCGCCGCGAGGACGAGCGTTCGGCCGCGTTGCGGGAGCTCGGCGCGGAGATCGTCGTCGGCGATCTGACGCGGCCCGAGACCGTGGCGGCCGCCCTCGAAGGCGTGTCGCGCATGTACTTCGCCATGCGCGTGTCGCCCGATCACCTCCTGGCGGCCACCGTGGTGGCCTCGGTGGCACGGGAGTACGGCGAACTGGACGCCCTGGTCGACCTCTCGCAGATGACGGTGTCGCAGATGACGGCCACCAGCACCGGCGAGTCCCACCAGCAGCGGCTGCACTGGCTGGCCGAGCAGGTGCTGGACTGGTCGGCCCTGCCCGTGGTCCACATCCGGCCGACCTCGTTCCTGGACAACCCGCTGTTCACCGCACTCGCGGCGCGGACCATCCAGGAGAACGGCACCATCGCGCTGCCGTTCGGCGCAGGACGCACCTCACCGGTGTCCGTGGACGACGTCGCCCGCGTGATCGCCACCGTGCTGTGCGATCCGGCTCCGCACATCGGGCAGGTGCACGAACTCACCGGTCCTCGCTCGGTCGACATGCACGAGCTGGCCGCGGAGTTCTCGCGTGCGCTGGGCCGCACGGTGTCCTACGTGGACGTGCCGCAGGAGCGGTGGGAGACCGAAGTCCTGGCCAAGGTGGGCCTGCCGCCGCACATCGAGCGCCACATCGCGGCCATGGGCCGACTGCACCGGGAGAACCGCTACGACCGCACCTCCGACGGTGTCGAGCAGGTGACCGGCACCGCTCCCCAGTCGATCGAGGCGTTCGTGGCCGCCCGGAAGGACTTCTACCTGGGCTGAGCGACTTCGGCCCCGCTCACCCACATGTCCGGCCTGCCTCAAGCGCCTTGAAGCAGGCCGGACGTCTGCTGGGGTACGGCTGCACGAGCGCGGCGCCCGGCCGGACGCCGCCGGCCGGTGAACGGCGCCCGGATCCCCATCGCTCCGTCCTCGAGGAGGCACACCATGTCGAACACGGAAAGCGGCAACGGCCAGGGACTCGGCTACTACCCGTGGTGGCTGGACAAGCCGGCCGACAACGTCACCGGCCAGGGCTCGTTCATCGACAACGGCCCGATCCGGGGCCCGGAGGCCGTGCGCGCGGTGGTGACGGCCGCCCGCGGGCTCTACGAGTTCCAGGACTTCGCGTACACCGGCGACTACGGCGACAACGGCTTCATCGAGGAGTACCGCACCCAGGTGAAGGGCGAGCCCCTCCACGTCGTCGTCACGGTCGCCCGGAACGCCGCGGGCGAGTACGAGAAGCTCGTCGTCAACCACCGGCCGCGCAACGCGATGCTGCTCTTCTCGCGCGAGATGCACCGGGAGTTCGCCGGCACATCCCTCGCGGAGCACTTCCTCGCCGACGGGTCCTGAGCCCCGCCCCTACTCGGCCCAGGGGGTGAAACCGGTGTGGAGGACGGCTTCGAGGGCGGTGCGCAGCCGGGCGGCCTCGGCGTCGCCGAAGCTCTCCTCGAACCGGGTCTGCACCTCTCTCCACAGCGGCAGCGCCGCCTTCACGCGGGAGCGCCCGTCGGGCGTGAGCGTGACGATCCGCGCCCGGCGGTCGGCCGGCGAGGGCTCGACGGTGACCAGTCCCTCCCGGACCAGCGGCTTGAGGTTCGAGGCCATCGTCGTACGGTCCATGGCGATCACGTCGGCGAGGCCGGTGATCGTCATCTCGCCGAGCACGCTGAGCTTCTGCAGGATGCTGAACTGCGTGCCGCGCAGGCCCACCGGCGCCAGGGCCTTGTCGTAGGTCGCGCCGAGGTACCGCGCCGCTTTGCGCAGGGCCAGGCTGTTGCACGCGACGTCGTTGTCCGCGGGTGTGGCGGTCATCGTCCCCTCCAAACTCTGCCCTCCCACGATACGAGCAAATGCTCGCACATGGGAAACGGCGGGCGATGCCCGCCGGCCCGGGCGTATCGCCCGGCACCGGGCTCAGGGGCCCGCGGGCGTGAGGGGGTCCGCACTGCCCGTGCCGGGCGGGGGGCCCGGGAGCGGCGGGACGCCGGTGGCGCGCATGCCGTCGAAGACCAGGCGCAGGTAGCGGCGCCACAGGTGCGGCTGGGACGCGTGCAGGCGGGACGTGGTCTGCGGGATCCCGCTCATCATCAGCATGACGTCCTGGCCGGTGATGTCCGGGCGGACGGCTCCGTCCCGGCGCGCGCGGTCGGTCAGCGCGTCGGTGACAGCGGCCACCCTCTCCTGGCTCCTGCGCACTTCGGCATGGTCGCGGGCCACCCCGTCGACGACCTGGCAGAAGGCGCGGTCCTCGACCTGGAGTTCGATCGCGGCGCTCATGAACTCGCACAGCGCGGGCCCGGGGTCCGCGGCCTGCGTCAGCCGCTCGCCGGTCGCGGCGAGGGCGTGCATCTTCTCGGAGACGATCGCCGCGAGAAGGTCGCCCTTCGTGGGGAAGTGCCGGAACACGGTCCCCTTGCCGATCCCGGCCAGCCCCGCGATCTCGGCGACGGACACCTCGGCGCCCCGCTCGGCGAACGCCTTGGACGCCGCGCCGACCAGCAGTTTCCGGGTCCGTACGGCATCGCTGCGCATCGGTCTGGCCGCTGCCGGTTCCGTCATGGCGCCTCCTTCGTACCGCGGCGAGTCTAACTCAACCGGACCCATGGGTCAGTTTCACGGGAGCCGAACATGACCGTCCGGTCCGTTTGTGGCGCAGTTAACGTGACCGCCCGGTCCGCTTACGTGTTACGGTCAAGCTGACCACGCGGTCCGCTTGCGCCCCGGGCCCCCGGGCCCCCCGAGCGCCAGGAGCCGCGTCTTTAAGACGACGTCGCGTCCAGGAGCCCGTCTCCGCACCGACGTCTCCTCCTCCCGCACCGAGAGAACGCCCTGCCATGTCTGCACCCCGTCATCCGCATCCGCGCCGCTGGGCGGCACTGCTCTTCATCTCGATCGCCCAGCTGATGGTGTTCCTGGACAGCGCGGTCATGAACATCGCGCTCCCCTCCGCACAGCACGCCCTGCACTTCTCCGACGGCGGCCGCCAGTGGGTCATCACCGCCTACGGGCTGGCCTTCGGCGGTCTGCTCATCCTCGGCGGCCGCCTGGGCGACCTGCTCGGCCGCAAGCGCGCGTTCACCATCGGGCTGGTCGGCTTCGCCCTGGCGTCCGCGCTCGGCGGAGCCGCGAACGGCCTGGGCGTTCTGCTGGTCGCCCGTGCCGGACAGGGTGTGTTCGGGGCCCTGCTCGCCCCCGCCGCGCTCGCCCTGATCTCGCTGACGTTCACCGACGCCAGGGAGCGGGCCAAGGCGTTCGGCATCTACGGTGCCATCGCCACCGCGGGCGGCGTGCTCGGCCTGGTGCTGGGCGGTGTGCTCACCGAGTACCTGAACTGGCGCTGGTCGATGTTCGTCAACATCCCGTTCGCCGTCGTCGGCATCGTCGGCGCGCTCACCGTGGTGCACGACGTCCCCGGCGCGGAACGGCGCGGCCGCATCGACCTGCCCGGCGCGATCCTGGCCACCCTCGGACTGGTCGCCCTGGTCTTCGGCTTCTCCGAGGCGGAGAGCCGCGGTTGGGGCTCGGGCCTCACCGTCGCCATGCTCGTCGGGAGCGCGGTGCTGCTCCTGGCCTTCCTGATCACGCAGGGCAGGATCGCGTCGCCGCTGCTCCCGTTGCACGTGCTGACCGAACGCAACCGGGCCGGCGCCTACGTCTCGGTGGCCTTCGGCGTGATGAGCATGTTCAGCATGTTCCTCTTCCTCAGCTACTACCTGCAGCTGGTCAAGGGCTACTCCCCCGTCGCGGCCGGTTTCGCGTTCGTGCCGCTGGGGGTCGCGCAGGGCGCCGGCTCCATGCTCCTGGGCACCCGGCTGTCCGCCAGGATGCGCCCCGGGCTGCTCATGGCCGGCGGCTACCTCGTCAGCGGCGTCGGCGTACTGCTGCTCGCCCTCCTGCACGAGCACAGCTCCTACGGCCTGCTCGCCGTCGCCGAGGTCATCACCGGCCTCGGCATCGGCACCGCTTTCATGCCCGCCATGAGCCTGGGCACCCACGGGGTCGCCCCGCAGGACGCGGGCGTCGCCTCCGCCATGGTCGGCACCTCCCAGCAGGTCGGCGGCTCGGTCGGAACGGCCCTGCTGAACACCGTCGCCGCGAGCTCCACCGCGGCCTATCTCGCCGCCCACCGCGGGCACGGCGGGGCGGCGACCCCCGCCGCACTGGTCCACGGTTTCAGCGTGGGGTTCTGGTGGGCGGCCGGATTCCTGGCCGTGGCCGCCCTGTTCTCCTTCTTCGCGGTGAACGCCCCCCGCCCGGAGCACGGTTCGGCCGCCGCCGGGGCCGAAGCCCTGGAAGCCCCCGCCCCCGTCCACTGACCCCGGGCGGCATCCGCCGGCGCCGTCCGCGCCGCGCACCCGCCCCCCCCACCCCCGCACCCCCGCACCAGTCCGTCCCGGCAACCCGTGGCCCCGCCACGCCGGGCAACCAAGGGAGAAGCATGTCCAACCGCCTTCAGTCCAAGGTCGTCGTCGTCACCGGAGGCACCTCCGGCATGGGCGCCGCGTTCGCGAAGCGAGCCGCCTCCGAGGGGGCGACCGTGCTCATCGGCGCCCGCGACAGGGCACGCGGCGAGGCGACCGCGGCGGAGATCGCCCGCGAGGGCGGGAAGGCCCTGTTCGTCCCGACCGACGTCACGGTCGAGGAGGAGGTCGCCCACCTGGTCGACGTCGCCGTCACCGAATTCGGCGGCCTGCACGGTGCGTTCAACAACGCCGGCGGCGGCGACAGCCAGGGCGCGCTCCGCGACATCGACACGTCCTTCTGGAACCGTGTCATCGCCCTCAACCTGACCAGTGTCTTCCACAGCCTCACGTACGAGATCCCGGCGATCGTCGCCAGCGGCGGCGGTTCCGTCGTCAACAACGCCTCCGTGGTCGGCGTGGTCGGCGACCCGGCCGCGGCCGCCTACGCGGCCGCCAAGCACGGAGTCGTGGGCCTGACCCGTTCCACGGCGCTCGAGGCCGCCAAGGACGGCGTACGGGTCAACGCCCTGGTGACCGGCCTGGTCAACACCCCGCTGTGGCAGGGCTTCACCAAGAGCAACCCGGCAGCCGCGAGCGCCCTCCTCGACCGGCAGCCGACCGGCCGCGCCGCCGACGAGTCGGAGATCGCCGCGTTCGCGACGTTCCTGCTCAGCGACGAGAGCCCGTTCATCACCGGCGCAGCGCTCGCCATCGACGGCGGCCTGACCGCCGGCTACTGAAAGGGCGTTCCCCACATGCACGCGATCCGCATCGAGAAGCACGGCGGCCCCGAGGTGATGACCTGGACCGAGCTGCCGGATCCGGTTCCGGGCCCCGGCGAGGTGCTCGTACGGCTGGCCGCCGCCGGTGTGAACTACATGGACACCGGCATCCGGCAGCACGGCGCCACCGGCTGGACCGCGCCACTGGTCCTGGGCGCGGAAGGCGAAGGCCGCGTCGTCGCCCTCGGCGAGGGCGTCGACGGGCCGGCGGTCGGCGACCGGGTGGCGTGGTACGACCACCAGGGCAGCTACGCCGAGTTGATCGCCCTGCCCGCCTCCTCGGTGGTGAAGGTCCCGGACGGCATCGCGGACGGGACGGCGGCCGCCGTGATGCTGCAGGGGATCACCGCACACCACATGGTCACGGAGACCTACCCGGTCGGCCCCGGCACCACGGCGGTGGTGCACGCCGCGGCGGGCGGCGTCGGCCTGCTGCTCACGCAGATGGCCAAGGCGCGCGGCGCCACCGTGATCGGGCTCGTCTCCCGTGAGGAGAAGGCGGCAACGGCGCGGGAGGCCGGCGCCGACCACGTCCTGGTGTGGTCCGGCGGCGGCTTCGAGGACCGGGTCAGGGACCTCACCGGCGGTGAGGGCGCCCACGTCGTCTACGACGGCGGCGGCACCCCGACGTTCCGGTCGTCCCAGCTCGCACTGCGCCCCCACGGGGTGCACGCCTTCTACGGCCCCATGATGGGAATCCCGTCCCTCAGGCCGACCGACCTGCGGCGCAGCGTCTTCCTGACGTACCCGGTGCTCAACGACCATGTGCCGACGCGTGAGGCACTGGTCCGGCGCACCGGCGAGATCTTCGCCATGGTGCGGGCGGGGAGGCTCGCACCGCTCGTCGGCGGTCGCTACCCGCTGCGGGAAGCGGCACGTGCCCACCGGGACATCGAGTCCCGCGGAACGGTCGGGAAGCTGCTGCTCATCCCCTAGGCCCGGGCACGTTCGACGGCCGGGGAAGCCCCGGGTGGACAGGGTGCCGGCCCGTCCGCCCGGGGCTTCGCCGTGTCTCAGGAGCGCAGGGCGTCGACGGGTTCCATACGCGACGCCCGCAGCGACGGGTAGAGGCCGGCCAGGAGTCCGACGAGGGCTCCGGCGACCGGGGCCCCGAACGCGAGGCGGACGTCCAGGACCGGGGTCCAGTCCCTGGCGGCGGAGACGGCCACGACGACGACCATGCCGAGGACTGCGCCGAGGACGCCGCCGAGGAGGCCGATGGTCGTCGACTCCACCAGGAACTGGGCGGCGATCTGCCGTCGGGAGGCGCCCAGCGCGCGGCGCAGCCCGATCTCCCCGATCCGCTCCATGACCGTCACCAGCGTCACATTGGCGATGCCGATGGCCCCGACCACCAGGGAGACCAGTCCGAGGACCAGGAACAGGCCGTTGACGTCGCCCTGGACTCCCTTGCGCGCCTTGGCCGGGTCGGGCGGTGCGGTGACGGCGAGGGCGTCCTCGGCACCCGGGGCCAGCGCGATCGGCGCCTGGTGCGCGACCTGGAGCGCCGCGCCGAGCGCGGTGTTGATCAGGACCCGGGTCACCGCTCCCAGGCCCAGCTGGTCCTGGGCGGTGGTGGGCGGCAGCATCACCGCCGCGGCGAGCTGCTGCTCGCGCTCGGCTCCGCCGAGGATCCCGATCACGGTGTAGGCCTGGCCCCCCAGGAAGACCGCCGGCGCATCGCGCACCGAGCTGATGCCGAGCAGCCGTGCGGCCTGGTCGCCGAGCACCGCCACCCGGTCGTGCCGGGCGATGTCCCCGTCGTCGTAGAAGCGCCCGGTCGTCATCCGCCCGCGCACCGCGGCGGGCAGCGTGGGCGACGCGGCGAGGACGGCCAGCGTCTGGCCGGTGAGGTCGCCGGGGGCCACCACGTCGTTCGCCCGCACCTGGACGTTCGCGGTGGCCTGGGAGTCGGCGAGGGCCGCCGCCGACTCGACCCCGGCCAACCGCCGGACCGCGTCGACGCCCGACCAGTCCACCAGTGGAACGGGGTCGGCCGACGGGGGCGGCGGCGGGACCACCACCGTGACCGAGGTCGCGGTGAGGGCGTCGAAGCGGCCGACGATCTGGTTGCCCGCGGTGGCCGAGACCCCGATGGTGATGACCAGGGTGGTGATGCCCAGGACGGTGCCCAGTGTGGTCAGGGCGGAGCGCATCGGGCGGGCGAGCACCCCGGCCAGCGCCTCGCTCCCCAGGTCCCGGAGGTCCATCCAGGGGCGCTCGATGCCCCCGGCCCTGCCGCGGCGCCGTGCCCGTCGCCCGCGGCCCGGCTTGCGGGGGCCCGCTGCCGCGCGGTCCGCCGCGGCCGCCAGTTCGAGCACGCGCGCCCTGGCGCGCAGCCGGGCCCTCATCGGGTCTCCTCGGTCAGCCGTCCGTCACTGATCCGCACCCGCCGGTCGGCCCGCCTGCTGACCGCCTCCTCGTGGGTGATCACCACCAACGTCATGCCCTGCTCGCTCAGTTCGTCGAAGAGGTCGAGCACCGAGCCGGTGTTCTCGCTGTCGAGGTTGCCGGTCGGCTCGTCGCAGAGCAGCAGGGCGGGCTCGCTCATCAGCGCGCGGGCGATCGCCACGCGCTGCCGCTCGCCGCCGGAGAGCCGGTCCGGCCGGAAGCCGGCCCGGTGCGCCAGGCCCACGCGTTCCAGGGTCTGTTCGGCCCGCGCGCGGCGGCCTGCGCGGCCGCGTCCCGGGCGCGGCCGGCGATAGGCCTCGGCCAGCATGACGTTCTCGTCCACCGTGCGGTAGGGCAGCAGGTGGAAGGACTGGAAGACGAATCCGATCCGGCTGCCGCGCAGCGAGGTGCGCTCCAGGTCGCCGAGCGTCCTGGTCTCCACCCCGTCCAGCCAGTAGGCGCCCGCGGTGGGGCGGTCGAGCAGGCCCAGGGTGTTGAGCAGCGTCGACTTGCCGGAACCGGACGGGCCGACGATCGACAGGTGCTCCCCGCGGCGGACGGCCAGGTTCACGTCCCGCAGGGCGTGCACCGGCGGTTCGGAGTCGAAGACCCGGTCGACGCCGACCAGTTGGATCACCGTGTCCGCGTCCGGCACGGCGGGCAGGAGGAGCGTCCGCGGGCCGTTCACTGGCCGATCACCACGGAGTCGCCGGCTTTCAGGGCGTCGCCGGTGGGCGTGACCTCCACCTGGCCCTCCGCGGACAGACCCGCCTTGACGGGGACGTCCACCACGGTGCTGCCGCGACGGACCCGCACCCTGGCCTGCCCGTCGGCCGACGTGTGGAGCGCGGCGATCGGCACCGTCAGCACCTTGCCGTCCGACGAGCCCACCTCGATGGTCACCTTGGCGGACCCGTTGGCGTTGCCGGTCAGCTTCCCCGACGGGACGGAGATCTGCACCGGCACCGGCGCCGCGGCGTCGCCGCCACCTCCGCCCGAGGTTCCCGCCGTGTCCTGGCCGTTCCCCGCGTCGTTCTTCGGCACGTCGTCGCCGAGTGCCACCAGCTTCCCCACCGCTCTTCCGCCGTCGGGGGTCTCCACCTGCGCCGTCATGCCCTTGTGGAGCAATGTGGCGTCGCTGCCGGGGACCACGGCCTGCACCACGACCCGGGAGCTGGTGACCGTGCCCAGAATTCCTGACGGCGTGTCACCGATTTTCACGGACACCTTGTCCAGGCGGGCCGGCAGATCCGGCAGGAAGATCACCTCACCGGCGGGGACCTTGGTCCCGTAGCCGGCCTGGAAGGCGGCGAGCGCGGCATTGGCCGCGTCCAACTGCTGCTGCGCCGCCTTCCGTTGCAGCCTGGCCTCTTCGTCACCGGTGCCGCTGCCGGCGCCCTCGGAACCGCCGCCCGCACCCGCGGCCGCGAGGACGGCCTGCTGGGCGGTGGTCACCGCCGCTTCGAGCGTCCCCAGCTGCTGCTTGTCCGCGACGCTGGGCTCCTCGGCGTGAAAACCCTTGCTCCGGTACCAGCGGCTCACCGCGGTGGCGTCCCCGAGCCCGTAGGTCCCGGTGGCTCCGGCGGAGGTGAACCCCAGCCGCTTCAGGGCCTGCTCGAGCTGCCGGACGTCGTCCCCCGACGTGCCGGGCCCCAGCGTGCGGTACATCGGGACGGTGCCGCGCAGCACCAGGACCGGCCGGCCGCTCACCTGCATCAGCACGTCGCCCTCCTTCACCTCCGACCCGGCGACCAGCGCCTTGGTGACCCGCTGGACGACGGCGTCACCGGCCCCAGAGCCGGACCCGCCGGAGCCGGAGTCGGCGGATCCGACCGGCCCGGCCAGCGCGAGGCTCTGCGGTGAGGCGAACTCCACCGACCCCTGCGCCACCACACTCGCCGTCAGCGCCCGCCGCTGGACCGCGACGGTGACCGGTCCGGCCTCCGGCGGCCGATGGGCGGCCGCCGCGTCCGCCGGCGACTGCATCTGCGAGCCGGCGAACCAGCCGCCCGCCCCGACGAGCCCCACCGCGGAGACGATGATCCCCAACTGCCGGGGGCGGCTGCCCACCCGGTCGCGGCGGCGGCTCATCCGGCACCGCCGCCGCTGGTCGGGGCCTTGAGGAACTTCGGGAAGTAGGCGGCCCGGAACTCCTTGCCGCACTTCAGGTCCTGCAGCGCCAGGGCGATGTCCTTGGTGAGCAGCGGCAGGGCCTCGTCCTTGCTCATGGTGTCCAGCGGGGTCCCGTCCGGGGTCACGGTGCCGATCCGCGCGTTGGGGGGAGTGGACATGCTCGCCTGGAACTTGACCATGTCCCCGATGCCGGTCGGCTGCGTGGTGGTGACGTGGATGCCGTCCTTGCTCAGGCACGAGGCGTACGCCTGGGCCAGCGCGATCAGCTGCGGATCGCCGTTGAGCGCCTGCGCGTTCGCCTGGTCCTGTGCCGCGGAGGCATTGCTGCGCTCCTGGGGCGACGCGTAGCCGTAGACCTGGCGGTTGGCCGATCCCTCGCAGCCCGACCACCCCTTTTCGCCGGTCTTCGGGTCCGGGGGGCCGCCCAGCGCCTTGTCGTAGGCGGTCTTCTGCGAGGCCGTGAGGGTGGCGACGTAGTCCGCGTTGGGAGAGACGGTCGAGGCGTTCTGGGCCGCCTTGCTGCCAGGTGCCTGGGGATCGTCGGGGTAGACGAAGGCCGCGTAGATGCCGAAGCCGTACTTCTGCCGGTACTTCTCCGTCAGCCGGTAGTCCGCCCCGTCGGTGTCCCAGGAGGCCAAGGGGTCCTCGGGGGCCACGGGCGTGTAGACGAACCCCTGCTTCTTCATGCAGGCCGCGACCGCGTTCTCCATGAGGTACTGCTTCTTGAGGTCCGCGCCGGCGTCCGCGGGAACGTCGAGTTCCCCGGACGAGCCCGCCGAGGACTTCCCGCCGCCGTCCGCCGCGTGCGACGCCGCGCCGGAGCCGCAGGCCGCGAGCAGCGGCAGCAGACTCACCGCCACGGCCAGTTTCCGAACAGTGCGGGATCCAGACATGCTCTTCCGTCCGATCGAGAGGGTGGGGTGTGGTGCGTGGCGGCGGGGCAGTGCCCGCGCCTGCGGCTTCCGGAGCCGCGGACGCCCGCGACGACCAAGGGGTGCCGCCGGGTTGAAGAGTGGCGTCCGCAGGTGATGGCCCGCGGCCCGGACGATGACCGGGCTGTAACGGCGGGACTCGGCCCGTCACGGAGGCCGGGGCGGCCCCCTACGGCACGTGCGGCCCGGAGACGTAGTGGCCGTTCTTGTCGTACGGCCAGGCGTTGGCGACGCAGCCGTGCAGCCCCTTGATCTGCTGCATCATGACGGGGGCCGGTTGACCGGGGCCGCCGCAGGTCATGTGCGTGAGGCCCAGGGAGTGCCCCATCTCGTGGTTGATGATCAGCGCGCGGTACTCGTGGATCGGTCCGTCGAACGTGGGCGAGCCCTTCACCCAGCGCTTGAGGTTGACCACCACCCCGCCGGGGATCTCGCAGTTGTACTCGCCGTGGGTGCTCTGGTGGATGCCCGCCCAGCACAGGGCGTCCGCCGTCCCCGGTGTCGCTATCTTGATCACGAGGTCGTAGGGCTCCCCCGCGCCCACCGGCCGGAACGAGTTGTTGCCGCTGTGGGTCCAGCCCCTGGGGGCGGCGAGTATCCCGGCGATCTCCCGCGCCGCCTCGTCGGGGGAGACATCGAGCCCGGTCTCGACCTGCACCGCGTAGCGGATCAGATGCGGACCGCGGCCGACCTTCTCGCCGCCGGCCCGCGCGGTGGTGAACATGCCACTGCCCGTCGCCGGGACGTCGATCTCGGTAGGTGTCGGGGTGGGCGTCGGCGTGGGCGTCGGGCTCGGACGGGGCGCGGGCGAGTGGGTGAGGTGCGTCACGTGCCGCGGGGGCTGCGTACTGCTGGACGCGTCGCTCCGCCCGCCGTCGAGGAGGAACATGGCGGAGCCGAGCAGACCGGCGGCCGCCATGACCAGGATCGGCCAGCGCCCGCCCCGGCGGCGCGGACGGCGGCGATGGGACGTCCGGCGGCGCCCGCCGTGCCCGGAGTCGCTCTGCCGGCGACTGCGGTGGGCGGCCGCGCTCTCGGTGGGCGGTGCGGATTCCCGCTCTCGTGCCGAATACATGGCAGCTCAAACTGGTCATTTCAGATGATCGCCATAGGTTCGGAAAGTCACAAGAAGATAACGGGCAGCTCTCCTTATGACCCTTCTGTAACAGGCCCCGGGAGGGGCTCTTCGCGGGCCGATCACCGAATACGGTCTGCGTACACTGTCGAGGTGTCGCGAGTCCTTATTGTCGAAGACGACCCGGATGTCCGCAATGCCGTGCAATTGGCGCTGCGGCACCAGGGCCATCACGTCGTGGCCGCCGGTACGGGCGAAGAGGGGCTGGAGCAGCTCCGCCCCTTCCGGCCCGACGTGGTGGTGCTCGACCTCATGCTGCCCGGCATGTCCGGCCTCGACGTGTGCCGGCGGATCAGGGACCGCGACCAGGTGCCGATCATCATGGTGACCGCCAAGGGGGACGACATCGACGTGGTTGTGGGCCTGGAGGCCGGCGCCGACGACTACGTGGTCAAGCCCGTGCAGGCCCGGGTGCTCGACGCCCGAATACGGGCCGTACTGCGCCGGCAGGACGCGTCGGTCGCCGACGGCATCCGCCCCAGGGCGGAGTCGCACGGCGCGCTGGTCATCGACCGGGCCGGGCTCGTGGTGACGCACCACGGCGCCCCCGTCGCGCTCGCCCCCTCCGAACTCCGGCTGCTGCTGACGCTGTCGGCCTCGCCCGGCCAGGTCTTCAGCCGCCAGCAACTGCTGGAAGCCGTCTGGGAGCACAGCTACCACGGCGACATACGGCTCGTGGACGCCTGCGTGAAGCGGCTGCGCAACAAACTGGGCGAACTGGGCGGGGATCCGCAGTACATCCAGACCGTCCGCGGTTTCGGCTACCGGTTCGTCTCCCCGTGAGCGGCAGGAGATCCGTACGGGCCCGCGAGGCCGGCGCGGCCGCCGGCGAGCCCGCTCCCCGGCCGAAGCGGTTCCTCGGGGCGGCCCTGGCGAAGGCGCCGCTGCCGCTGCGGGGCCTGCGCGCCCGCCTGGTGGTGGCCTTCGCGCTGGTGGCCGTGGCCAGCTCCCTGAGCACCGGCGCGCTCGCCTTCCGGGAGGCGCGTACGGGCGTCCTCCAGCAGAGCCAGGACTCGGTGATCCAGCAGTTCCGGCACAGCGTCGACAACGTCGCCGTCTACACCCCCTCGACACCGGGCCAGGAGGACCTGCAGGCGGCCGTCAACCATGTGCTCTACGACAACCCGCAACGCAACTGGCGGGTCCTGGCCACCTACGGCAAGCTCCGCGCCTGGTCGACCAGTGCGGACTTCGACCGGCTGAGCCCCGAACTCCTGCGCTCCGTGCACACCACTCCCGCCGCGGTGTTCCAGCGCGTGAACGCCGACGGGCATCCCTGGCTCGTCGTCGGCATGCCGATCACCTACGCCAACCCCCCGTCGAAGAACCTCCTGCTCTCGGGGATGGTCATGTACCTGGTGGTGCCGCAGGACGCGGAGAACGGCTACGTCCAGGCGATGGTCAGCGGTATCGAGCGCGCCACACTGGTGGCACTCGCCCTCGCCGTGGTCCTGGCGCTGCTGGCCGCCAGCGGCGTGCTCCGCCCCGTACGGGCGCTGCGCCGCGCGACGCGCCGGATGGCCGAGGGGCACCTCGACGTCCGGCTGGCCGTCAACGGCTCCGACGAACTGGCGGACCTCTCCCAGTCCTTCAACGACACCGCGGCCGCGCTGGAGCGGTCGGTCGCGGAGCTGCGCCGGCTGGAGGCCCAGGCGCGCCGCTTCGCCGCGGACGTCTCCCACGAACTGCGCACCCCGCTCACGGCGATGGCGGCGCTCACCGACGTGCTGGACGAGAACGCGCTGCACCACGACCGGGAGACCGGCGACGCGCTGCGGCTCATCAGTGAGGGCACCATCCGGCTGAGCGCCCTGGTGGAGGACCTGATGGAGATCTCCCGCTTCGACGCGGGGGCGATCGAACCCAACCTGGACGAGGTCGACCTGGCCGAGTCGGTACGCCGCACCCTCGCCTCCCGGGGGTGGCAGGACCAGGTGGAGACCGACCTGCCGGGGCCCGGCGTGCTCAGGACGCGCGTGGATCCGCGCCGCCTCGACGTCGTCATGGCCAATCTGGTCGGCAACGCCCTGCGGCACGGGGCGCCGCCCGTGCGGCTGACCATGAGCGTGCGGGAGGAGCGAAGCGGCTTGGCGTGGGCCGTCATCGAGGTGTCCGACAGCGGACCCGGGATCGCCGAGGAGGCGATGCCGCACATCTTCGAGCGCTTCTACAAGGCCGGCGCCTCGCGCACCAGGAGCGAGAGCAGCGGGCTCGGCCTGGCCATCACGGTGGAGAACGTCCACCTGCACGGCGGCCGCATCAGCGCGGCGAACCAGCCCTGGGGCGGGGCGGCGTTCACCGTCGAACTCCCCCTGCACCGCGAGTCCTCGACGGCCGACGACGACGCCGCGGCGGGTGCCCGGTGAAGCGCTCCCGTGCGGCGGCGCTGCTCGTCGGGGCCGCGGCCGCGCTCACGCTGGGGGCGTGCGGTGTCCCCCCGTCCGGCGTCATCCAGGCCGGCGAACCGGCGAGCGGCATTTCCCGCGCCGACGCGCAGCCCGCGTCGTCGGCCGATGTGTACTTCCTCGTCAACGGGGTTCCGGCACCTTACGGCCGCAAGGTCGTCGGCGCCCGGGAGCTCAGCGCCGTCCTGGCCCTGCTGTTCGACGGACCGGCCAAGAGCGAGGCCGCGGAGTCCGCCACCACAGAGCTGCCCCGCATGATCGCGGCACCGCATGCGACCACCGACAACGGCACGGTCTCCGTCCTGCTCCCGGGGAACCTCAGCCCCTTCAGCCACGCGGCCATGCTCCAGTTGACGTGCACGGTGACCCACGCGCTCGTGCCGCTGGACTCCCGGTCCGTCACCTCGGTGGGAGGGACCGGCGGCGCGGATGCTTCCGTCCAGGGACAGGGCAAGCCGGCGCCCAAGAACGTCCGCGCGGTCGGCAACGGGTGGACGAGAACGCTCCCCGCGGACGCGTGCCCGTTTCCCGTCCGTCCGTAGCGGCGGCAGCGGCCGGTCAGCCGCCGCGCAGGAGGGCGTTGAGCCGGGCGGCCTGGCGCGTCAGATGATCACGCTCGGCGAGGTCGGGGGCCCTGCGGGCCGCCTCGGCGTACAGCCGTGCCGCCGTCACGAGATCACCGTCGCGCTCGTGGAGATGGGCCGCCACCGCGGTGTGGCGCGGAACGGGGTCCGCGCCCGGGGAGCCGGACGGGGAGCCGGTCACCGCCGCGAGCGCCGCGAGCCCCGCGCGCGGTCCGTCGGCCTCGCAGACGGCCACCGCGCGGTTGAGCCGGACGACCGGGCTGTCGGTCAGGCGCACCAGCTCGTCGTACCACTCCACGATCTGCACCCAGTCGGTCTCCTCGGCGGTTCGCGCGTCGGCATGGAGCGCCGCGACGGCGGCCTGGGCCTGGTACTCGCCCAGCCGGTCGCGGGCGAGGGCCGCCTGGAGGATCGCGACACCCTCGGCGATCGCCCCGGTGTCCCACCGGCCGCGGTCCTGTTCGGCGAGCGGCACCAGGCTGCCGTCGGGCCCGGTCCGGGAGGCGCGCCGGGCGTGGTGGAGCAGCATCAGGGCGAGCAGCCCGGCCACTTCGGGATGATCGATCGCGGCGGCGAGTCGACGGGTGAGGCGGATCGCCTCGGCGGCGAGGTCGACGTCGCCGGAGTAGCCCTCGTTGAAGACCAGGTAGAGGACGCGCAGCACGGTGGCGACGTCGCCGGGCCGGTCCAGGCGCACGCCGGAGACGGTGCGCTTGGCACGGCTGATGCGCTGCGCCATCGTCGCCTCGGGCACCAGGTAGGCCCGGGCGATCTGACGGGTGGTCAGACCACCCACGGCGCGCAGGGTGAGCGCGACCGCGGACGAGGGCGTCAACGACGGGTGGGCGCACAGGAAGTAGAGCTGGAGCGTGTCGTCCGCGCCCGGCGCGGGCCCCGGCACCGGCTCCTCGTCGACGAGGTCCTCGCGCCGGCGCCGGGCGGCGTCCGCCCGGGCGGCGTCGAGGAACCGGCGCCAGGCCACGGTGACCAGCCACGCCTTGGGGTCGCGCGGAGGGTCGTCCGGCCAGACGCGGACCGCCTCGACCAGCGCGTCCTGCACGGCGTCCTCGGCCGCCGCGAAGGGGGCTCCGCGGCGGACGAGGATCGCGAGCACGCTCGGTGTGAGGCTCCGGAGCAGGGCCTCGTCCATGGCAGAGGTCACTCGGTGATGGTGTGGGCAGCGGTCAGGAACGGGCGCAGCTCCAGCCACTCGTGGATGGGCTTCCCGCCCGCTCCGGGTGCGGCGGACAGCTCCCCGGCGAGTTCGACGGCGCGCTCGTGGCTGTCGACGTCGATCACCATCCAGCCGGCGATGAGGTCCTTGGTCTCGGCGAACGGGCCGTCGGTGACGGGCGGCCGCCCCTCGCCGTCGTACCGCACCCAGGTCCCCTCGGGGGCGAGCGCCTGACCGTCGACGAACTCGCCGGTCTTCTCCAGCCGGGCCGCGAATTCGTGCATGTACTGCATGTGCGCCGAGATCTCCTCCGGCGTCCACTCGGTCATGGGCACGTCGTTGACCGCGGACGGAGCGCCTCGGTAGTGCTTGAGCAGCAGGTACTTGGCCATGGTCGTTCTCCTCGCTCCTGGTGCGGCCCATTGTGGCCGCCTTCACCCCTGGGACGGAGCCGGCCGCCGGTTCTCGACACGGCGGGGCACACGAATTCAGAGCCGGGCCGAACGCAGTCCCGCGACGAGGAGTCCGACCAGGACGCGCGGGTCGTAGCGGGGATCGCTCTCCGCGCCGATGCACAGGTTTCCGACGCCGCGCATGAGCTGGTACGCGTCGGTGCCGGTGCCGATCTCCCCGGCGCCGGCCGCGGCATCGAGCAGCTGGGCGCACACGGGCAGCAGCCGGTCGAGGAAGTAGGCGTGCAGGGCGTCGAACTCGGTGTGGTCGGACTGCAGCACCGCGGCGAGTCCGTGCTTGGTGACCAGGAAATCGACAAAGAGATCAATCCACTGCGCCAGGGCCACGTACGGACTCGCCGCGCCGGCCAGCAGCGCCGGTCCGGCCTCCGCGCACGCCTCGACCTGGTGCCGGTAGACGGCGATGATCAGATCCGCCCGCGTGGGGAAGTGGCGGTAGATCGTGCCCGTCCCGACGCCGGCCCTGGCCGCGATGTCGCGCACCGGCGCTTCGACGCCCGCCGCGACGAAGCTCGCGGCGGCCGCTTCGAGCAGGGTCTCCTTGTTGCGCCGGGCGTCCGCCCGCTTGGGCCGGGCCGCGCCCACCGCGCCCGCGTCGCTGTCGTTCACCGCGGCGTGCCTCCACTGCCGAATCGCGCTTGCTAAACGGAACGTCGTTCCGTATCGTTAACGGAACAAGGTTCCGCTTGCTCATGATGCCAGAGCAGGGGGCCTACGACCAAGCAGTTCCAGAGGAGACACGGTCATGCAGTACCGCACCTTGGGCCGCACCGGTGTGCAGGTCAGCTCCCTCGCGCTCGGCGCGATGAACTTCGGCCCGATCGGACGCACCACCCAGGACGAGGCCACCGCGATCGTCGACGCCGCCCTGGAGGGCGGGATCAACGTCATCGACACCGCCGACATGTACGGCGACGGGCAGTCGGAGGAGATGGTCGGCAAGGCCGTCGCCGGCCGCCGTGACGACATCGTGCTGGCCACGAAGGCGGCCATGCCGATGGGCGACGAACGCAACCACCGGGGCGGTTCCCGCCGCTGGCTGGTCACCGCCCTCGACGACAGCCTGCGCCGACTCGGCGTCGATCACGTCGATCTCTACCAGATCCACCGGTGGGACCCGGCGACCAGCGACGAGGAGACGCTGTCGGCCCTGACCGACCTGCAACGCGCGGGAAAGATCCGTTACTTCGGCTCCTCGACCTTCCCGGCCCACCGCCTCGTCCAGGCCCAGTGGGCCGCCCGGGAGCACCACGTGGGCCGGTACGTCACCGAGCAGCCCAGCTACTCGATCCTGCAGCGCGGTGCCGAGGCCCACGTCCTGCCGGTGACCGAGGAGTACGGCCTCGGCGTGCTGGTGTGGAGCCCGCTGGCCTCCGGCTGGCTGTCGGGGGCGGTCCGCGCGGGCCGGGAGATCACCACCCACCGCTCGGCGCTCCTGCCGCAGCGTTTCGACCTGTCCGTACCCTCCAACCGCGCCCGGCTCGACGCGGTGGAGCGCCTTGCCGCGGTCGCCGACGAGGCCGGTCTGACCATGATCCAGCTCGCCCTCGGATTCGTGACCGCGCACCCCGCCGTGACCGGCGCGATCATCGGCCCCCGCACGCCGGAGCACCTGCACGCGCAGCTGGCCGCCGCGGACATCACGCTCTCCGCCGATGTGCTCGACGCGATCGACGCGATCGTCCCGCCGGGCGCCGACCTCGCCGCGCACGAGAAGTTCGACACGCCGCCCGCCCTGCTCGACCCGTCGCTGCGGCGCCGCTGACATCAGCAGGATCAGTACGTCATCGGCGCCGGCGCGCCCGCCACCGGGCGCCGAACCGCCAACGCGGCCGCCTCGTCGGGGAAACGCGGCGGGAGGCGCCCTCCTCGCGCACCGGCCGCCACGGATCGCCGGGCGCCGTCACGGGCGTCTTCCGCTCCGCCTGCGCCTGGATCTCGTAATGCGCGTCGTGGGCCGTCACCTGGAAGGCCTCCTCGTAGGAGGCCATCGCCGCCCGGACGGCGGAACCGGCCACGCCCCTGCGGCGGATCACCGTCGCCAGCCACGCGAAGAGGCCCATGACCGCGGCCAGGCAGGCGGCGAGGGCCACGTACGGCAGGAGCGGTCCCATGGCCCTGAGCCTAGGCGCGCGTACCGCAAAAAAACACCGGCGTCCCGGCCGGCCCGACGGGGCCGGCCAGGACGCCGGGGCGTCACACGGTCAGACAGTCACACGGTCGGACCGTCAGACGAGGTCGAACCGGTCGAGGTCCATGACCTTGGTCCACGCCGCGACGAAGTCGCGCACGAACTTCTCCTTCGCGTCGTCGCTCGCGTAGACCTCCGCGAGCGCACGCAGCTCGGAGTTGGACCCGAAGACCAGGTCGGCACGGCTGCCGGTCCACTTGACCTCGCCCGTGGCGCTGTCGCGGCCCTCGAAGGTGTTCGCGTCCTCCGACGTCGCCTTCCACACCGTGCCCATGTCGAGCAGGTTGACGTAGAAGTCGTTGGTCAGCGACCCGGGGGTCGTGGTGAGGACACCGAGGGACGACTGCTGGTAGTTGGCGCCCAGGACGCGCAGGCCGCCGACGAGGACGGTCAGCTCGGGGGCGCTGAGGGTCAGCAGGTTCGCCCGGTCGATCAGCAGGTACTCGGCCGGCAGGCGGTTGCCCTTGCCGAGGTAGTTGCGGAAGCCGTCGGCCGCCGGCTCCAGCGCGGCGAAGGACTCCGTGTCGGTCTGGTCCTGCGTGGCGTCCGCGCGGCCCGGGGTGAAGGGCACCTCGACCTCGAAGCCCGCCTCCTTGGCGGCCTGCTCGACGCCCACGCCGCCGGCGAGGACGACCAGGTCGGCGAACGAGACCTCCTTGCCGTCGGTGCGGCCGGCGTTGAAGGACTGCTGCACGCCCTCCAGGGTGCGCAGCACCGTCGCGAGCTCGTCCGGCTCGTTGACCTCCCAGCCGGCCTGCGGCTGGAGGCGGATGCGCGCGCCGTTGGCGCCGCCGCGCTTGTCGCTGCCGCGGAAGGATGAGGCCGACGCCCACGCGGTGGAGACGAGCTGGGCGACCGTCAGGCCGGAGTCGCGGATGAGGCCCTTGAGGGCGGCGACGTCGCCGGCCTCCACGAGCGGGTGCGTCACGGCCGGCAGCGGGTCCTGCCAGAGCAGGACCTCGTCCGGGACCTCGGAGCCGAGGTAGCGGACGACCGGGCCCATGTCGCGGTGCGTCAGCTTGTACCAGGCGCGCGCGAAGGCGTCCGCGAACTCGGCGGGGTTCTCCAGGAAGCGCCGCGAGATCTGCTCATAGGCCGGGTCGACGCGCAGCGACAGGTCGGTCGTCAGCATCGTCGGCGCGTGCGACTTCGACGCGTCGTGGGCGTCCGGGACGGTGCCCGCGCCGGCGCCGTCCTTCGGCCGCCACTGGTTGGCACCGGCGGGGCTCTGGAACAGCTCCCACTCGTAACCGAAGAGGATCTCGAAGAAGCTGTTGTCCCAGGTGATCGGCGTGTTGGTCCAGATGCCCTCCAGACCGCTGGTGATGGCGTCACCACCCTTGCCGGTGCCGAAGCTGTTCTTCCAGCCGAGGCCCTGCTCCTCGAGCGACGCGCCCTCCGGGTCGGCGCCGACGCTGTCGGCCGGGCCCGCGCCGTGGGTCTTGCCGAAGGTGTGACCGCCCGCGATCAGGGCGACCGTCTCCTCGTCGTTCATCGCCATCCGGCGGAACGTCTCACGGATGTCGCGAGCCGCGGCCAGCGGGTCCGGGGTCCCGTTGGGGCCCTCGGGGTTGACGTAGATGAGGCCCATCTGGACGGCGCCGAGCGGGTTCTCCAGCACGCGGTCGCCGGTGTAGCGCTCGTCGCCGAGCCAGGTGGTCTCCGGGCCCCAGTAGACGTCCTCGTCGGGCTCCCACACGTCCGCGCGGCCACCGGCGAAGCCGAAGGTCTCGAAGCCCATCGACTCCAGGGCGACGTTGCCGGCGAGGATCATGAGGTCGGCCCACGAGAGGTTCTGGCCGTACTTCTTCTTGACCGGCCACAGCAGACGGCGGGCCTTGTCGAGGTTGCCGTTGTCCGGCCAGCTGTTGAGGGGCGCGAAGCGCTGCTGCCCGGCGCCGGCGCCGCCGCGGCCGTCGCTGATGCGGTAGGTGCCGGCGCTGTGCCAGGCCATGCGGATGATGAACGGGCCGTAGTGGCCGAAGTCCGCGGGCCACCAGTCCTGGGAGGTCGTCAGGGCCTCGGCGATGTCGCGCTTCACCGCGGGGAGGTCCAGGCCCAGGAAGGCCTCGGCGTAGTCGAAGTCGCCGCCGAGGGGGTTGGCCACGGCCGGGTTCTTGGCGAGGATCTTCAGGTTGAGCCGCTCCGGCCACCACTGGCGGTTGCCGCCGCCCTGCGTCGGGTGCGGAGCACGTCCATGGGCGACCGGGCAGCCACCTCCGCCCTCCGTCTTGGCGTCGACGACGATGGCGTCATGGTTCTCAGACATGGGAATCCTTCCGGACCAGGCGGATCACGGTGCTCAGGCACTGCGGGCGGCGGGACAGCGGGGGCAGGGGGCCTCGGCGCTCGTACGACGGGGGCCGGGCGCGGCGCACGGGACGCGCCGCGACGCGCGCGGAAGGGGCCTCAGCCACGACTCGGCAGGGCCGGCACCGCGCAGAACGCCCGCGGTGATCCCGTCACGTCCCTGTCTCCTGCCGCGCTGAGGGCTTCCAGTCCCTTGGCTGTTGCCGGAACCGATCCTACGATGGACGCAGTCCAAGTCAAGAAGCGTGCCAACCCCCTACCGCCGATCGCACCGGCTCCGGGACGTCCACTGGTAAATTTCGGGTATCCCATCGAACCTGAACAGGTGAACCGACATGAGTGACCTTCTGGAGCGACTGCGAGGGCGCGGCTGGCGGATGACCTCCCAGCGGCGTGTGGTCGCGGAGGTCCTCGACGGCGACCACGTGCATCTCACGGCCGACGAGGTGCACGCCCGGGCGTCGCAGCGGCTGCCCGAGATCTCGCGCGCGACCGTCTACAACACCCTCGGCGAACTGGTCTCCCTGGGCGAGGTCATCGAGGTCGCCACGGACGGCCGCGCGAAGCGCTACGACCCCAACGCGCACCGCCCGCACCAGCATCTGGTGTGCTCCGGCTGCGGCACCGTCCGCGACGTCCACCCGGCCGGCGATCCGCTCGGCGACCTCCCCGCGGAGGAACGCTTCGGCTTCACGGTGTCCGCCGTCGAGGTCACCTACCGCGGACTCTGCCCGGCCTGCGCCTGAGCCGGCCCCGCACACGCCGAACGGCGCGCTCCGTGCGCGCCGTTGGCGTTCCCCCCGGCTCTGCCCGGGTCTGCCCGGGTCTGCCCGGGTCTGCCCGGGTCTGCCCGGGTCGTCTAGTAGTAGTGGCGACGGCCACCGACGGCGTGTCCCAGGGCGCCCAGCACCCAGAGCACGAGCCCGATGACCACGAGGATGATCCCGATGGTCCACAGGATCGATATGCCTGCCAGGAATCCGATGATCAGCAGGATGACGCCGAGTACGATCATGATGTCCTCCGTTGGCCGAGGTCACGACGCCCGATTCCGCACGGTGCGAGCGGCCCTCGCTCCGTCGCGTCACCGGCGATCGCCCGAGTTCTGTGCAGGTCGCCGAGGTGCCTGTCCCGCCGTTCCGGCGTACCGCGCGACCGTGCGGTCATCGAAATCACCTCTTTCACCACATTTCGTCCCTGAGGGGCGGCTACCCCGGTGGACGCGGATCATCCCTGTCCCGACTTGTGCACTTCCCGAGGGCCCGCGATCGTCGGAGTCGGGGCCAGCGGAGGCCTGAACCGGCTCGGCAAGAGGTGCGACATGAGTGGGACCAGCAGGCAGTACGCCGTCGGGAAGGCGTTCCACTCCGCGCTCGCCGAGGCCGACTGGGGCGGTCTGCGGGCCCTGCTGCACGACGACGTGGCCTGGACGCTCCCCGGCGACAGCGCGATCTCCGGGACCGCCCGGGGCCCCGACGAGGTCGCGGGGCTCGCCCGCCGCATCGCCGGGTACGGCCTGCGCTTCGAACTGCTCCACATCCTGGTGAGCCGGGACAATGTGGCCCTGTCCCTGCACAACACCGCCCGCCGCGACGACTCCGTGCTCGACGAGCACGTGGCGACGGTCCTGGCGCTGCGGGACGGCAAGGTGGCCCGCATCGAGAGCTTCCTGTCCGACGTCGACGGCGTGAACGCCTTCTTCGTCTGAGACCCCGTTCAGTCCCCGGGTCCACGACCGCCGGATTGGCCCTGGCCTGCGGCTTCACACCCGGCCTAGGCTCATGTGCATGCGGATTCGAATCGTCGACGCCTTCACCGACCTCCCCTTCGGGGGCAATCCCGCGGGCGTGCTGCTGCTGCCCGACGCCGACGCCTTCCCCCCGGACGAGTGGCTCCAGTCCGTCGCCGCGGAGCTCAACCTCTCCGAGACCGCCTTCGCGCACCCCACGCCCGGCGCCGCCGACGCGGACTGGGCGCTGCGCTGGTTCACCCCGGCGGCGGAGGTGAACATGTGCGGGCACGCCACACTGGCCACGGCCCACGCCCTGCACTCCAGTGGCGCCGCCACCGGCACCGTGCGGTTCAGTGCCCGCTGCGGGGTGCTGACGACAAGCACGGGCGCGGACGGCACGATCACGATGGACTTCCCGGCCGCTCCGCTGACACCCGTCGAGGTGCCCGCCGGCGTCGCCCCGGCGATCGGCGCCGACGTGCTGTCGGCCCACGGAACCGGTGAGGACGTGGGCGACCTGATGGTCGAGGTGGCCGACGAGAAGACGGTACGGGCACTCGCCCCCGACATGGCGAAGGTGGCCGCGCTGCCGTCGGAGCGGGGCCTGATCGTCACGGCGCGGGCCGAGTCCGCGACGGCGGAGTACGACTTCGTCTCGCGGTGCTTCTTCCCCGCCCTCGGCATCCCCGAGGACCCGGTGACGGGCAGCGCGCACACCGCCCTCGCCCCCTTCTGGGCGGCGCGGCTGGGCCGCGGCGAACTGACCGGACTGCAGGCCTCCGCCCGCGGCGGCCTGGTGCGGACGGTGCTCCGGGCGGACCGGGTGCTGCTCACCGGCCGGGCGGTGACGGTGGTCGACGGAGCGCTGCACGCGCTCCCCTGACCCGGCGCGCGCTCACGCGGTGGGCAGCCAGCCCACCTTGCCCGCCAGCACCGCGTACCCGACGAACGCCACGATGTCGATGAGCGAGTGGGCCGCCACCAGCGGGCCCACCCGCCCCCAGCGGCGGTAGAGCAGCACGAAGACGACGCCCATCGCCATGTTGCCGAGCAGCCCGCCGATGCCCTGGTACAGGTGGTAGGAGCCGCGCAGCACACTGCTCGCCACCAGCGCCCCCATCGGCGTCCAGCCCAACTGGCCCAGCCGGCGCAGCAGATAGCCGACGACGATCACTTCTTCGAGCACGGCGTTCTGGATCGCAGAGGCGATGAGGACCGGGATCTTCCACCACACGTCCGGCAGGGACTCGGGCACCACGGTGAGGTTGGCCCCCGAGGCCCGCGCCCCCAGGTAGAACAGCAGCCCCGTGCCGCCGATCACGGCGGCCACCACCGCTCCGCGCAGTACGTCCGAGCGCGGGCGCCGCAGGTCGAAGCCGATCACCGGCATGCCGGTGCCCTCGCGCGCCAGCAGATGCGCGACGAGCGCGACGGGGACCAGCGCGGTGGCGATCCCGAACAGCTGCCAGGCCAGGTCCAGCCAGGGACGCCCCGGGGCGTGCGTGCCGACCAGCGTCGCGGCCTGGTCCTTCAGCCCGCCGGGCTTGGTGACGGAACCGATGAAGCTGATGAGCGCCGAGAGCGCGCTGGCGCCGAGCGACAGCGCGAGCACCAGCAAGGTCTCACTGCGCAGCGTGCGCGGCTCCAGTGCGCGGGCGTCGCCGGTTCCCGCGCCGCCCGCGTCGATCGTCCTGCCGTTCTCCGAGGCCTCCACGCGCGCCATCCTGCCTCATCGGCCCGGCGGACGGCGCGCGGGCCCGGCTCAGGGCTCCACGGGCCACTCGTGGACGGGCGCCCCGTCCTGCATCAGCTCGCAGTAGCGCACGGTCATCGCGGCCAGCGCGCGCTGCCGGTCGAGCCCGCGGTCCAGCTCGCGGTGGAAGACCGCGGCCTGCCACTCGGCGCCGTTCGTCCGCTTGCGGCAGCGGCCCTCGATGATCCCCAGGTAGCGGTCCCGGTCGACCGGGTCGATGCCCCAGCCGTCCAGGCCGGCGGCGGCCATCGGCAGCAGCTCCTCCAGCACGAGTTCCACGACGGGCACTTCGATCGTCCCGCTGCCGCGCGAGGACCGGGGCCAGCGCAGCACGGCCTCGATGCCGTGGCGGCAGGCCTCGTCGAAGTTGGCCGCCGCGGCCGCGAACGGCAGGCGCGTCCAGACCGGGCGGGACGCCTCCGCCAGCGCCCGCACGAGGCCGTAGTAGAAGGCGGTGTTGGCGACGACGTCGGCGACCGTGGGCCCGGCGGGCATCACCCGGTTCTCCACCCGCAGGTGGGGGACGCCGTCGACGACCGCGTAGACCGGGCGGTTCCAGCGGTAGATCGTGCCGTTGTGCAGGGTGAGTTCCTTCAACTGCGGCACCCCGCCCTCGTCCAGGACGTGCAGCGGGTCCTCGTCCTCGCAGATCGGCAGCAGGGACGGGAAGTAGCGCACGTTCTCGGCGAACAGGTCGTAGGCGGAGTCGATCCAGCGCTCGCCGAACCAGGTCAACGGGCGGACGCCCTGGGCGCGGTGCTCCTCGGGGCGGGTGTCCGTCGCCTGCTGGAAGAGCGTCGGGCGGGTCTCCCGCCACAGCTCCCGGCCGAACAGGAACGGTGAGTTGGCGCCGAGCGCGACCTGCGGCCCGGCGACCACCTGCGCGGCGTTCCACACGGCGGCGAAGCGTGCCGGGGTGACCTGCAGGTGCATCTGCATCGAGGTGCACGCGGCCTCGGGCGCGATGGAGCCCGACGTGCTGGTCAGGCGTTCCACGCCGGCGATGTCGAGGGTGATGTCCTCACCGCGGGCCGCCAGGATGCGGTCGTTGAGCAGGGTGTAGCGGTCGACGCGGGAAAGATTCGCACCCACCAGGTCCTGCGCTCCGAGCGTGGGCAGGATTCCCACCATCACGATCTGCGCGCCGACCTCCCGGGCCTTTCTGTCGGCATATCCCAGTGCCATGCGCAACTCTTCGGCGAGGCGGTCCAGGACACGTCCGGAAAGCCGGTGCGGAGCGATGTTCACTTCGATGTTGAACTGCGCGAGCTCCGTCTGGAAATCACGGCTCGCGATGCGCTCCAGCACCTCCTCGTTCATCATGCGCGGCAGGCCGTCGCGGTCCGTGAGATTGAGTTCGATCTCCAGACCCATGAGATTCCGGGGACGGTCGAAACGTTTCTCCTCCAGCAGCCGCTCCAGTCCCAGGAGGCACTGCTTCAGCTTCCTGCGGTAGCGCTGGCGGTCGGAGAGGTCGAACCCCGTGGCCGCGACCTTTTCCCCCATCGAAGGTCCCTTCTCGCGTGGGCCGTGATCACAGCATGCCCAGCGATGAGATCGATAACGCCCCCTGTGACGCACACGACCCGGTAAGCTGGCGGGAGCACCGTCTTCCGGCACATTCCGGTGGCATGGCACATCATTCATTTGCCATCGGCGGCACCCTCGTGAAAAACGCCGACGAGATTCGGCCATCCGTGGTGGCGGAAAAGGCGCAGTTCGCCGGCCGGGGAGCCGGTTCGAATAGGGATGTTCCGGCCACCCAGGATGTCCTGGTTCCGCCTTGCGCTCAATATCGCCGGCGGCTAGGTGAAACACTGCCAGAACACACCTCGTATATCCTCTGTTCACAGGCAGAGCCTCCGCGATCCGCCGCGCGCCCGCGACGCTCCGGCCACGGGAAAGGGATCCGCATGCCCCCGCTGATTCCGCACGCCGCCACCCACCGGCGCCCCATGTGCTGGGCCTGCCCTGGCCTGCCGTTTCATCGCTGACAGCGCTGTTAGCACCCACTGAGCACCCCGTGTCTCCCCATGAGAGGCCGCCCACCATGCCGCTGCAGGTAGCTCCAGCCCCCGCTCCCGCTCTGCGGAGCGTTCTCGCCGCACTCAGCTCGCCCACCGCCGTCCGCGAGGCCCGCACGCCCTCACTGCGCACCGCGACCGGGCTGCTCACCGCCGAGCACCCGCTGCCGCTGCACGTGCTCGACCCCGTGATCGCCGGACCCGACGGGCTGCCGCGGGCGCGGCTGACCGGCTGGCGCTTCCACATCCACGCCGGGGAACGCAACGACGCGGCGGTCCCGCCGCAGGAGAGCCGCGGGCGGGTGGTCGCCGCCGGAGAGACCGTCCACACGCCGGACGGATGGGCGTTCTCGCACTTCTGCGAAGGGCCGTACCTGGCCTCGACCGAGCGGGCGCTCCTCCAGGCGGACGCCCTGACCGCGTCCTACCAGCCGCACCTGCTCTCGGTGCCGGGCCTGTACATGCTGACCCTGTGGCTGCACGGCGACACCGGCGCCGACGCCGGAACGGCCCAGCCGGCCGCTTCGGACCTGCTGATCCCCCTCGCACCGGCGCCTCCGGGAATCGCGGCGCACCGCGTGCACCGGCTCTCCGACCTGGTGCCCGTGCTCACCCTGCGGCTGGCGCCCCCGCCGCTGCTCGGCACGACCGCTTGACGTTCCCCTCAGGGGCGGTGCTCGTACGCCTCCGTGACCGGCCGGTCACGGAGGCGTTGCATTGTCCCGGCAACCGCCCGCCAGAGTGAAAGCGTCACCAACTATCGAGCACAGCTCGCGCGAAATCCCTGCGGAAAACCGTCAGTAGAGCAACACTGGGACCGACCGACGAACGGGGGAACGGCCATGACTGAGGTTCCTACCCAATCAAGCCGTGTGTCACACCACTCGCAGCGAAAGACATCGTCCATGTGCCCGCACCAGCCGCATTGTCCGTCCGCCGCCAACTCCGACCGGGAGGCCGCGCACATCGTCGTCAGCCACCCCGAGCAGGGGTGGAGCCTGCTGTGCAACGGCGTCCTGCTCTTCGAGGACACCGGTGAACTGCTCCCCGACGGCCAGATCATCGCCCCGCACCGCCCGCTCGGCAGCGAGCACGTCGTCACCGCCGCATAACCCCGATGAACCGCGGCACCGCGGCGCCGCAGCACCGCAGCACCGCAGGCACACGAACGGCGTGAAGTGCAAGAAAAGGGCCGACCCCGCCGGCGAACAGCGGGGCCGACCCTTGTGAGTCCCCGGCCCGGTCTCCGGGCCCGGTCGCACTACGCGTCGTACTCGTCCAGCGGCGGGCAGGAGCAGACCAGGTTGCGGTCGCCGAAGGCGCCGTCGATGCGGCGCACCGGCGGCCAGTACTTGTCCGCGGCCGACACGCCGGCCGGGAACACCGCCTCCTCGCGCGTGTAGGAGTGCTTCCACTCCCCGCCCAGCGCGGCCGCCGTGTGCGGCGCGTTGCGCAGCGGGTTGTCGTCCTTGGGCCACGCCCCCGAGCCGACCCGGTCGATCTCCGCGCGGATGGCGATCATCGTGTCGCAGAAGCGGTCCAGCTCCGCGAGGTTCTCGCTCTCCGTCGGCTCGATCATCAGCGTCCCGGCGACCGGGAACGACATCGTCGGCGCGTGGAAGCCGTAGTCGATCAGGCGCTTGGCGACGTCGTCGACGGTGACACCCGTCTCCTTGGTCAGTTCACGCAGGTCGATGATGCACTCGTGGGCGACCAGCCCGCCGGGACCGGTGTAGAGCACCGGGAAGTGCGGCTCCAGGCGCTTGGCGATGTAGTTGGCGCCGAGCACCGCGACCTGGGTGGCGCGCTTGAGGCCTTCGCCGCCCATCAGGCGCACGTACGCCCACGAGATCGGCAGGATGCCGGCCGAACCCCACGGGGCCGCCGAGATCGGGCCCACGCCCGTCTCCGGGCCCGCCTCGGGCTGCAGCGGGTGGTTCGGCAGGTACGGCGCGAGGTGCGCGCGGACCGCGACCGGACCGACGCCCGGGCCGCCGCCGCCGTGCGGGATGCAGAAGGTCTTGTGCAGGTTCAGGTGCGAGACGTCGCCGCCGAAGTGACCGGGCTTGGCCAGGCCCACCAGGGCGTTGAGGTTGGCGCCGTCGACGTAGACCTGGCCGCCGGCGTCGTGCACCGCGCCGCAGATCTCGCCGATGTGCTCCTCGAAGACACCGTGCGTGGACGGGTACGTCACCATGAGCACGGCGAGTTCGTCGCGGTACTGCTCGATCTTGGCCCGCAGGTCCTCGACGTCGACCTCGCCGTCACCGGCGGTCTTCACCACGACGACCTTCATGCCGGCCATCACCGCGCTGGCGGCGTTCGTGCCGTGCGCGGAGGACGGGATGAGGCAGACCGTGCGCTGGGTGTCGCCGTTGGCACGGTGGTACGCGCGGACGGCGAGCAGACCGGCCAGCTCGCCCTGCGAACCGGCGTTGGGCTGGAGGCTCACCTTGTCGTAGCCGGTGACCTCGGCGAGACGGTCCTCCAGCTCGCGGATGAGGGTGAGGTAGCCCTCGGCCTGCTCGGCGGGCGCGAAGGGGTGCAGCTGGCCGAACTCGGGCCAGGTGACAGGCTCCATCTCGGTGGTCGCGTTGAGCTTCATCGTGCAGGAACCGAGCGGGATCATGCCGCGGTCCAGCGCGTAGTCGCGGTCGGCGAGGCGGCGCAGGTAGCGCAGCATCGCGGTTTCCGAGCGGTGCTGGTGGAAGACCGGGTGCGTCAGGTAGTCCACCTCGCGGGCCAGGCCGGCGGGCAGCGCGTCCTCGGTGGCCGCGTCCAGGGCCTCGATGTCGGCGTGGTCCCCGCTGACACCGAAGGCGCCCCACACGGCGGCGAGGTCGGCGCGGCCGGTGGTCTCGTCGCAGGCGATGCCGACCAGGTCGGCGCCGACCTGGCGCAGGTTGACCCCGGCCTCGCGGGCGGCGGCCACGACCTCGGCGGCCCGGCCGGGCACGCGGGCGGTGACGGTGTCGAAGAAGGCGTCCGTGGTCACCTCGACGCCGCCGGCGCGCAGGCCCCCGGCGAGGACGGCGGCGTAGCGGTGGGTGCGGCGGGCGATCTGCGCCAGGCCCTCGGGGCCGTGGTAGACCGCGTACATGCCGGCCATGACGGCGAGCAGCACCTGTGCGGTGCAGATGTTGCTGGTGGCCTTCTCGCGGCGGATGTGCTGCTCGCGGGTCTGCAGCGCCAGGCGGTACGCCTTGTCGCCGTCGGCGTCGACGGAGACGCCGACCAGGCGGCCGGGCAGGCTGCGGGCGTGCGCCTCGCGGACGGCCATGTAGCCGGCGTGCGGACCGCCGAAGCCCATCGGCACACCGAAGCGCTGCGTGGTGCCGACCGCGATGTCCGCGCCCAGCTCGCCCGGGGAGGTGAGCAGCGTCAGGGCGAGCAGGTCGGCGGCGACGGTGACGATCGCGCCGAGCCCGTGGGCCTGCTCGATGACGGGCTTCAGGTCGCGCACGGCACCGGAGGCGCCCGGGTACTGCAGCAGCACGCCGAAGACGCCGCGCTCGGCGATCCCGGCGGGGATGCCGTCGGTGAGGTCGGCGACGACGACCTCGACGCCGGTGGGCTCGGCGCGGGTCTCGATCACGGCGACGGTCTGCGGGAAGGTCTCGGCGTCGATGAGGAAGACACCCTGCTTGACCTTGCCGACGCGGCGGGCCAGCGCCATCGCCTCGGCGGCCGCGGTGCCCTCGTCGAGCAGCGAGGCGCCGGAGGTGGGCAGACCGGTCAGGTCCGCGACGACCGTCTGGAAGTTGAGGAGGGCCTCGAGGCGGCCCTGGGAGATCTCGGGCTGGTAGGGCGTGTACGCCGTGTACCAGGCGGGGTTCTCCATGACGTTGCGCAGGATGACCGGCGGGGTGAAGGTGCCGTGGTACCCCAGGCCGATCATGGGCCGCAGCACCTGGTTGCGGTCCGCGAGCGAGCGCAGCTCGGACAGCACCTCGGGCTCGGTGCGGGCGGTCGGCAGGCCCAGGGCCTCGGCGCTCTTGATGGTGTCCGGCACGGCTGCGGCGGTGAGCTCGTCCAGCGAACCGTAGCCGACGTGCGCGAGCATCTTGGCCTGCGCGGCGGCATCGGGTCCGATGTGGCGCTGCTCGAACGGGATGCCGCGCTCCAGCTCGGTGAGAGGGGTGCGGTGGGCGGTCATCTGCGGAGGCCTCCTGGTCTGGCGCGACTCGGCCTCCCCCTCTGTCATCTGAACCTGAGAGTTTCACCGTCCCGCGCGAGCAGGACGGCTTTCACCGTCGGTGAGGAACGGGCCCGCCACGGACGGGCTTCCCTTCCTGCTTTCCAGAGTGACCTCACCCATGCGGTACGGATGCCTGAGAGATTCCGGGGAGGGTTTGCTCCTTCGGCGCCCGGCGGCCGGTGCTTCGCACCGCCAGGACTCTCCCGCATGGGGTCGCCAGCCACTGTCAGCCTACCAGCGGCGTTCGTTGAACGGTCATGTGACAGCGGACACCTTTCGTGCCTAAATAGGAGTATTCGCGACCAGTTGGAGGGACCGTGCAGACCGGTATCGATCCGCGGAGCCTGATCGGGCGCAGGGCCTTCGACCGCAACGGAATGAAGATCGGAACGGTCGACGAGGTGTACCTCGACGACGCCACCGGCGAACCCGAATGGGCCGCGGTGCGCACCGGGATCTTCAGCCGCGACGCCTTCGTCCCGCTGGAACCGAGCGAATTCGGCGAGGACGGGCTGCGCGTCCCGTTCGACAAGTCGCTGATCAAGGACGCCCCGGACTTCGGGGTGGGCCGGCATCTCTCCCCGGAGCAGGAGCTCCAGCTCTACCACCACTACGGGATGTCCGGCCCGGGCGCCGTCACCGGGCCGGGCGACGAGCCGCCGCCCGACCGGGACTTCGGCAAGCTCGCCGGCGACAGCTGACCCTCGGCCCCCGGCTCACCCGGATAACACCAGCGGCAGCGCCTCGGACGGCTCCAGATCCGGGTCCGTCACCGCGAAGGTGCGCACCCGCCCCGGCACGGCCGACTTGGGCTCCTCGAAGCGCACGGTGACCCGGCCGACACCGCTGCCCTGCACCCAGCCCGCGCCGTACTCCGCGTGCCGGACGTCCTGACCGGGCATCCAGCGCCGTTCCGCGGCGGACGGCACCCGAGCGGCACCGGCGGGCGGTTCCTCGTCCGCGTCCGCCCGGGCGGCGCCCTCGTCGTCGGGGACCTCCTCCGCGCGCTCGGCCGCCTGGGCGAACAGGTCCTCCTGCGTGAAATCCGCCAGCCCGGCCACACCCACACCCAGCAGCCGCACGCCGCCCGTGATGTCGACGGCCTCCAGCAGCCGCTCCGCCGTCTCCCGCACGACGACGGGGTCGTCGGTCGGCGCGCGGAGCGTCTCGGACCGGGTGAGCGTCGTGAAGTCGTACCGGCGCACCTTCAGCACCACGGTGCGGCCGGAGCGCCCGGCCTCGCGCAGCCGCCGCACGCAGCGGTCGGCGAGCCGGTCCACCTCCAGCCGCATCCGGACGCGGTCGGTGAGATCGACGTCGAAGGTGTCCTCGACGGAGATCGACTTGTGCTCGCGGTCGGGGACCACGGGCCGTTCGTCCACCCCCAGGGCCATGCCGTGCACATGCGCGCCGTGCGCCCTGCCCAGCAGGCGCACCAGCTCGGCCTCGCCCGCCTCCACGACGTCCCCGACCGTGGTGATGCCGCCCCTCCGCAGGTGCTCGGCCGTGGCGGGACCCACGCCCGGCAGCGTGCGCACCTGCATGGGCGCCAGCAGCTCGCGCTCGGTGCCGGGCTCGATGACGACCATGCCGTCCGGCTTGGCCTGCTCCGAGGCGATCTTGGCGAGCAGCTTGGACCCGGCCAGCCCGACCGAGCCCGTGAGCCCCGTGGCCGCCCTGATGTCGCCTCGCAGCCGCTCCCCCACGCGCCTCGGCTCCTCCGCGATGCCGCCCGCCTCCAGGTCCACGAACGCCTCGTCCAGGCTCAGCGGCTCCACCAGCGGTGACAGCCGGGCCAAGATCTCCATGACGACATCGCTGACCTGCCGGTACACACCGAAGCGCGGCACGAGGTACGCCGCGTTCGGGCAGAGCCGGCGCGCGTGCGCCATCGCCATCGCCGAATGCACCCCGTGCACCCGGGCCTCGTACGAGGCCGTCGCCACCACGCCCCGCGGGCCCAGCCCCCCGACGATGACCGGCTTCCCCCGCAGACTCGGCTTCGCGGCCTGCTCGACGGCAGCGAAGAACGCGTCCATGTCCAGATGGAGGATGGTCGGCGCGCTTCTCACGTCACCGATGGTGCCCTACGGCACCGACAGCCGCCGTACGGGCGTACGGCGGCTGTCGGTGCTGTGGGAGTCGTCCGCCGGTCCGCCCCGGCGGCACACGGGTCAGACCGCGCGGTTGCGGCGCCGGGCGAGTTCGTCACCGGGGTTGTGGCCGACCAGCGTCTCGCCGGTGTCGACCCGCTCGCCGTGCAGCTGCGACAGCCCGCTCTCCACGTCCCGCCACACCACGCCCACCGCGATCCCGAAGATGCCCTGGCCGCCCTGGAGCAGGTCCACGACCTCGTCCGGCGACGTGCACTCGTAGACGGTGGCGCCGTCGCTCATCAGGGTCATCCGGGCCAGCTCCGCGGGGCCGGTGGACCGCAGGTGCTGCACCGCGGTGCGGATGTTCTGCAGGGAGACCCCCGTGTCGAGCAGCCGCTTGACGATCTTGAGGACGACGACGTCCTTGAAGCTGTACAGCCGCTGGGTGCCCGAGCCGTAGGCCGGACGGATGCTGGGCTCCACCAGTCCCGTACGGGCCCAGTAGTCCAGCTGGCGGTAGGTGATCCCGGTCGCCGCGCAGGCCGTGGGCCCGCGGTAGCCGACGCTCTCCCCCGCCCCTTCCGGCTCCTGGCCGGAGACTTCGCCCGCGCCCCCGCCGGAGGCCACGGCCGCGTTGCGGGCCAGGGCCGCGCGCATCGGGTACGGGCCGCCAGCGGCCATACCGTCGCCGGTGCTTCTCACGCCGACCTCCCGTCCCTTCGCACCCCTGAGGGCACGCGCACGTGCCATCGGGACTTTCCATCTCGACGGTAGGCAGTCACTCCGGGTGCGTCAACGATCGCCACGCTCGGCACGCCGAGTGATATCAACCCCTGGAGTGGTTTCCCGTATCCGTTCAGGGGGTAAGGCTCGTCGAATGGTCCGCGCCGGACCTCACTGACTGCTGGTCCCGAAGTCCTCGGGCGAGATCTGATCGAGGAACTCGCGGAACTTCTCGACCTCGTCCTCCTGCTCGTCGGGGATGGCGATGCCGGCGTCGTCCAGCACACCGTCGCTCCCGTAGATGGGGGTTCCGGTCCGCAGGGCGAGCGCTATGGCATCGGAGGGACGGGCGCTCACCTCCACGCCGCTGGCGAACACCAGCTCGGCGTAGAACACGCCCTCGCGCAGGTCGGTGATCCGGACCTCGGTCAGCCTCTGGCCGACGGCCTCGAGCACGTCCTTGAAAAGATCATGGGTCAGCGGCCGCGCGGGCGTCATGCCCTGCTGCGCGAAAGCGATGGCGGTGGCCTCCCCCGGCCCGATCCAGATGGGCAGGTAGCGGTCGCCTCCCACTTCCCGCAGGAGCACAATCGGCTGGTTGGAGGGCATTTCGACCCGGACACCCACGACGTCGAGCTCGTTCACACAGCAACCCTAGGACGTGCTCGGCAGGTTTGGGTAGTCGGGACGGGTCCGGCCGGTCACCGGCCGGGCCCCCTCCCGGTCACTCAGCGTCAGAAGAGCCGGATCAGAAGAGCCGGATCCTGAGGGCCGACTGGACCAGCGCCGCGTGCAGGCGCACCGACAGCGCCGCCAGCTCCTTGGCGGTGGCCTCGGCGTGCGTCCTGGTCTGCGGATTGCGGTGCAGCCGCAGCGGGGCCACCACCTGCTCCACCAGACCCGCCTCGCGTTCGGCGGCGGCCTTCACAGCGCGTAGATGACGCGGCTCCAGACCGAATCGTCCCAGATCCGCCACGAGCTTGGCGATGTTCACCGTTTCGGCGTCGTAGCCGCCGTCCGGGCCGGCCTCCACCAGCCCGTAGGACTCCCACTGCGCCAGTTCGGCGTCGTCGGCGCCCGTGGCGGCCATCAGCTCGTCCCGGCCGATCCGCAGTCCGGGAGGGCCGTCCGGCTCGATGCCGCCGGCCTCCAGCAGCTCCCGGGGCTCCGCGGGGGCGGGCAGCGGCAGCGGCTCGCCCCGGTCCAGGGCGTCCAGGTGCTCGCGGATCACTTTCAGCGGAAGGTAGTGGTCCCGCTGCATCCGCAGGACATGACCGAGCCGCTCGACGTCCCTGACCGAGAACTTCCGGTAGCCGGACGGAGTGCGGTGCGGTTCCACCAGCCCCTCCGCCTCCAGGAAGCGGATCTTGGAGATGGTGACCTCGGGGAACTCCTCACGCAGGTCGTTGAGCACCGCTCCGATGCTCAGCGGTCGGTCCTCCGCGGTGGCGGTGCCGTTGCCGGCACCGCCCGACGGTGTACGAAGCATGAACCTTCCCTCGCGGGGTCAGGCGCCCCACTGGCTCGCGTAGAAGACCAGCCGGTACTTGCCGATCTGAACCTCGTCACCACTGGCCAGGGTCACCGAGTCGATGCGCTCCCGGTTGACGTAGGTGCCGTTGAGGCTGCCGACGTCGGAGACCGTAAAGCTGCCGTCCTGGCCGCGCCGGAACTCGACGTGCCGACGGGAGACGGTGACGTCGTCCAGGAAGATGTCACCTTCCGGGTGGCGGCCGGCCGTGGTCAGCTCGGCGTCCAGCAGGAAGCGGCTGCCCGAGTTGGGACCGCGACGCACGACCAGCAGCGCCGAACCCGGGGGCAGCGCGTCGACCGCCGCCTGGGCCTCCGGGGACAGTGCGGGAAGCACGGTCTGCCCGGTGACCTCGGCCTCGTAGGCCTCCAGGCCGGAGATCGAGATCGTGGACGTGGTCTCGGAGGCACGTTCCGACGGCACTCCGGCACGCAGCGGCGCACCGCAGTTGGAGCAGAAACGACTCGCTTCCGCGTTCTGGAAACCGCACCGCGTACAGACCGGCAAGGACCCTCCACCCGTGCTGGAGCCTGATGGTTGACCGAAACCTATGCGCCCCGATGCGGCAGGGTCAACAGAAACCGCACCATGACCGCCCGAAATGTCGCCACCCGGAGCAGCGCCCTGATCCCGGAACAGCGGGCGATCCTCGCCCATGGACTCATCTTGCGTGTGCCGCGGCGCCCGGTGACGTGCCGTAGGGCTGTCACCGTCCGGACGCGCACTCTTGCCGAACCACTTACCGAACAACTTCACGGGCGATTCCCCTTGAACGACACAGACCCGCCCGTGGGGCAGGACGAACCCTCAGTCACGACCAACACACAGTTTCCCTCACGCACCACCCCAACGGTGCGGCGACCCCCCGCATTCTCCTGCCCTCCCCCGTGCACCCCCACTCGTGCCCGGCTCACCGGGATGACGACTGAGCGTAGTCAGGCTGCTCCGGCGGCCGCAAGGCATCCACGACGATCTTCTGCGAACGCGTCACATCGACCGTGGCCTGCTCCTTCTCCAGAGTCTGTACCACGCCGCCCGGGATGTTCAGGGCGGGTTCAAGATCTTGTGGATTACCGATGACCTTGAAGCGGTACGGCTGGGACACCTTGTGGCCGTCGATCTCCACGGCGCCGTCGGCACCCTGGGTGAAGTACGTGTCGGCGACCACCCGGATGTCGTTGATCTGGATCGCCTCGGCCCCGGCGGCGCGGAGTTCCTGCAAAGTGTCCAGCAGCATGTCGGACTCGACACCGCCGCTGGTGTCGGTGACCGTCAGCGTGATACCGGGGCCCTGCGCCGCGACCGTGCCTGCCAGCACGCCGAGTTGGGCGGCCTTCTGCTCGGTCTGCTTCCGGGCCTCCTCGGCCTGGTCGGAGCTGTTCTCCAACTCCCGGCGCTGGTCCTCCAGACGCTGCTTCTCGTCCTCCAGGCGCTGTGTGCGGTTGTCCAGCTCGTCGAGGATCCGCACCAGGTCCTCCTGACGGGCGCCGCGCAGCGCGCTGGTGTCGCTGGTCGAACTGACCTGGATCGCCAGGCCCAGTCCGAGCACGAACAGCAGCAGCGCGACGATGAGCTGCGCGCGACTGGCCCGCGGCGGCCAGAGGCCGGCCTTGAGCCGCTGGCGGCCCGTCGACACTCCGGTGGACGGCGCGGGCGCCTGCTCGTGGGGCTCCTGCGGCCCGGGGCCGGAACCGGGCCCGGCATCGGGCAGCGGCGCCGACTCCTGGGCGGGCGGCGCCTCTTCGGGCTCCCGCGGGCCGGCACCGGGCACGGCCGCCGGCGGCAGCTCCGGGGACTCGGGGAACTGCGGCAACTGCGGCCGGGCCGGCCGCCGCTCGGGGCCGGCGTCGGGCCCGCCTTCGGGCGCGCCGGACCCGGTGCCGGGTCCTTGCGCCGGCTCCTGCGGTTCCCGGCCGTTCTCTTCGTGCCGGCCGTGCTCGTCCGTCATCGTGCTGTCACGCCCGGAAGACATGGCGGCGGATGGCCGCCGCGTTGGAGAAGATGCGGATGCCGAGGACGACCACCACACCCGTGGAGAGCTGGGCCCCGACCCCCAGCTTGTCACCGAGGAACACGATCAGGGCCGCCACCACGACGTTGGAGAGGAAGGAGACCACGAAGACCTTGTCGTCGAAGATCCCGTCGAGCATGGCGCGCAGACCGCCGAAGACGGCGTCGAGTGCGGCCACCACGGCGATGGGCAGGTAGGGCTCGACCACCGTCGGCACCACGGGGCGGACCACCAGGCCCACCACCACTCCAACGATCAGGCCCAGTACGGCGATCAATTCGTGCCCTTCCCAGTTCCGTTTGCGGCCGGCGAACCGGCCGAGGGGACCGGCGTCGCATAGCGGATGATCAGACTCGGCGCCGCCGGCAGACTCAGCTTCTCCTCCTGGGAGATGCTCACGCGGATCCCGTAGTTCTCGTGCAGGACGTGCAGATACTGTCCGTCCGCACTGTCCTGGAACGACGTACTGAGGTGCTGCGGGTTCCCGATCGCCGAAATCGTGTAGGGCGGCACCAGGGGCCTGTTGTCCACCAGTATGGCGTCTCCGGCGGCGCGGATGGCCGAGAGGGCGGTGAGGCGCTGCCCGTTGACCGAGATCGCCTCGGCTCCCGACGCCCACAGTCCGTTGACGACGCGCTGCATGTCGCGGTCGCGGACCCGGCCGGTGTCCGAGAAGCCACTGGTGGTCCGCGGATTGCCACCACCGCCCGAGGACGCCTCCTTGGCGTCGTCGACCTTGACCTGGATACCGGGACCGGTCACCGCCGTCGCGCCCGCCAGCAGCGCCACCTGCTCGGCGCCGCCGCCCTTCTCCTTCAGCGCCTGGCGCTGCCTGGCCGCCACGTCGTCGCGCAGCGTGTCCACGCTGCCCTGCAGTTCGTCGGCCGCGGCCGTCTCCGACTGGATGCGGTCAATGAGCTTCTGCCGCTCCTTGGCCAGCGTCGGGGCGGCGACCTGCGTCTGCGCCGCCCCCACCGTGACCACGACGGCGGCGAGCACCAGCCCGAACGCGAGTAGCAGTTTGCCCCGCAGCGACCCCGGCAGCCGGGAGCTGCCGGTCGCACCCCTGCGTGCCGCGGCCTCGGCATATCCGTCGTCGAGGCTGTGCTCCATGACGTTGGTGAGCAGCGACATGGAGGCATCGGGGCGCCGGTTCACCGCCCTGTCACTGGGGCTGCTCCGATCGGGGTGCTGCTGCGGCATGCCGCACATCGTCGCACGTCGCCGCCCCCGACCTCGAACGGGCCCCTCCCGGCGCGCCGTTGCGCGCGCCGGGAAGAGCCCGTGAGCCGTATGCGGAGTGTGATCAGCGGCCCGCGCTGTCCACGATCGCGGACCACTCGTCGAGCAGGGCCTGCGCGGACGCGTCGTCCGGCCCCTCCGCCCATACGTGCGTGACCGCCTCGGACGGGTCGGGCAGCACCATCACCCAGCGTCCGTCGGACTCGACCACGCGCACCCCGTCCGTGGTGTCGACGGAGCGGTCCCCCGCTTCCTCGACAACCCGGCGCATGACCAGGCCCTTGACCGCCCACGGCGTCGCCAGGTCCCGCTTGAGGACGTGGGCGCGCGGGATACGGGCGTCGATCTGGCTCAGGGTGAGCTGCGTCCTGGCCACCAGGCCGATCAGCCGCACGAACGCGGCAGAGGCGTCGAAGACACTGCTGAACTCGGGCACGATGAAGCCGCCCTTGCCGTCGCCGCCGAAGATCGTCGACTCCTGGCGGCAGACCCGGGTGAGGTCGTCGGGCGACGTCGTCGTCCACTCCACCTGCGTACCGTGGTAGGCCGCGACCTGCTCGGCGATGCGCGTCGTCGTCACCGGCAGCGCCACACGGCCGCTGCGGCGCTCCGCGGCGACCAGGTCGAGCATGACCAGCAGCGCGCGGTCGTCCTCGATGATCTTGCCGCGCTCGTCCACCAGCGACAGCCGCTCGCCGACCGGGTCGAACCGCACACCGAACGCGGCCCGCGAGGACGCCACGATCTCCCCGAGCCGCACCAGGCCCGCCCTGCGGCCGTCGGAGGTCTCGGTCGGGCGCGCCTCGTTCAGGCCGGGATTGATGGTGAGGGAGTCCACGCCGAGCCGGCCGAGCAGGCTCGGCAGAACCAGGCCCGCGCTGCCGTTCGCGGCGTCCACGACCACCTTCAGGCTCGCCTCGGCGATGCCGGAGGTGTCCACGGCCCGCAGCAGCGCACCGGTGTAGGAGTCGAAGACGCTCGACGGGAAGTTGAGGTCGCCGATCTCGCCGGGGAACGCGCGGCGGTACTCCTGGCGCGCGAAGACCCGGTCCAGTTTCCGCTGCCCCGCGGCCGACAGGTCCGCGCCCCGCTCGTCGAAGAACATGATGTCGACCGAGTCGGGGATCCCCGGGCTGGTACGGATCATGATGCCGCCGGCGCTGCCGCGCGCGGTCTGCTGCCGCGCCACGGGCATCGGCACGTTCTCCAGGTCCCGCACGTCGATGGCGCTGGCCTGGAGGGCCGAGATCACCGCCCGCTTCAGGGCACGGGCACCACGGGAGTGGTCACGGGCCGTCGTGACGGTCGAGCCCTTCTTGAGCGTCGTCGCGTACGCGCCCGCCAGCCGCACGGCCAGCTCCGGGGTGATCTCCACGTTCAGGATGCCGGAGACACCGCGCGCGCCGAAGAGATTGGCCTGCCCCCGGGACTCCCAGATGACCGAGGTGTTGACAAAGGCGCCGGCCTCGATCGTCTTGAAGGGGTAGACGCGGACATTGCCCGCGATGATCGACTCCTCGCCGATCAGGCACTCGTCGCCGATGACCGCGCCGTCGTCGATCCGCGCCGCCCGCATCACATCGGTGTTCTTCCCGATGACGCAGCCGCGCAGATTCGTCTGGGGCCCGATGTACACGTTGTCGTGCACCACGGCCTTGTGCAGGAACGACCCCGACTTGACGACCACGTTGGAGCCGACCACGGAGTGCTCGCGGATCTCGGCCCCGGCCTCGACCTTCGCGTAGTCGCCGATGAACAGCGGCCCGCGCAGCACCGCGTCCGGGTGGACCTCTGCGCCCTCGGCGACCCACACCCCGGGCGAGATCTCGAAGCCCTCGAGCTCGACGTCGACCTTGCCCTCGAGGACGTCGGCCTGCGCCTTGATGTAGCTCTCGTGCGTGCCGACGTCCTCCCAGTAGCCCTCGGCGATGTAGCCGTAGACCGGCTTGCCCTCCTTCATCAACTGCGGGAAGACGTCGCCGGACCAGTCGACGGAGACATCGGCCTCGACGTAGTCGAAGACCTCGGGCTCCATCACGTAGATACCGGTGTTCACCGTGTCCGAGAAGACCTGGCCCCAGGTCGGCTTCTCCAGGAAGCGCTCGACCTTCCCCTCCTCGTCGACGATGGTGATGCCGAATTCCAGGGGATTGGGCACCCGCGTCAGGCAGACCGTGACCAGCGCACCCTTTTCCTTGTGGAAATTGATGAGTTCGGTCAGGTCGAAGTCGGTCAGTGCGTCACCTGAGATCACCAGGAACGAATCGTCCTTGAGCGCGTCCTCGGCGTTCTTGACGCTGCCGGCGGTGCCGAGTGGCTTTTCCTCGTTCGCGTACGTGAGCTCCATGCCGAGCTCCTCGCCGTCGCCGAAGTAGTTCTTGACGAGTGAGGCGAGGAACTGCACGGTCACCACGGTCTCGGTCAGACCATGCCGCTTGAGCAGCTTGAGCACATGCTGCATGATCGGCTGATTCACGACCGGCAGCAGCGGCTTGGGCATGCTCGAGGTCATCGGGCGAAGGCGTGTGCCCTCGCCGCCGGCCATCACGACGGCCTTCATGTCGGAAGCGTCCTCCTTGAAGAGACGACTGGCTTGCCGACCTCACCCGCGCTTCGGACCTGTGCGGTCCGGCGGACCACCTGGTCACACGTCGGGTACCCGGCGGGAGGCCAGTCCTGCCGGGGATCGCGGGCTCAATCGGCCGTGGCGTCCGCTCTCACGAGTCGGCGGACCTGGACCACGTACAAGATTCCTGCCCACCAGTAGAGGGTTGTACCCCATCCGGCGAACGCCCATCCGAAAATAGCAGCGAGCGTGTTCAGCCACCCGTCACCGTCACTGAGCAGCAACAGCGGGAACGCGTACATGAGGTTGAAGGTCGCGGCCTTGCCCATGAAGTTGACCTGCGGCGGGCCCCAGCCGCGGCGCCTCATGACCAGGATCATCACCCCCAGGACGACGTCCCGGGCCACCAGGATGGCCGTCAGCCACCAGGGGAGGATCCCGCGCCACGTCAGGCCGACGAGCGTCGACACGATGTACAGCCGGTCCGCGGCCGGGTCCAGCACCCTGCCGAGGTTGCTGATCTGGTTCCAGCGGCGCGCGAGCTTGCCGTCGAGGTAGTCGCTGATGCCGCTGAGGGCGAGGATGAGGAGCGCCCAGCCGTCGGCCTTCGGGCCGCCGAACTCCGGCCACAGGATCAGCCACAGGAAGACCGGCACGCCGGCCAGCCGTGCCATGCTCAGGATGTTGGGGATCGTGAAGACGCGATCCGTCTGCACCCGTGTCTCCTGGACCTCCACCGGGGGCCCCTCCTGTTTGTGCGTATGCTCCGAATGATTCCACCCGACCCTACCCCAGGGCACAAAAAAGCCTGTCCCCGGGGATCGTGATCGATCTCCGGGGACAGGCTGAAGAATTGTTCGGCGGCGTCCTACTCTCCCACAGGGTCCCCCCTGCAGTACCATCGGCGCTGAAAGGCTTAGCTTCCGGGTTCGAAATG
>NZ_JBIVLI010000029.1:0-117407 GCF_044751205.1 Streptomyces sp. NPDC088732
ACATTTCGAACCCGGAAGCTAAGCCTTTCAGCGCCGATGGTACTGCAGGGGGGACCCTGTGGGAGAGTAGGACGCCGCCGAACAATTCTTCAGCCGTGCCCCCGGACTTCTGTCCGGGGGCACGGCTATTTGCGTGGGCAACACCCGTTGTTCATGTTGAGATCAGCATCCACTCACCGGTCACCGTAATCCTGGCGTTGACGGGCAAGTGGAGGTGGGCCTGATGCAGCAGTTCCTGGATCGGGGTGCTGAAGTCGCGGCGCTCGAGGACGAGTTCTCCTCGGCGGTGGACGATCGCCATACCGTCGCGGTGGATTCCGCGACCTCCGCCCTTCACCTTGCGCTGCTGTCGCTGGGTATCGGTGCCGGCGAGGAAGTGATCCTCCCGTCGTTCGCCCCGGTGGAGACCGCGGACGCGGTCCGGCTGGTCGGCGCGGTGCCCGTGTTCGCGGACATCGATCCGCTCACCTTCTGCCTCGACCCGGAGGCCGTCGCTGCGGCGATCACGCCGCTGACGGTGGCGATCCTGCCGGTGCACCTGTTCGGTCATCCCGCGGCCGTCGACCAGCTCGCGGACCTGGCGGCGCGGCACGGCCTGGCGATCGTCGAGGACGCCACCCAGGCGCAGGCCGCGACGCTTGCCGGCCGGCGGGTCGGCACGTACGGCGCGCTGAGCGTCTTCGCCCTCGCGGAGGGCGCCGTGGTGACCACGGAGCACCCCGAACTGGCCTCCTGCGTCAAGCGTTTGAGGGACGGTGCGCACTCGGCGGCGCGACTCGCCGACAACCGGGCCGCGAGCGGACGCGCCGCGCTGCGCAAGCTGGAGGGCTCGATCGCGCGGCAGCGGGCCCACTGCCGGTACCTGGACTCCGCCCTGACGGGCGTGCTGGTGCCGTACGTCGAGCCGGGCGCGCACCACGTCTACCACCGCTACACGGTCCGCATACCGGGCAACGGCCGCCCCGACCGCGACGCGTTCGCGATGGCGCTGGCCTCCCGCGGCGTGCGGGCCGATGTGAGCATCCCGACCCCGGTGCACCGGATGCCGAAGTACCGGTCGCAGTCCTTCCTGCCGCGGACCGAGGCGGCCTCCGGCGAGACGCTGTCCCTGCCGGTCCACCCCGGGCTCACGGAGAAGGAGTTGAAGCGGATGGCCGAGGCGTGCAACACCCTCGGCGGACTGCTCTGAGTGGACGCCGGGCGGATTTCCGAACCCGGCGGTCGATGGGTTAAGATCCTTCACGTCGACGCGCCCCAATAGCTCAGTCGGCAGAGCGTCTCCATGGTAAGGAGAAGGTCTACGGTTCGATTCCGTATTGGGGCTCAGAGAAAGAAGGCCCCCGCCATTCGGCGGGGGCCTTCTTCATTTTGGTGCTTCATTTTGGTGTTCGTCGGTGCAGGGCTACGCGGGCAGTTCCGGAACGCGCATGGCGAGAATGGCCATGTCGTCGGAGGGCGCGTCGGAGGCGAAGCGCTCCACCGCGCGCTGGATACGGGCTGCGACGGCACCGGCGGTGAGGCCCGTGCAGGTGGCCAGGACGTCGGCGAGGCCGTCGTCACCGAGCATGCGGGTGCCCTCGCGGCGTTCGGTGACGCCGTCGGTGACGCAGAGCAGCACGTCACCGGGGGCGAGGGTGACGTTCTGCTCGACGAGTTCGAGGTCCTCGATGACGCCGAGCAGGGGCTGGGGCTCGGCCGCGGGCTCGACGGCGCCGGTCTGGCGCAGACGGAGCGGCAGCGGGTGGCCGGCGCAGACGACCTTCAGTTCGGCGCTGCCGTCGGCCTGGGGCCACAACTCGCCGTACAGGAGGGTCAGGAAGCGGCTGCGGGAGCCCTCGTCGAGGATGGCCGCGTTGAGGCGTTCCAGGACGGACGGCCCGCTGAAGCCCTCGCGGGCGAGCAGGCGCAGCGCGTGCCGGGCGAGGCCGGTGACGGCGGCGGCCTCGGGGCCGGTGCCGCAGACGTCGCCGATGGCGAAGCCCCAGCAGCCGTCGCGGATCGGGAAGACGTCGTAGAAGTCGCCGCCGACCTCGTTGCCCTCGCCGGCTGCGCGGTAGACCACCTCGACCTCGACACCGGGGATGACCGGCAGGCCGGGCGGCAGGAGGCTGCGCTGGAGGGACTGGCTGATGGCCGTGCGCTCGCTGTAGAGGCGGGCGTTGTCCAGGGCGAGGGCGGCGCGGCGGGAGAGGTCCTCGGCGAGTTCGAGGATCTCCTGCCGGAAGCGTTCGTCGGCGGCCCTGCCGAGGGTCAGCATCCCGATGACGCGGTTGCGGGCCACCAGGGGCAGCACGACGGTCTCGCCGCCGACCGCGGCGGCGGTCGCCAGGGCCGTGCCGGGGCCGGCGGCGGGCCGCCCCGCCTCGCCGAGCCCGAGGCTGCGCAGGGAGGCGCGCAGGGCCGTGGAGTGGGCGGCGTCGGACGGGGCGGTCCAGACGCGTGCGCCGGGCGTGGGGTCGGGCCGGGGCGGGGCGAGGCGGGACAGGAGCGCCTTGATGCCGTCGATGCGGTCCTCGTCCTCGTGCAGGACGAAGGCGAGTTCGGGCTCGGAGGCCTGGTCGGCGATGGTGTAGACGGCGCACCAACTGGCCAGGGTGGGCACCGTCATCTGGGCCATCAGCGCGAGGGTCTGGTCGCGTTCCAGGGTGCCGGCCAGCAGGTCGGAGGCCTCGACGAGGAAGGACAGCGAGCCGCGGCGCAGGCGTTCGAGCTCCGTGAGCCGGGCGCTCTCGACGGCGAGGGCGATGCGGTCCGCGGCGAACTGGAGCCGCAGGGCCTCCTCGTTGCTGTAGCGGCCGGGGGTCTCGGCGGCGACGCCGAGGGATCCGGTGAGGCGTCCTTCGACCTTGAGCGGCACGGTGATGACGGACCGCATGCCGGTGCCGGCGAGCAGCGGGACGGCGCCGGGGACGGCCGTCAGGTCCTCGTGGACGGCGGGCATGCGGGCGCTGCCGTAGCGGCCGGTGCCGGCCTCCACGGGGACGCGGGCGAAGCGCTGACGGGCCGAGGGCAGGCCGGTGGAGGCGCGTACCTCCAACTCGGTCTCGTCGTCGGTGGCGAGGAGCAGGTAGGCGGCGTCGCCGTCGAGCATGTCGCGGGCGCGCTCCACGGTGCGCTGGAGCAGGCCGTCGAGGTCGTCGGGCGCGGGGGAGCCGATGAACGACTCGAAGGGGTCGGCGGCCTTGCCGCGGTCCATGCCGCCGTCGGCGGAGACGCCGCCGCCGCGTCCGGGGTTCTGCAGCACGGCACGCGCGTCCTCGCGCACCAGCAGGCATACGGTGGAGGGCTCGCCGGAGGTGTCGCGGACGCGCAAGTGGGTGCCGTACACCGGCATGATGCGGCCGTCGGCGCCGCGGACGCCGTAACTGCCCTCCCAGCGGGAGAGCAGCAGGGCCTCGGCGATGCCGTGGCCGGTGCCGGGGGTCTGCGGCCAGGCGGCGAGATCGCCGAGCGGCTTGCCGACGATCTGCTCGTCGGGGTGGCCGAAGAGTTCGGCGGCGTCCTGGTTCCAGCGCGTGATGATGCCGGCACGGTCGACCTGGACGACGGCGACACGGACCTGCTCGTCGGCGAGCGGCAGGGCGGCGGCGGGCAGGGCCGGTCCGGCGGAGCGGGTGCCGGCGGGGCGCTGGGGCAGGTCCAGGTGGAACCAGACGTGCTTGTTGGCCGGCGTGTACTCCACGCCCCAGCGGGCGGCGAGGGCCGAGCACAGGAGCAGGCCGCGGCCGCCCTCGTGGTCGGGGTGGATCTGCTTCTTGGCGTCGTGCAGCGGCAGCTCGCGCTCGGGGTAGCGGTCGGCGACCTCGATGCGGACGGCGGATTCGTAGCGCAGGCACTGGACGTCGGCGGCGGTTCCCGCGTGGACCACGGCGTTCGTGACCAGTTCGCTGGTGAGGACGACGGCGTCGTCGACGACCTCGGCGAAGCCCCAGCCCTGGAGCGTGTCGCGGACGAAAGCGCGTGCGGTGGCGACCGAGCGTCCCACCGGCTCGAAGGTGGCCGCTGCGCGCGCCGTGATCACAGATCTCCTTGTTTGTCCGGGGACGTCACCATGTGTCATCCGCTGTACTGTCACCACCGGCCCCCACTTCGAGGTGTACGCCCGGCCCAAGGTGGGCAACCGCATGCCAGGTTACTTACCCCCGGCGACCACGCGTGTGCCGGTTGGGGGTGTTCCTGCCCCGATCGTGGCGACGGTCATATGCGATGCTGCCGAACTGTTATGGCCGGGTGCGGGCATGGTGAAACACTGGGCATGCCTGAACGAGGCACATGCAGTTCGGTCGACCCTCCGGGAGGGACACGGTGGAGTCTGGCGCATCGGCGCGAGGCGGCGCGGCACCCGCGGCGAAGCGGGGTGGTTCCGCGCGGGTGAAGCATGCGCGTTCGCGCACCAATGGGACCGTCGAGGTGGACTCGGCCGCACTGCACAGATTGCTGTCCGCCCTGGAGTCGATGCGGGACGGCAACTTCCGCAAGCGGCTCACGGTCACCGGCGACGGCGTCATGGCGGAGATCGCCGCCGTGTTCAACGAGGTCGCCGACCGCAACCAGCACCTCACCGGTGAGCTCGCCCGGGTCCGCCGGGTCGTCGGCCGGGAGGGCAAGCTCGCGGAGCGCCTGGAGACGGGGGCGTGCGAGGGCTCGTGGGCGGCCGCCATCGACGCCTCCAACGCGCTGGTGGACGATCTCGTGCGGCCCATGTCCGAGGTCGGCCGCGTGCTGTCGGCGGTCGCCGAGGGCGACCTGGAGCAGCGCATGGAACTGCGCTCGCAGGGGCCGGACGGCGCCGCGCACCCGCTGCGCGGCGAGTTCCTCAAGGTCGGGCGCACGGTCAACGGGCTGGTCGACCAGCTGTCCACGTTCACCGACGAGGTGACCCGGGTGGCCAGCGAGGTCGGCACCGAGGGCAAGCTCGGCGGCCAGGCCCGGGTGCGCGGCATGGCCGGCTCCTGGAAGGACCTGACCGACTCGGTCAACACCATGGCCTCCCGGCTGACGGCGCAGGTGCGCGACATCGCGCTGGTGACGACGGCGGTCGCCAAGGGCGACCTGTCGCGCAAGGTCACCGTGCACGTGGCCGGCGAGATGCTGGAGCTGAAGAACACCGTCAACACGATGGTGGACCAGCTGTCCTCCTTCGCGTCCGAGGTGACCCGGGTGGCCCGCGAGGTGGGCACCGAGGGCCAGCTCGGCGGCCAGGCCAAGGTGGCCGGCGTCGACGGCGTGTGGAAGGACCTGACCGACTCCGTCAACCTGATGGCCGGCAATCTGACGGCCCAGGTGCGCGACATCGCGCAGGTCACGACGGCGGTCGCCAACGGCGACCTGTCGCAGAAGATCACCATCGGCGCGCGCGGCGAGGTCGCGCAGCTCGCCGAGACCGTGAACGCGATGACCGAGACCCTGCGCACCTTCGCCGACGAGGTGACCCGCGTCGCCGGCGAGGTCGGCGCGCAGGGCCGCCTCGGCGGCCAGGCGCAGGTGCCGGGCGCCGCGGGCATCTGGAAGGACCTCACCGACTCGGTGAACATGGCCTTCCGCAACCTGACCGGCCAGGTGCGCGACATCGCGCAGGTCACGACGGCGGTCGCCAACGGCGACCTGTCGCAGAAGGTCACCGTGGTCGTCTCCGGCGAGATGCTGGAGCTGAAGAACACCGTGAACACGATGGTCGACCAGCTGTCGGCCTTCGGCGCCGAGGTGACCCGGGTGGCCCGGGAGGTCGGTGTCGAGGGTGAGCTGGGCGGCCAGGCGCAGGTGCCGGGTGCGGCGGGTCTGTGGAAGGACCTGACGGATTCGGTGAACACCGCCTTCCGCAACCTGACCGGCCAGGTGCGCAACATCGCCCAGGTGACGACGGCGGTCGCCAACGGCGACCTGTCGCAGAAGGTCACGGTGGACGTCTCCGGCGAGATGCTGGAGCTGAAGAACACCGTGAACCGGATGGTCGACCAGCTGTCCTCCTTCGCCAACCAGGTCACGCGCATGGCGCGCGACGTGGGCACCGAGGGCCGGCTCGGCGGTCAGGCGCGCGTCGACGGCGTGAGCGGCGTGTGGAAGGAGCTGACGGACTCCGTCAACTTCATGGCGGGCAACCTGACCTCGCAGGTCCGCCAGATCGCCCAGGTGACGACGGCCGTGGCCCGCGGTGACCTGTCGCAGAAGGTCGACGTGGACGCGCGCGGCGAGATCCTGGAGCTGAAGAACACCATCAACACGATGGTCGACCAGCTGTCGGCGTTCGCCGAGCAGGTGACCCGGGTGGCCCGCGAGGTGGGCACCGAGGGCCGCCTCGGCGGCCAGGCGCAGGTGCCCGGCGTGGCCGGTGTGTGGCGCGACCTGACGGACTCGGTGAACGGCATGGCTGGCAACCTCACCGCCCAGGTGCGCAACATCGCCCAGGTCGCGACCGCGGTGGCCCGCGGTGACCTGTCGCAGAAGATCGACGTCGACGCGCGCGGCGAGATCCTGGAGCTGAAGAACGTCCTCAACACGATGGTCGACCAGCTGTCGGCGTTCGCCGACCAGGTGACCCGGGTGGCCCGCGAGGTGGGCACCGACGGCATCCTGGGCGGTCAGGCCGAGGTCAAGGGCGTGTCGGGTACGTGGAAGGACCTGACTCAGTCCGTCAACTTCATGGCCAACAACCTGACCATGCAGGTGCGCAACATCGCCGAGGTCACCACGGCGGTCGCGCAGGGCGACCTGTCGAAGAAGATCACCGTCGACGCCAAGGGCGAGATCCTCGCCCTGGTGACGACCGTCAACACGATGGTCGACACGCTGTCCGCCTTCGCCGACGAGGTCACGCGCGTGGCCCGCGAGGTGGGCACCGACGGCATCCTCGGCGGCCAGGCCCGGGTGCGGGACGTCTCCGGCATCTGGAAGGACCTCACCGACAACGTCAACCTGATGGCCAACAACCTGACCGGTCAGGTGCGTTCGATCTCCTCCGTGGCCACGGCGGTCGCCAACGGCGACCTCACCAAGAAGATCACCGTCGAGGCGCGCGGCGAGGTCGCCCAGCTCGCCGAGACCATCAACACGATGGTCGACACGCTGTCCGCCTTCGGTGACGAGGTCACGCGAGTGGCCCGCGAGGTGGGCACGGACGGCATCCTCGGCGGTCAGGCCCGCGTGCCGGGAGTGTCCGGCTCGTGGAAGGACCTCACCGAGTCCGTCAACAACATGGCGTCCAACCTGACCGGCCAGGTCCGCAACATCGCGATGGTCACCACCGCGGTGGCCCGCGGCGACCTGTCCAAGAAGATCGACGTCGACGCGCACGGCGAGATCCTGGAGCTCAAGACCACCATCAACACGATGGTCGACCAGCTGTCCGCCTTCGGTGACGAGGTCACGCGAGTGGCCCGCGAGGTGGGCACCGAGGGCCGCCTCGGCGGCCAGGCGCGCGTGCCGGGTGTCTCGGGCATCTGGAAGGACCTCACCGAGTCCGTCAACCTGATGGCCAACAACCTGACCCGTCAGGTGCGCAACATCGCCCAGGTGGCCACCGCGGTGACCCGCGGCGACCTCAACATCCGCACGGACGTGGACGCGGCCGGCGAGATCCTGGAGCTGCAGGACTACATCAACACCATGATCGTCCGGCTCCGCGAGACCACGCTCGCCAACAAGGAGCAGGACTGGCTGAAGGGCAACCTCGCCCGCATCTCCGGTCTGATGCAGGGCCGCCGCGACCTCAACGACGTCGGCGGCCTCATCATGAGCGAGCTGACGCCGGTCGTCTCGGCCCAGCACGGTGCCTTTTTCCTCGCCGAGGAGCCGGCCACCGAGGACATCGCCGAGGAGTACGAGCTGCGCCTGATCGGCAGCTACGGCTTCTCGCCACGGACGATGCCCACCGTCTTCCTGCCCGGTGAGGGCCTGATCGGCACGGCCGCGGTGGAGAAGCGCAGCATCCTGGTGGAGAACGTGCCGCCGGGCTATCTGCGGATCTCCTCCGGGCTCGGAGAAGCGCCCCCGGCGCACGTCATCGTGCTGCCGGTGCTGTTCGAGGACCGGGTGCTCGGGGTGATCGAGCTGGCCTCGTTCCAGCCGTTCACGCAGATCCAGAAGGACTTCCTCGGCCAGATCACCGACATGATCGCGGTGAGCGTCAACACCATCAGCGTGAACACCAAGACCGAGTACCTGCTCAAGCAGTCCCAGGAGCTGACCGAGCAGCTGCGGGAGCGCTCCGCGGAGCTGGAGAACCGGCAGAAGCAGCTCCAGATCTCCAACACCGAGCTGGAGGAGAAGGCCGAGTTGCTGGCGCGTCAGAACCGCGACATCGAGGTGAAGAACACCGAGATCGAGGACGCCCGCCAGGTGCTGGAGGAGCGCGCGGAGCAGCTCGCGGTCTCCATGCGGTACAAGTCCGAGTTCCTGGCCAACATGTCGCACGAGCTGCGCACCCCGCTCAACTCGCTGCTCATCCTGGCCAAGCTGCTCGCGGACAACGCCGAGGGCAACCTGTCGCCGAAGCAGGTCGAGTTCGCCGAGACGATCCACGGCGCGGGCTCCGACCTGCTCCAGCTGATCAACGACATCCTCGACCTGTCGAAGGTCGAGGCGGGCAAGATGGACGTCAGCCCGACCCGGATCGCCCTCGTGCAGCTCGTGGACTACGTCGAGGCCACCTTCCGGCCGCTGACGGCCGAGAAGGGCCTGGACTTCTCGGTTCGGGTCTCCCCGGAACTGCCCGCGACGCTCCACACCGACGAGCAGCGGCTGCTCCAGGTGCTGCGCAACCTGCTGTCCAACGCGGTGAAGTTCACCGACAGCGGGTCGGTGGAGCTGGTGATCCGCCCGGCCGGCCAGGAGGCGCCGCAGGCGATCCGGGAACAGCTGCTGGAGTCCGGTTCGCTGCGGGCCCCGGACGAGCCGCTGATCGCCTTCTCGGTCACCGACACCGGCATCGGCATCGCGGCCAGCAAGATGCGGGTCATCTTCGAGGCGTTCAAGCAGGCCGACGGCACCACCAGCCGCAAGTACGGCGGCACGGGCCTCGGCCTGTCCATCAGCCGGGAGATCGCGCGGCTGCTCGGCGGCGAGATCCACGCCGACAGCCAGCCCGGCCGCGGCTCGACGTTCACCCTCTACCTGCCGCTCAACAGCGGTGAACTGCCGCCGCACGGCTACGCGCAACTCCCGCCCGGCGAGCCCTTCGCCGAGCCGGACGCCTACGCCGAACCGCTGCGCGGCACCGGTCCCGCGCACACCGGCGGGCGGCGCGGCGGCGCGGGAAGCAGCCTTGCGCGGCTGCGCCGCCGCTCGGCCCTCACCGAGCGGCCCATCGCCCAGGGGCAGCCGGACCGGCAGCCGCCGCCGGCCGCCGAGTCGTGGGTGGACGGGGCGCACTCCGACGCGTACACCGGCTTCGCGGGGGGATTCAGTGGCGAGAAGGTGCTCATCGTCGACGACGACATCCGCAATGTCTTCGCATTGACCAGCGTGCTGGAGCAGCACGGGCTCACGGTGCTGTACGCGGAGAACGGCCGGGAGGGCATCGAGGTGCTGGAGCAGCACGACGATGTCGCGGTCGTGCTGATGGACATCATGATGCCGGAGATGGACGGGTACGCGACGACGGCGGCGATCCGCAGGATGCCGCAGTTCGCGGGGCTGCCGATCATCGCCCTCACGGCGAAGGCGATGAAGGGCGACCGGGAGAAGAGCATCGAGTCCGGTGCGTCCGACTATGTCGCCAAACCGGTGGACACCGACCACCTGCTCGCGGTGATGGAGCAGTGGATGCACGCGCGGTGACGGAGCGTCGGACGACGGACGCGGTGACCGCCCGTGCGGTGGTCACCGCGGCGGTGCGGCCGGCCGCGGTCATGACACGGAGTGCTCACGGAGGTGTGAGGGTGCGGGAAACGGGGAACCTTCTGGTCCCCGCTTGCGTTTCTGCTACGTGCACAGTGACATGGCGGTGACAGGGTGTGGCGGACAGCGGGGTGCGGCTACCATGACCGGCACAAGGACGGACGGCGCTCAGGAGTCGTCCATGGGGGCGGCACCCGGTGCAGTGCCGGGACGAGGAGGGCGGGCCATGGTGCAGAAGGCCAAGATCCTCCTGGTCGATGACCGGCCGGAGAATCTGCTGGCGCTGGAGGCCATCCTCTCCGCGCTCGATCAGACACTGGTGCGGGCATCGTCCGGGGAGGAAGCGCTCAAGGCGCTGCTCACCGACGACTTCGCGGTGATCCTGCTCGATGTCCAGATGCCGGGCATGGACGGGTTCGAGACCGCGGCGCACATCAAGCGCCGGGAGCGCACGCGGGACATCCCGATCATCTTCCTCACGGCGATCAACCACGGTCCGCACCACACCTTCCGCGGCTACGCGGCCGGCGCGGTCGACTACATCTCCAAGCCCTTCGACCCGTGGGTGCTGCGCGCCAAGGTCTCGGTCTTCGTCGAGCTCTACATGAAGAACTGCCAGTTGCGCGAGCAGGCCGCCCTGCTGAGGCTGCAACTGGAGCAGGGCTCCCGGCAGGGTGCGGGCGGCGCCAAGGAGCCGGTCGGCCTGCTCGCCGAGCTGTCCGCGCGGCTGGCGGCGGTGGAGGAGCAGGCGGAGGCGCTGTCCAAGCAGTTGGACGAGTCGGCGGACGCGGCGGCGGTGGCGACCGCGGCCCATCTGGAGCGCAAGCTGACCGGACTGCGCCGGGCGCTGGACGCGCTGGAGCCGGGCACCGGCTCGGGCGACAAGAAAATTCCCTCGCAAGAGTGACTCCTGCCGGTCCTTTGACGGCCCGTCACCCTTGACGCGTACGGGGCGCGACACGAACGGGCGTATGTGCGGCCACGGGTGTCGCGCACGGGACGGAACGGTAACCTCGCACCATGGCCCCACGTACGTCCGGCACCGCGAAGAAGGCTGCCGCCAAACCTGCGGCCAGGCCCGCGGCGAAGAAGGCCGCCGCCAAGCAGCCGGCGGCGAAGAAGGCACCGGCCAAGAAGGCCCCCGCCAAGAAGGCGGCACCCCCCGCCAAACCCGCGCCCAAGCCCGCACCCTCACCGACCGGGGCCGTCTACCGGCTCACCCGGGCGCTGTGGCTGGGCCTCGCGCACGGCGTCGGCGCGCTCTTCCGGGGCGTGGGCCGGGGCGCGCGCGGTCTCGACCCGGCCCACCGCAAGGACGGGCTCGCGCTGCTGCTGTTCGGCCTCGCGCTCGTCGTCGCCACCGGGACCTGGTCCGATCTGCAGGGTCCGGTGGGCGACCTGGTCGAGATACTGATCACCGGGCTGTTCGGCCGGCTGGACCTGCTGGTGCCGGTCCTCCTCGGTGCCGTCGTCTGGCGCCTGATGCGCCACCCCCAGCAGTCGGACGCCAACGGGCGGATCGTCATCGGCCTGTCCACGCTCGCCGTGGGCGTGCTCGGCCTGGTGCACATCGGCTGCGGTTCGCCGGGCCGGGGCCAGGGCGCCGACGCGATCCGGGACGCCGGAGGGCTCATCGGGTGGGCGGCCTCCGCGCCGCTGCGCTACACGGTGGGGGCCCCGCTGGCGGTCGCCCTGCTGACGCTGCTGACCTTCTTCGGCCTGCTGGTCACCACCGCGACCCCCGTCAACGCCATCCCGCGCCGCCTGCGGGAGGCCGGCGTACGGCTCGGCCTGGTCGAGGTGCGGCCGGAGGATGAGCCCGACGAGGACGCCGTCCCGTTCGGCGACCTGTTCGAGGACGAGCCCGCCGCCGGACCGGGCGGCCCGGAGGCCGCGCCCCGGCGCCGCGGCCGGCGCCGCCAAGAGCAGCCCCCGCTGCCCGACCTGACGCCCGGCGGCCTCGGCACCGTCGACCTCGCCTACGGCGTCGCCGCGGACCTCGACGGCGCGCTGACGTACGGCGTGCCCGGCTCCTCCGTCGTCGCGGACCTCGTGCACCAGTCGGTGCCGCCGGCCCGGGACGACGGGTCCGCCGACACCGCGGAGGCCACCGGCGACCGCTCCGGGCGCTCCGTGCCGGACCTCACCAAGAAGGCGGCGCCCGACGCCGGGCAGCCCCTGCCGCCGCGCGCCGAGCAGTTGCAGCTGTCGGGCGACATCACGTACTCCCTGCCCTCCCTGGACGTGCTGGAGCGCGGCGGCCCCGGACGTACCCGCAGCGCCGCCAACGACGCGGTGGTGGAGTCGCTCAAGAGCGTCTTCTCGCAGTTCAAGGTCGACGCGGCGGTCACCGGCTTCACCCGGGGGCCGACGGTCACCCGCTACGAGGTGGAACTCGGACAGGCCGTCAAGGTCGAGCGGATCACCGCGCTCGCCAAGAACATCGCGTACGCCGTCGCCAGCCCCGACGTGCGGATCATCAGCCCGATCCCCGGCAAGTCCGCGGTCGGCATCGAGATCCCCAACAGCGACCGGGAGATGGTCAACCTCGGCGACGTGCTCCGGTCGGCGGACGCCGCCGGCGAGGAGCACCCGATGACGGTCGCCCTCGGCAAGGACGTGGAGGGTGGCTATGTGATGGCCAACCTCGCGAAGATGCCGCACATCCTCGTCGCGGGGGCCACCGGCTCCGGCAAGTCCTCCTGCATCAACTGCCTCATCACCTCGGTGCTCGCCCGGTCCACGCCGGACGAGGTGCGCATGGTGCTGGTCGACCCCAAGCGCGTGGAACTGACCGCGTACGAGGGCGTCCCGCACCTCATCACGCCGATCATCACCAACCCCAAGCGGGCCGCCGAGGCGCTCCAGTGGGTCGTGCGCGAGATGGACCTGCGCTACGACGACCTTGCCGCCTACGGCTTCCGGCACATCGACGACTTCAACGCGGCGGTGCGCAGCGGCAAGGCGAAGCCGCCGGCGGGCAGCGAGCGCGAGCTGGCCCCGTACCCCTATCTGCTGGTGATCGTGGACGAGCTGGCCGACCTGATGATGGTCGCGCCGCGGGACGTGGAGGACGCGATCGTCCGCATCACGCAGCTCGCCCGCGCGGCCGGCATCCACCTGGTGCTGGCCACCCAGCGGCCGTCCGTGGACGTGGTGACCGGTCTCATCAAGGCCAACGTGCCCTCGCGGCTGGCGTTCGCGACCTCCTCGCTCGCCGACAGCCGGGTCATCCTGGACCAGGCCGGTGCCGAGAAACTCATCGGAAAGGGTGACGGGCTGTTCCTGCCGATGGGCGCGAACAAGCCGATCCGCATGCAGGGCGCCTTCGTCACCGAGCAGGAGATCCACGCCGTCGTGGAGCACTGCAAGGCGCAGCTGACGCCTGCTTACCGGGACGACGTCGTGGTCGGCACCGGCCCCAAGAAGGAGATCGACGAGGAGATCGGCGACGACCTCGACCTGCTCTGCCAGGCGGCGGAGCTCGTGGTCTCCACCCAGTTCGGCTCGACCTCGATGCTCCAGCGCAAACTGCGTGTCGGCTTCGCGAAAGCGGGCAGGCTCATGGACCTGATGGAATCCCGCGGGATCGTCGGTCCGAGTGAGGGGTCGAAGGCCCGCGACGTGCTGGTCAAACCGGACGAGATGGACGGGGTGCTCGCGGTCCTGCGCGGCGAGACCGGCGCGTAGCCCGTTCGTAGCCCATCCGTAGCTCACTCGTAAGTGGGCGGGGAGCAACCGTTTCTCCTGCCCGTACGTCAAGTTAGTGCAAGGGGAAGCCGTATGGCCGTCCGTCATCGGTGCCGGTCACGACGGCAATCCTGATGGCGGACAAACAACGTCCGCCCGCTTGCCCGACCTTTTGCAACCCCCCCTAGACTGAGTCTCCAGCAGGTGGCTACACGCTCGAAAGGCGCACCCGTGTCCATCGGCAACCCGCCCCCCGACGACCGTCCCTCGGTCGGTCGTGCCCTCGCCCGAGCCCGTCTCGACGCCGGGCTCACCGTCGACGAGGTCAGTTCCACCACCCGAGTGCGGCCGCCCATTGTCCATGCGATCGAACAGGACGACTTCTCCCGCTGCGGCGGTGACGTCTACGCCCGCGGCCACATCCGCGCGCTGGCGCGCGCCGTGGGCCTCGACCCCGAGGCCCTGGTGGCGCAGTTCTCCACCGAGCACGGCAGCACACCGTCCCCCACCCCCGTAGCACCGCTGTACGAGGCGGAGCGGATGCGGCCCGAGCCGCGCCGCCCCAACTGGACCGCCGCCATGGTGGCGGCCATCGTCGCGGTCGTGGGTTTCGTCGGCTTCACTCTGTTCAACGGCGGCGACGACAGCGGCAAGCAGCCCGTCGCCGGCAAGCCGTCCCCGCAGAGCCCCGCCGCCAAGCCCTCCGCGACCCGCAGGACCAGCCCCTCACCGGAGGCGACCGACAGCGCCATCGCCGCCGCCCCCGGTGACAAGGTCACGGTCAAGCTCACCGCCGACAACGGCAAGAGCTGGATCCAGGCCGTCGACAGCAACGGCAAGCAGCTGTACCAGGGCAGCCTGGAGCAGGGCGACGCCAAGACCTTCACCGACAAGAAGAAGGTCAACCTCATCATCGGCAACGCCGGCGCCGTCGACCTCTTCGTCAACGGCAAGGACCTGGGCCCCGCGGGCGACCCCGGTCAGGTCCAGCGGCTGACCTTCACCCCCGGCGACCCGGAAGCCGGGTGACGTCCGCCACCACGGGCGCGCGAGCACACCGCGGCGCCCGGCCCGGGGCACCTGGCCCCGGGCCGGGCGCCGCAGCGCGTCAGAGCCCCGTCAGGGACAAAGTAGGCTGAGCCTATGTCCGAACCCCGTACCGTCGCCCTTGTCACGCTCGGCTGCGCCCGCAACGAGGTGGATTCCGAGGAACTCGCCGGCCGGCTGGCGGCGGACGGCTGGCAGCTCGTCGAGGACGCCGCCGAAGCCGACGTCGCCGTAGTGAACACCTGCGGCTTCGTCGAGGCCGCCAAGAAGGACTCCGTCGACGCCCTGCTGGAGGCGAACGACCTCAAGTCCCACGGCCGTACACAGGCCGTCGTGGCCGTCGGCTGCATGGCCGAGCGGTACGGCAAGGAACTCGCCGAGGCGCTGCCCGAGGCCGACGGCGTGCTCGGCTTCGACGACTACAGCAACATCTCCGACCGCCTGCAGACCATCCTCTCCGGCGGGGTGCACGCCTCGCACACCCCCCGGGACCGCCGCAAGCTGCTCCCGATCAGCCCGGCCGAGCGGCAGTCGGCGACCGGCGTCGCGCTGCCGGGGCACTCCCAGGCCGCCGAGGACGCCCAGGCGGCCGCCTCCGCGCCCGCGGACCTCCCCGACGGCCTGGCGCCCGCCTCCGGGCCGCGCGCGCCGCTGCGCCGCCGTCTGGACAGCAGCCCGGTCGCCTCGGTCAAGCTGGCCTCGGGCTGCGACCGCCGCTGCTCGTTCTGCGCGATCCCGTCCTTCCGGGGTTCCTTCGTCTCGCGCCGCCCCTCGGACGTGCTGGGCGAGACGCGGTGGCTCGCCGGTCAGGGCGTCAAGGAGATCATGCTGGTCAGCGAGAACAACACCTCGTACGGCAAGGACCTCGGCGACATCCGGCTGCTGGAGACGCTGCTGCCGGAGCTGGCGGACGTCGAGGGCATCGAGCGGGTTCGGGTCAGCTACCTGCAGCCCGCCGAGATGCGGCCCGGCCTGATCGACGTGCTCACCTCCACGCCGAAGGTCGCGCCCTACTTCGACCTGTCCTTCCAGCACTCGGCGCCCAAGGTGCTGCGGGCCATGCGCCGCTTCGGCGACACCGACCGCTTCCTGGAACTGCTGGACACCATCCGCTCCAAGGCGCCGGAAGCCGGTGTCCGCTCGAACTTCATCGTCGGCTTCCCGGGCGAGACCGAGGCGGACCTGGAGGAGCTGGAGCGCTTCCTGAGCGGCGCGCGGCTCGACGCGATCGGGGTGTTCGGCTACTCCGACGAGGAGGGCACCGAGGCGGCGGGCTACGAGGGCAAGCTGCCCGAGGACGTCGTCGCCGAGCGGCTGGCGCGGGTCTCCCGGCTCGCCGAGGAGCTGACCGCGCAGCGCGCCGAGGAACGCCTGGGCTCGACCGTGGACGTCCTGGTCGAGTCCGTCGACGAGGAGGACGGCGCTGTGGGCCGCGCCGCGCACCAGGCACCCGAGACCGACGGCCAGATCATCCTGACCTCGTCGGAGGGCCTGGTGGCCGGTTCGTTCGTCGCGGCGAAGGTGGTGGACACCGAAGGCGTCGACCTCGTCGCCGAGCCGCTGGGCACGGAGGAGGCGGACAGATGACGGGAGTACCGGCGTCCGCCGCGGGGAACCACCGTCCCGCCGCTTCCGCCCCGGCGGCAGGGGCGCCCGGGGCGGCGGCCGCGGCCAAGCCCAGCGTGTGGAACATCGCCAACATCCTGACGATGGTGCGGCTGGTGCTGGTGCCGGGCTTCGTCGTGCTGCTCCTGCACGGCGACGGTCACGACCCGGCCTGGCGCTCCTTCGCGTGGGCCGCGTTCGCCATCGCGATGATCACCGATCTCTTCGACGGGGAGCTGGCCCGCCGTTACGGCCTGGTCACCGACTTCGGCAAGATCGCCGACCCGATCGCCGACAAGGCGATCATGGGTGCCGCGCTGGTCGGGCTGTCCGCGCTGGGCGACCTGCCGTGGTGGGTCACCGTGGTGATCCTCTTCCGCGAGCTCGGCATCACGCTCATGCGCTTCTGGGTCATCCGCTGGGGCGTCATCCCGGCCAGCCGCGGGGGCAAGCTCAAGACGCTCACCCAGGGCGTCGCGGTCGGCATGTACATCCTGGTGCTGACCGGCCCGCTGGCGACGATCCGGGCGGTGATCATGGGCGCCGCGGTGTTCCTCACCGTGGTCACCGGACTCGACTACGTGCGGCAGGCCGTGGTGATGCGCCGGGCCGGGCTCGCGGCGCAGCGCGCGGCCGTCGCCAGGGCGGCCGTGGCGGCGGCCGTCGCCGTCCGGGAACCGGGGCCGTCCGGGTCCGCGGGGGAGCCGGGGCAGGACGCGTGAACGCCGCCGCCGAGGTCCTGGAGCTGCTGGCGAGCCGCTCCGCGACCCTGGCGGTCGCCGAATCGCTCACCGGCGGGCTGGTCGCCGCCGAACTGACCGCGGTGCCGGGCGCCTCCCGGAGCTTCCGCGGCTCGGTCACCGCGTACGCCACGGAGCTCAAGCGGGACGTGCTGGGCGTGGACGGGACGCTGCTGGCCGAACGCGGCGCCGTCGACGCGGGGGTCGCCCGAGGCATGGCGGAGGGCGTGCGGCGCGTGCTGCGCGCCGACTGGGGGGTCGCGACGACCGGGGTCGCCGGCCCCGATCCGCAGGACGGCCAACCGGTCGGCACGGTGTTCGTCGCGGTCGCCGGGCCCGGGGGGACGGTCAGCGAGAAACTGCAGCTGAACGGGGACCGCACCGCCATCCGTATCTCCTCCGTGGAGGCCGTACTCACCTTGTTGCACCAGAGTCTGGTGACGGGCGGGGGAACACCTGGCGAATCCGCGGCGGCCAAGGGTAGGGAAGAGAGTGGGGGGAAGGGATGTTTGCAGCCCTGAGTGAACACGTCATCGCTCCCCGCACGGCCGACGCCGGAGGCGGTACGGTGGGGCAAGAAGGTTGCGAATTCGCGGTCCGAGGAGGGAGCCACCGATGATTCTGCTCCGTCGCCTGCTCGGTGACGTGCTGCGTCGGCAGCGCCAACGCCAGGGCCGCACCCTGCGTGAGGTCTCCTCATCCGCCCGGGTCTCCCTGGGCTACCTGTCGGAGGTCGAGAGGGGGCAGAAGGAGGCTTCCTCCGAACTGCTCTCCGCGATCTGTGACGCCTTGGACGTCCCGATGTCCGAGGTGATGCGGGAGGTCAGCGACGATCTGGCGCTTGCCGAGCTTTCCGAGTCGGCTGCCGCTGTCGGATCGGCAGCCGCGCCTGTGCGGCCGCTGCTGGGCGCGGTTCCGTCCGTACCGTCCGGTCGTCCGGACGAGCGGGTCACCATCAAGGCGCCGAAGGCGCCCACCGAGGCCGTGGACGTCGTCGCGGCCTGAGGAGCGACACAAGCAGTTCCGGGACGAGGCCCCGGCCGGTGGACCGCCGGCCGGGGCCTCGTTCTTGCTTGGCACGCACGGTGGGACTGCTTTTGGGCGTGGGGGCGTTGCGGCCGGTCTGCGGGTGGGGGTGCGTGCCCGCGCGTGCCCGGGGAAGGCGTACGGATGTCGCCGGCGAGGCGATCTTCTGTGTCCGACCCGACCGACCTTGGAGGACGCATGACGAGCGTCGTTGTGAAGAGCACCCTGTCCGAGGAGGCCCGCGCGACCGTGGGCAACGCGCTGCAGCACACCCTGGCGGATCTGATCGATCTGTCGCTGGTCGCCAAGCAGGTGCACTGGAACGTCCACGGCCCCCGGTTCCGCTCCGTCCACCTCCAGCTCGACGACGTCGTGACCACCGCCCGGATCCACGCGGACACCGTGGCGGAGCGGTCCGCCGCGATCGGCGTGCCGCCGGACGGCCGGGCCGGGACGGTGGCCAAGTCCAGCCTCGTCCACGAGGTGCACGACGGCTGGATCCGGGACGGCGAGGTCGTGGACGTCATGGTCGAGGCGCTGGCGGCGGTCGTCCGGCGGGTCCGGGACGGCATCGAGGCGACCGGGGACGCCGACCCGGTCAGCCAGGACATCCTGATCGGCCTGGCCGCCGAGCTCGAGAAGCACCATTGGATGTTCCAGGCCGAGAACGCCTGAGCCCCGCGCCCGGCGACGGTCGCCCGCTGTGGACCTGAGCCCCGGGGTCGTCGCAGGCAGTAGCCGGTCGTGTACGCCAGTGGAGTGAACGTCGTGCCGGCTGGGACGGCAGAGGTCTAGGGATCTTGACGGACGGGGATCGCACTTCTGTACGGGGAAAGCCCGGGATCCGTCCCGGGTGATTCCCGCCGCAACCTCGGGGCTCCGAAGGAGGCGGCCATGTGCGTCACTCGGCTGTTTCAGGAGCTGTGGGCCCGGCGGCCCGTCCGCTGGGTCATCGCTTTCGTCGCGGGCGCCTTGTGGTGGTGGGCCATGGTCCGGCTCACCGTCCAGCCCGCCCAAGCAGGTCCCTTCGAAGGCCTCGTCGCAGCCGGCGGCTGGGGTCTGAGCATCATCCCGATGCATTCGGCGAGGTGGTCGCGGGGACCGGACGGCGCGGTGGTACCCGTTCGTGAGGACGGCACCCCCATGGGCAGATGGCCATGGGGGAGAGTACCGGGGCCGCGTAGCCGCTCCCTTCCAGGGCACGACGACTCCGCCGTCGGGCGGATGAATCTGGCCCGTCGTGACGGCTGAGGCCGCACGGGACGGGAACCGGCAGAGCCAGGAGGTGCAGGTGTGCGTCACGTCCCCGGGCCGCCCAGGCGGTCCGGGGACGCGGCGCACGCCACGGTCCGCCCATCCCGGGCGCGGGCCAAGGGGATGACGGACCCCGGGACTTGATCGCCGGGCCGATGTGCGGAAGACCTGCTGCCTGATGACCCGTCAGTAATGACGGGGGTCGGAGCGGGACGGCTCCGCCGTCTGCGGGGCCGGGCCGCGCTGGCAGCGGGGGCACCAGTAGGTCACCCGTGCCTGGCCGCGCGGGCCTTGGTCGGCGACGCGGATGGCGGTGCCGCAGCGCCGGCAGGGCTGATGGGCCCGGCCGTAGACCCAGTGGGTGCGGCCGCGGCGGGTGTCCCCGGTCGTGATGTGGCCGTGCCGGGTCCTGTTGGCCTCCAGCAGCCGCTGTGCCAGGTCCACGACCCGCTCGGGCGCCGGGACTTCACCGACCGGCATCCACGGGGTGACACCGCGCAGGAAGCACAACTCGCACTTGTAGACATTGCCGAGACCCGCCAGGTTGCGCTGGTCCAGCAGCGCTTCGCCCACGGGGCGGTCGGGCTGCGTCCCCAGCCGGTACGCGGCCTCGACGGGATCCCAGTCCGGGCCGAGCAGATCGGGGCCGAGATGGCCGACCGCCTTGTCCTCCTCGGCCGTCCGCAGCAACTCCAGCACCGGCAACCGGTAGCCCACGGCGACCTGTTCGGCGTTGGCCAGCACCGCGCGGATCTGGTGTTCGGGGCCGCCCCGCCAGCGCTCGTCCGGTCCGTACACCTGCCAGGAGCCGTCCATGCGCAGGTGGGAGTGGAGGGTCAGGCCGCCCTCGATCCGGGTGAGCAGGTGCTTGCCGCGCGCGACCACCTCCTCGACCCGCCGTCCGGTCAGATCGGCGGTCGCCAGGCGCGGCACCCTCAAGTCGGCCCGCAGCAGCACCCTTCCTGCCAGCGCGCGGTGCAGGCGGTGCGCCGCGAACCAGATCGTGTCTCCCTCGGGCACGGTGTCCCCCCGGTCAGGCCCGCAGCCGCAGGCCGCGGGGTGTGGCGTGGAATCCGGCCGCCTCCAGGGCGCTGCCGAGCGTGGAGGTGAGGGCCGGCTCGCCATTGGTGCGCTCCACCGTCAGGCGACCCAGCGCCCCGTCCCGTACCGCCAGCGCCAGGGCGTCGGCGGCGGCCTGGAGGCGTTCCTCGTCCTCGGCCCAGGCCAGCAGGGTCTTCCCGCCGCGCTCCACATAGAGCACGAGTTCGCCGTCGGCCAGCACGACCAGCGCGCCCGCCTTGCGGCCCGGCCGGTGGGTCACCCCGGCGGGCTGCTCGGGCCACGGCAGGGCGGCACCATAGGCGTTGGCGGGGTCGGCGGCGGCGAGCACGACCGTACGCGCCTTCTCCTGGCGGCTCCCCTCGCGGTCTCGGGCGTTGCTGAGGGCACGCAGCCGGTCCACGGCGCCGTCCATGGCGAACTGGGCTGCGCCCAGGCCCTCCACGACGTAGCCGCGGCGGGCCTGCCCGGTCTCCTCGAAGGCGGCCAGCACCCGGTAGGCGGCCGAGAAGCCGCCCTCGACGCCCTCGGCGGCCACCGCGCCGCGGGTGACGACGCCGTGCCGGTCCAGCAGGGTGTGGGTGAGGGCGTGCGCCCGGTGCGTGGGGTCGGTCTCCAGGTCCGGTACGAGGGACCAGCGGCCGGCCGTGGTCGGCGGGCCGCCGCGGGACGCCGTGGCCCGTGGCACACCGCCCGTCCGCGCGGTCAGGCCCCCGTAGCGGCCGCGCGGTACCGCGCGGGGTGCCCGGTGGGCGGTGGAGCCCGCGGTGCGGCCGGAACCGAGCAGTGCGCGCAACGGCGCGAGGGTGTCGTTGGTGAGCCGGCCCGACCAGGCCAGGTCCCAGACCACCTCGGCCAGTTCGGGGTCGCCCGGCTCGTGCCCGGCGGCCCTCACCTGGTCGGCGATCTGCCGGAAGAACAGCCCGTAGCCGGCCGACAGCGCCTCCAGGACGGCACGGTGGAGCGGGGAGAGCTCCAGCGGCTGGGGCTCGGGCAGCAGCAGGGGCGCGGTCTCGGCGAGGTACAGCGACACCCAGCCGTCCTTGCCGGGCAGGGCGCCGGCCCCCGACCACAGCACCTCGCCTGCCGAAGTCAGTTCGTCCAGCATCGCCGGGGTGTAGCCGGTGACACGGGCCGGCAGCACCAGCTTCTCCAGGGCCGAGGCGGGCACCGCCGCGCCTTGGAGCTGTTCCACCGCCCGGACGAGCCCGTCCGTGCCGCGCAGGCCGTGGGTGCCCACGTGCTGCCACTGCGGCAGGAAGGACGCCAAGGTGGCCGGCGGCACCGGCTCCAGTTCGTGGCGCAGCGCGGCGAGGGAACGGCGGCGCAGCCGGCGCAGCACGCCCGCGTCGCACCACTCGTGCCCGGCGCCCCCGGGGCGGAACTCGCCCTGGACCACGCGCCCGGACGCCGCGAGCCGGTGCAGTGTGCCGTCCGCGACAGCGGTGCCCAGGCCGAAGCGGTACGCCGCCTCAGCGGAGGTGAAGGGGCCGTGGGTACGGGCGTGCCGGGCCAGCAGGTCCGCCAGCGGGTCCTTGACGGGCTCGGTGAAGGCTTCCGGCACGCCGACCGGGAGCGCGGTGCCCAGCGCGTCCCGCAGGCGCCCCGCGTCCTCCACGGCCGCCCAGCGGTCCGCGCCCGCGATGCGCACCCGGATCGCGCGGCGCGCGGTCTCCAGGTCGCCCGCCCAGCCCGGGGCGGCGCCGCGGGCCGCCAGTCCGGCGTCGTCGAGCGGCCCGAGCACGCGCAGGAGGTCGGCGACGCCCTCGGCGTCCTTGATCCGGCGCTCCTCGGTCAGCCACTGCAACTCCCGCTCCAGCTCGGCCATCACGTCGGCGTCGAGCAGTTCGCGCAGCTCCGCCTGGCCCAGCAGCTCCGCCAGCAGGTGCGAGTCGAGGGACAGCGCCGCGGCGCGCCGCTCGGCGAGCGGGGAGTCGCCCTCGTACAGGAACTGCGCGACGTAGCCGAAGAGCAGCGACTTGGCGAAGGGCGACGGCTCCGGGGTGGTGACCTCGACCAGCCTGACCTTGCGCGACTCGATGTCGCCCATCAGCTCGACCAGTCCGGGGACGTCGAAGACGTCCTGCAGGCACTCGCGGACCGCCTCCAGGACGATCGGGAACGAGCCGAACTCCGAGGCGACCTGGAGCAGTTGCGCGGCGCGCTGCCGCTGCTGCCACAAGGGGGTGCGCCTGCCGGGGTCGCGGCGCGGCAGGAGGAGGGCGCGGGCGGCGCACTCGCGGAAGCGGGAGGCGAACAGCGCGGAACCGCCCACCTGGTCGGTGACGAGCTGCTCGACCTCGCCCTTGTCGAACGCCACGTCGGCGGCGCCCACCGGGGACTGCTCGGTGTCGAACTCGGCACCCTGGCGGGCCGGGTCCACGTCCAGCAGGTCCAGGCCCATCAGGTCCGCGTCGGGCAGGCGCAGCACGATGCCGTCGTCGGCGTGCATCACCTGTGCGTCGAAGCCGTACCGCTCGCCCAGGCGGGCGCCCAGGGCCAGCGCCCAGGGGGCGTGCACCTGGGCACCGAACGGGGAGTGGATCACGACCCGCCAGTCGCCGAGCTCGTCGCGGAAGCGCTCGACCACGATCGTGCGGTCGTCCGGCACATGGCCGCAGGCGCGGCGCTGCTCGTCCAGGTAGGCCAGCACATTGTCGACGGCCCACGGGTCCAGGCCCGCGGCCGACAGCCGCTCGCGTCCCTCGGCGGGGTCGAGCCGGCCGACCTCGCGCAGGAACGCGCCCACCGCCCGGCCCAGTTCCAGCGGGCGGCCCAGCTGGTCGCCCTTCCAGAACGGCAGCCGCCCGGGCACACCGGGAGCGGGGGAGACCAGCACCCGGTCGCGGGTGATGTCCTCGATGCGCCAGGAGGTCGTGCCCAGCGTGAAGACGTCCCCGACACGGGACTCGTAGACCATCTCCTCGTCGAGCTCGCCGACCCGGCCGCCGCCCTTCTTCGGGTCGGCGCCCGCCAGGAACACCCCGAACAGGCCGCGGTCCGGGATCGTGCCGCCGGAGGTCACCGCCAGCCGCTGCGCACCGGGGCGGCCGGTCACCGTGTTCGCCACCCGGTCCCACACCAGCCGCGGCCGCAGCTCGGCGAAGGCGTCCGAGGGGTAGCGGCCCGCCAGCATGTCCAGCACGGCGGTGTACGCCGAGTGCGGCAGCGCCGCGAAGGGCGCGGCCCGGCGGACCACCGCCAGGAGTTCGTCCACGTCCCAGGTGTCCAGCGCCGTCATCGCGACCAGCTGCTGCGCCAGGACGTCCAGCGGGTTGGCCGGGATGCGCAGGGCCTCGATCGCGCCCTCCCGCATGCGCTCGGTGACGACGGCCGACTGCACCAGGTCACCGCGGTACTTGGGGAACACCACACCCGTGGAGACCGCGCCCACCTGGTGCCCGGCGCGGCCCACGCGCTGGAGCCCGGAGGCCACCGAGGGCGGCGACTCCACCTGTACCACCAGGTCGACCGCGCCCATGTCGATGCCCAGCTCCAGGCTGGACGTCGCCACCACGGCCGGCAGCCGGCCCGCCTTGAGGTCCTCCTCGACCAGGGCGCGCTGCTCCTTGGAGACCGAGCCGTGGTGCGCCCGCGCCAGCACCGGCGGCGCCCCGTGCGCGGCACCCGACTGCGCCATGATCTCCGCGGGCGGCGCCCCCTCGGGCAGCGGCTCACCCGTGGCGCGCTCGTACGCGATCTCGTTGAGGCGGTTGCACAGGCGTTCCGCCAGGCGCCGGGAGTTGGCGAAGACGATGGTGGAGCGGTGGCTCTGCACCAGGTCGGCGATCCGCTCCTCGACGTGCGGCCAGATCGACGGCCGCGGGTCGTCGGTCTCCGACGCGGGGGACCCGCCCAGCTCGCCCAGGTCCTCGACCGGGACGACCACGGACAGGTCGAATTCCTTCTGCGAGGGCGGCTGCACGACCGTCACCTTGCGCTGCGGGGACAGGAAGCGCGCCACCTCGTCCACCGGGCGCACGGTCGCGGACAGGCCGATACGGCGGGCGGGCCGCTCCAGCAGCTCGTCCAGCCGCTCCAGGGACAGGGCCAGGTGCGCGCCGCGCTTGGTGCCCGCCACGGCGTGCACCTCGTCGAGGATCACGGTCTCCACGCCGCGCAGCGCGTCCCGCGTCGAGGAGGTCACCATCAGGAACAGCGACTCGGGCGTCGTGATCAGGATGTCCGGCGGCCGCGTCGCCAGCGCCCGGCGCTCGGCGGCCGGGGTGTCGCCGGAGCGGATGCCGACCCGCACCTCGGGCTCCGGCAGCCCCAGACGCACCGCCTCGTGCCGCAGGCCCGTCAGCGGGCTGCGCAGATTGCGCTCGACGTCGACCGCGAGGGCCTTCAGCGGCGAGACGTACAGCACGCGGCAGCGGCGCTTGGCGTCGGCGGGCGGCGGTGCCGACGCCAGCTGGTCGAGCGCGGCCAGGAACGCCGCGAGGGTCTTGCCCGAGCCCGTGGGGGCCACCACAAGGACGTCGGACCCGCCGGCGATCGCCTGCCAGGCCCCCGCCTGGGCGGCCGTGGGCGCGTGGAAGGCGCCCGTGAACCACGCCCGCGTGGCCGGTGAGAATCCGTCGAGCGCCCCGGCCGTGTCCGCCTCCTCCGGTGCGCCCCCGCTGTTCCGTCGCGACATGCCATCCATCCTGCCTCGCACCACTGACAACGCGCCCTCGTCCGTGCGGACCCGGGCCGCGCGGGCCGGCCTTGCGGCGGACGGTTCCGGTACGCAGGTGACGCATGTGCTCGGTGGGACGGGCGGGTGCGGCGGTGGCGGCGGCCGTCCCGCAGGGATCCGGGCGGCGCAGAATGGGGGCATGGCAGGGGAGGAGCGGGCACGGCACTGGCGGCATCCGGGACTGCCGGACGTCGACCTGCTGCGGGCGCGCTATGTGCGCAAGACGTTCGTGCGGCACACGCACGAGTCGTTCGTGATCGCGGGCATCACCGGAGGCGTGGAGGCCTTCCACCACCACGGCAGGGTCGAGCGGGCCGGCCCCGGCGCGCTGGCTCTGATCAATCCGGGGGAGGTGCACACCGGCCACGCGGGCGTGCCGGAGGGATGGGCGTACAGCGTGATCTATCCCGGGGCGGACGTGGTGGCCGCCGTGGCCGCCGAGACGACGGCGATCCGGGGCTCCGCCCGCTTCGCGACGTCGGTGGCCGACGACCCGCAGTCGGTGCGCCTGGTCACGGAGGTGCTGCGGGCGGCCGAGGCCCACAACGCCCTCGCGGCCGACACCATGATGCGCCGGGTGATCGCCCGCCTCCTGCGGGACCACGGCGGCACCATGGCGGCGCGGGAGCCGCTGACGGCCGGGGCACGCAACGCCCAGCGTGCCCGCGAGCTCCTGGAGGCACGGCTGGCCGATCCGCCGCCCCTGGCCGAGCTCGCGGCGGCCCTGGACACGAGCCCCTTCTCCCTGCTGCGTGCCTTCCGCGAGCTGTACGGGATGCCGCCGCACACCTGGCTGACCGACGCACGGGTGCGCCGGGCCCGCCGTCTCCTGGACGCCGGCACGGCCCCGGCGGAGGCCGCGGTGGCCGTCGGCTTCACCGACCAGCCGCACCTCAACCGGCACTTCACCCGCATCGTCGGCGTCCCGCCCGGCGCCTACCGGCGCGAGCGCAATAACGTACAAGACGGCCCCCAGGGCGCCGCCTAACGTCGGACGGGTGACCGCAGCACCCATGGACGCCGAGAACACCCAGAACACCCAGAACACCGAGAACATCCAGAACACCGCGCCCGAACGGGCGCGCCCCGCACGCCCGCGTGCCGCCGTCGTCCGCGACGCCCTGGGGGTGGGCGTCGCGGTGGGGCTGTCCGGATTCGCCTTCGGCGTGACCTCGGCGGGAGCCGGGCTGAGCCTGCTCCAGACGTGCGCGCTCAGCCTGCTGGTCTTCACGGGCGCCTCGCAGTTCGCGCTCGTCGGCGCCCTGGGCGCCGGCAGCGGTGCCTACGCGGCGGCCGCGGGTGCGCTTTTCCTCGGTGTGCGCAACGCCTTCTACGGGCTGCGGCTGTCCGGACTGCTCGGGCTCCCGCGCGCACTGCGCCCGTTCGCGGCGCAGTGGGTGATCGACGAGACCTCGGCAGTGGCGCTCGCGCAGCCCGACCGGGCGAGCGCCCGCCTCGGATTCACCGTCACCGGCGCCGCCTTGTACGCGTTGTGGAACCTGACCACCTTCGGGGGCGCCATGGGCGCCGCCGCGCTCGGCGACCCCGCCGACTGGGGTCTGGACGCGGCCGGTCCCGCCGTCTTCCTGGCGCTGCTCGCGCCCATGCTGCGGGGCCGCCGCGAGCGTGCCACGGCCGCCGTCGCCGTCCTTCTCGCCCTGGCCTGCCTGCCGTTGCTGCCGGCCGGGGTTCCCGTCCTGGTCGCGGCGCTCGCCGCGCCCCTCGTCCTGGCCGCCACCCGCCGCAAGGAGAACGACCGTTGAGTACCTGGCTCGCCGTCGCGGCCACCGCCCTCGGCTGCTACGCGATGAAACTGCTCGGCCTGTCCGTCCCGGCCGGATTCCTCGAACGGCCCCTGGTGCGGCGGCTGGCCGCGCTGCTCCCCATCGCGTTGCTGGCGGCGCTGACGGCACTGCAGACCTTCGGTCAGGGCCGCACCCTGGTGCTGGACGCGCGGGGGGCCGGACTGGCCGCGGCCGCCGTGGCGTTGCTGCTGCGCGCGCCGTTCCTCGTGGTCGTGGCGGTGGCGGTCGTCGTGACGGGATCGCTGCGGGCCGTCACCGGATGACGGGTTAGTGTGACCCGTCGAACCGTTGCGGAAGTGGGGGTGGGGACGATGGCGGCCGACGCCCTGCCGGTCCTCTCCGACGCGGCCCGCGCTCTCGCCGCGCGCTGCGAGTCCAAGGCGGGCGATCTCGCCCGCCGGATCACCGAGGCCGGACCGACCGGCCCTCCCGCGCCCGCGGAGCTCGCACCCGAGGCGAAGGACCCCCGCATCGCGGCGGCCGCACGGCACGGGCTGCGCTGGCTGATCCGGCGCGCCGTGCGGGGCGACCGCGGCGACACACGCCTGCTGCGGGAACGCGCCGCCCAGCACGCCGACGACGGGCTGCCGCTCCACCTCCTGCTCCGCGGCCATCTGCACGGCACGCACGCCCTGTGGCGGTCGCTGCGCGCCGCCGCGCGCCCCGGCGAGGAGGACGCGCTGATCGAGCTGGCGGGCTTCCTCCTGGCCGCCCAGGAGTACCTGGTCGGGGCGGTGTCGGAGACGTACGTCGACGAACGGGCCGCCCTCGCCGCGGAGGAGCGCGAACGCGACCGCTCCCTGGTGCGGGCGCTGCTCGACGGCTCGCTCCCCGCCGACCGCTTCCCCGCGGCCCGGCTCGGGCTGGCGGACGGCGCCCTGGTGCTGGCATTGCGGCTGCCGCCCGGCGACGGCCCGGTGCGCGCCCCCTTGGCGGTGCGGCGGGAACTGCGCCGTGTGCAGGCCGCGCTCGACCGCACGTACGGCACGGACGTGCCCGCCGTGCTGGACACCGGCGGCGGCCACGCGGTCGTGCCCGGCCACGCCGTGCCGCACGGCACCGACGAGGACCTTCTGGCGCGGCTGAGGCACGCCTGCTCCCCGGAGATACGGGTGGCAGCGGTCCCCGCCGCCGATCCTGGCGCCATCGCCGGAGCGGCCCGTACGGCCTCCGAGATCCTGCGGGTGGCACGGGCCGGCGGACTCGCCGCGGGACTGCACCGTCTCGACGACGTGCTGCTCGAGTACCACCTCGCGCACCGCGACGGCAGCGGCGAGCGGATCGCCGCGCTGCTCGACCCGATCACCGGGCGACCGGACCTGGTGGAGACCCTGCGCACGTACCTGGGCAGCCGGCAGGAGCGCCGCAGCACGGCCCGGCAGCTGGGACTGCACCCCAACACCGTCGACAACCGGCTGGCCCGCATCACCGAACTCACGGGCCTGGACCTCGCCACGCCCCACGGCACGGCCCTGGCGCTGGCCGCGCTCCTGCTGCGCGACGCCGCCGCGGCCGGCTGAAGGGGCCGCGGACCCTTCAGCCGTCCAGGGACCGGCCGTAGGCCCGCAGCGTGCGCAGCGCGTCGACGGTGACCACCGGCCGTGACTCCAGCGCCGTCCCGGGTGCCCACGCGTGCCACCGGACCGGCCAGCCGCCGTCCTCCTGCTGCTGAGCCGCGAGGAAGTCCAGGGCCGCGTCCGTCTCGGCGTCCGAGAACCACTGGCGGGCGAGGGAGTCGGGGCCGGTCGCGTAGTCGTACGCGAAGTGGTGCTCGCCGGGCGCGTAGCCGGACGGTACGGGCACGTCCCCCGCGCGCCGCGGGTCGAGCACGACGAGGCGCTGCTCGCGCACCAGGCGACCGATCCTTGCGGCAGCCTCCCGGGCCCGCATCCGGTCCGGCGCGTTGTCCAGGAACGCCAGGGCTGCCACGACCTCGTACGGATGGGTCTTGTCCAGCGCGTCGACCGCCTCCCAGCAGAAGTCCGTCGCCCGGAACAACCAGGCGTGCCACACCCCGTTGCGGTGCAGCGTCCCGACCACCGGCGCCGTGGTGAGCAGGTCGCCCGGCGGGTCGTCCACCACCGGAAGCCAGGGGGCGGCGGGATAGCCGCGCACGGAGGGGTGCACGGCCGGCAGCGCGCCCTCCGCGGTGGAGACGGCGGTCAGGTAGCGGCAGATCCGCTCGGCGCGCTGGCTGCCGCACCTGCCGATCTCGTCGAGCACGCGAAGGGCGCGGGCGACGTGCAGCGGCTGGCTGACCGGACCGCGCAGGTCCGGCTCCAGCGCGTGCCCAAAACCCTCGTCGTCGTTGCGGTACGCGGTCAGCGCGGCCTCCACCGCGTCCGCCGCCCCGTTCCTGAAGTGGTACGCGAACCTGCGCTGCTCGAGCACGCGTGCGGTCAGCCACACGAAGTACTCGGCGCGCTCTAGCGGGGTTGCTGGCATGTGCGCACAGTAGGACTCCGTGCGCTCTCTGCATACGGCTGCGCCCTTGGAGCACCCTGCCGTGCGACCACGCGCCCCCTGGCGCGGGACACCTGGTGCCGGAGGTTGACGTTCCGTACGAATCGCGCGGTTAATGTGCCCCGGAAACGGCGGAGACGGGAGTCGCAATGGGGGATCCACTGCTGTGGAGGGCGGGTTCGGGAGATCTGGCGACGTGGCTCGGGGGCGTGCAGCGGCTGCTCCTCGGCGAAGCGGTGGCGGGCTACACCGTGCGGAGCGGGCCGGTCTTCCCCGACTACGGTGACGTGATCCACCAGGCCGCGGACACCGGCGACCTGGCGCGGTTCCTCGCCGGGCGGGGCGTGGAAGCCCTGCGGGCCACCACCCGCCGCGGCGCGCGGCAGGACGAGCCGGCCGTCGAGTACCTGGTCGAGGGCCGCACGGGCGCCGGCGCACTGCGGGTCACACCCTCCGGGGAACGCGCCGGAAGCGTGCGCCTGCACGCGCCGGTGACCTCCCCCGCGGCCCTCGCCGACTGGCTGCACCGGCTGTCCCCGCTGCTCCCCGTCCCCGTGCCGCGCCGGTCGTGGTCCGCGACGCCCCTCGCGGAACCGCTCGCCGTCACCCTCCACCACCGCGCCGGGACGGTCCTCGTCGCCCTGGAGAGCCTCGACACCGGGCCGGGGACGGGCGGCGTCCGCCCGTCCGACGACCGGCTGCTGGTCACCTCCCGCCCGCGGGCCCTCGCCGAGGACACCGCCCTGCTCGCCTCGCCCGCCGCCCTGGAGCGCCGACGGGTCGGCACGGGCGGCGACCTCGGGCAATGGCTTGCCGCACTCGACGGTGCGACGCCCGCCCCGACCGGCCGCGCGGCGCGCGCCGCGCTTCCCAGGACCGGCATGCGGGCCCAGGTGTGGCGGATCGAGCACGGCACCCCGCTGCTCATGATCGGCCGCGCCGGCGGCCCCGAGGTGATGGCCCGCGGCCCCGTGGACACCTTGCAGGCATGGTCCCGTCCGCTGCTCTCGCCGGCCGTCCACGGCCGTGCGGCCGCCCCGACACGGCGCCGTCTCGCCGCGTGGCTGCGCGCCGTGGAGGAGGCCGTCTTCGGCGGCCCCGCCGCCTGGAGCTTCGGCGACGCGCCCGCCCCCGTGGGCACCGACGACCTCGCCGTGTCGCTCTCCCGGGCCGCCGACCCGCGCGCCCCCGGCGTCGACCGGCTCGCCCCCGGCAGCGTCACGCTCAGGGGTGCCGTCACCGCCGCCGGGCCCGTCGGCGTCACCGGCCGTCCCGCCCCCTGAGCCACCATCACCCGCCCCGGTGGCGTGCGCCCGGTGGCACCCGGGGGTTTGAATGGGAGGGAAGTCCAGGAAAGCGGGCGCATGGGTGAGCACCCACCACACCGATCTCCGCAATCTCCGAGCGCTGCCCGACGGCGGCGGCGCCGTGCTCGTGGTCGACGCGCACGGCAGCATCGTCATGTGCAGCGAGGCGGTGCGCGAACTCCTCGGCCTGACACCCGGGGACCTGTGCGGCCGCCCGGTCGCCGACCTGCTCGCCGACGCCGGCATGTGGCCCCTGAAGGGGATGCACGGCGACCTGGAGCTGCGCCGCAGGGACGGCACGACGGTCATGATGTGCCTGGAGGCGCTGCCCATGATGGCGCCCGGCGGCGAGGGACTCGTCGTGCACATGACGCCCCTGCAGCTCGCCCTTCGCCGCCAGGAGGACGAAGCGCTGGTCAGGGCCCTGTTCCGGCAGCAGCGGGTGGGGCTGGCGATCCACAGCATGGACCTGACCACGACCCGCCTCAATCTCTCCTCGCACCACCTCGGCACGGCGGAGGTGGGGGCGGAGGGCGACACGGACCCGGCGTCGGCGTACGGCCGCTGCGTCGAGGAGACACTGATCCCGGCGGACGCCGAGGCGGTCCTCGCACAACTCCAGCGGGTGGCGGAGACGGGCGAGCCGATGGTCGACTGGGTGCACAGTGCCCGGCTGCGGAGCGAGCCCGGGCGGGAGCGGGCCCAGTCCTTCTCCGCGTTCCGGCTGCATTCCGCCACCGGGCGTGCCATCGGTGTCGCGGTGGTCTTCACCGACGTCACCCAGGAGCACGCGGCACGTGAGCGCATCTCGCTGCTCCAGGCCGCCGCCGAGGGCATCGGCCGCAGCCTGGCCGTTCCCACCGTCGCCCGGGAGCTCGCGGACGTCCTGGTGCAGCGGGGGTTCGCCTGTATGGCGGCCGTGGACCTCACCGAGGGCGTGCTGCTGGGGCAGGAACCCGGTGAGGCGGGGCCGGATACGGCCTTCCAGCGGGTCGCCGTCGCCTCCTCCGACGGGGAATGGCCCCCGGAGATCCACCCGTCGGGCGCCACCTTCGAGATGCCCGGCCTGGCGGAGGAGCAGGTGCGCCGGGGCACGGGCGGGCTCCGGCCGCGCCTGGACCAGTGGCGGGCCGGTCCGGTCCTCGACTCCGACGAGGCCCAGGTGCTGCTGCCGGACGCCGCCGAGTCGTTCCTCCTGGTGCCGCTCAGCGCCCGCGGCCTGGTGCTCGGCACCTTGATGCTGTGGCGCACCGCGGCCGTCGCCCCCTTCGGCGAGGACGACGCCGCCCTTGCCGAGGAGATCGCGTCACGGGCCGCCCTCGGGCTGGACAACGCCCGCCGCTACACCCGCGAGCACCGCACCGTCGAGGCGCTGCAGCGCAGCCTGCTGCCGCCCGCCGTCACCGAGACCCGGGCGGCGCGGACCGCCGGCAGCTACGTCCCGGCCGGCAGCACCGAAGGGGTCGGCGGCGCCTGGTTCGACGTCATCCCGCTGTCCTCGTCGCGGCTGGCGTTCGTCATCGGCGGTGTGACCGGCCACGGACTCAACGCGGCCGCCACCATGGGGCGGCTGCGCACCGCCGTGCAGACGCTCGGCGACCTCGACCTGCCCCCCGGCGAACTCCTCGCCCATCTGGACGACCTGGTGGTCCGGCTCGGCGACGTGGAACCGCCGCCCGGGGACGCACCCGGGGACGCCCTGCCCACCGCGACCGGGGCGACCTGCCTCTACTGCGTGTACGACCCGTTGGCGGGGCGCTGCGAGATGGCCAGCGCAGGGCACCCGCCGCCGGTCTTCGCCGCCCCCGGCGTCCCCGCCGAGGTCGTCGACGTCAAACCCGGGCCGCCGCTGGGCGTGGACAGCCTGCCCTTCGAGCCGGTGGGCTTCGACATCCCGCCCGGCAGCATGCTCGCCTTCTACAACCTGCCGCTGCTGTCGCAGCCCGACGGCACCCCGGCGGAGCGCCTGGCCCGCATGCGCGCGGTACTCGCCGCCGACGCGTCGGAGGGCACCACGCCCACCCGCACCGGCCGCACCCTCCTGCGCGACCTGCTCCCCGGGCCGCCCGACGACGACGTGACCCTGCTGGTGGCCCGCATGCGGCCGCTGCCCCCCGACGCCGTGGCCACCTGGCGGTTCCCCGCCGACCCCGCGGTGGTCGCCGAGGCCCGCACCGCGGTGGAGGCGCAACTGGAGCGCTGGAACCTGACGCACCTCGCGTTCCCCACCGAGTTGATCACGAGCGAACTCGTCACCAACGCCATCCGCTACGGCGGCGCCCCCGTGGGCCTGCGCCTGATCCGCGACGAGAACCTGGTGTGCGAGGTCTCCGACGCCAGCCAGACCCAGCCGCGGCTGCGCCGGGCGCGCCTTTCCGACGAAGGAGGGCGCGGCCTGTTCCTGATCGCGCAGCTCTCCAGCCGCTGGGGGAGCCGCTACACGGACACCGGCAAGACGATCTGGGCGGAGCAGCCCCTGGGGGACGCCGGGCGGTGACCGCGGCGTTCACTATTGCGGGTGAAACGTGCGGACCCGCGCCCTGGGTGCCCCCGGTTCGGCGCTGCCGGGAGGTTCCCTCGTAGCAGGAACACGAGGGGGTCCCCATGCGGCCTGTCGCCGGTACCCGCCGCCCCACGCGGCGCGGCATGCGGTGCGCGGCGCTCCTGTTCGCCCTGTTCGCCCTCCTGCACACCGCTTTCACGCCCGCCGGGGCCCATGCCGCCGACATCGGGACCGGCCGCTGCGCCGCGCCCGCGTGCGCTCCCCTCCAGCCGCTGGCCGCCCCGGCCGACAACGGGCACCACGGGGGAGGCCCGGACTCCTGCCACATCGCCGCGCCGCACCTGCGGTACGGGCACGCCGTGCGCGACCTCGCGGCCGCCGTGACGCACGACGACGGTGCCCCGGCCGCCGTGCCGGACGACGGCGCCCGCTGCGCCGCTGCCGCCGCCCAACCGCCGAACGCCCCCTCGGCGCCTCCCGTTCCGCGCTGCTGACAGGGCCGGGGCCGTCCGCCCCCGCGCGGGGACGCGTCCCGTCCCCGGTCCGCCCGGCCTTCCTGGGCTCGGCACCCCCTGTCCGCGTTCCGCAATGAAGGTGTACGCCATGCCTCCTGCCGTCCCGTCCGTCACGCGCGTCCTGCGCACCGATGTCACCGCGTCGCTCGTCGTCTTCCTCGTCGCCCTGCCGCTCTGCGTGGGCGTCGCCGTCGCCTCCGGCGTCCCCGCGGAGCTGGGGCTGGTCACCGGCATCGTCGGCGGCCTGGTGACCGGCCTGCTGCCCGGCAGCAGCCTCCAGGTCAGCGGGCCGGCCGCGGGCCTCACGGTGATCGTCCACGAGGCCGTACGGGAGCACGGCGCGGCCGCGCTCGGCGTGGTCGTCCTCGCCACCGGTGTGCTGCAACTCGCCCTGGGCGCGGCCGGTCTCGGCCGCTGGTTCCGGGCCATCTCGGTGTCGGTGGTGGAGGGCATGCTCGGCGGCATCGGCCTGGTGATCATCCTCGGGCAGCTGTACGCGATGGCCGACCATGGGGCACCCGCCTCCGGGCCCGGCAAACTGGCCGGTCTGCCCGGCCTTATCGCGCACGCGGCGACCGAACCGCGGGCCCTGTCGGCCCTGGCCGTCGGGGTGGGGACGATCGCGGTCATCGTGCTGTGGCAGCGGCTGCCGGCCAGGGCCAGGGTGGTGCCCGGGGCGCTCGTGGCGGTCGCCTGCGCCACGGCGGCCGCGGCGCTGCTGCACCTGCCGCTGAAGACCGTCCAGGTGCGGGGCCTGGCCGACGCGCTGCGGCTGCCCGGCGCGGACGCCCTCGGCGTGCTCGCCTCGCCCGCCGTGCTCGGCACCGTCGTGGCGTTCACGCTGATCGCCTCCGCGGAGAGCCTGTTCAGCGCGGCGGCGGTGGACCGGCTGCACGACGGCCCGCGCACCCGCTACAACAAGGAACTCGTGGCCCAGGGCGCGGGCAACACCGTGTGCGGGCTGCTGGGGGCGCTCCCCATGACCGCCGTCATCGTGCGCAGCTCCGCCAATGTGCACGCCGGGGCCCGCACGAAGGCGTCCCGCGTCCTGCACGGGGTGTGGCTGCTGCTGTTCGCCGCGCTCCTGCCGGCCGTCCTGGAGTACATCCCGCTCGCCGCCCTGGCAGGTGTCCTGGTGCACGCCGGCGTCAAGCTGCTGCCGGTCGCCCCCTTGCGGGCGCTGTGGTCCGCGCACCGGGGCGAGGCCGTCGTCCTGGCGGTGACCGCCACGGCCATCGTGACGGTCAACATGTTCGAGGGCGTGCTCATCGGGCTGGGGCTCGCGGTCGCCAAGACGGCCTGGGAGATCTCGCGGGTGCACGTGGCCGTCACCGACCACGGCCAGGGCGCCATCACGGTGCGGCTGAGCGGGAACGCGACCTTCCTGCGCCTGCCGAAGATGCTCGACGTCCTGGAGGCCCTGCCCGCGCACCGGCCCGTCGAGCTGGACCTGACGGGGCTGCGGCACCAGGACCACGCCAGCGGCGTCGCCCTGCGCTCCTGGGCGGAGACCCGTACCGCCCCCGGGACGGCCGCCGTACGGCCGGCACCCGCCCTGTGACCCGGGCCGTGCGGCTCAGGCGAACGGCGGCGGTGCGTTTGCCGATGCCACGGCACCGGCGGAGCGTTGCCGTACACACCCCGCGGCGCGTGGCCGCGACGCGGTGGCGAGGGAATGGGAAGGGAAGGGGCCGGCGATGAAGGACACCAGGGCCCGGCGCATCGCGGAGTTCATCGAGCCGCTGCGTGTGGCGCCCGGGTCGAAGGTGGACCTCGCCGAGGACTTCGACCCCCGCTACAAGGCCCACCTGACCAAGCCGGAGGGCGTGGAACTGCTCAAGGCGGGCGTGGCACTGCTCGCCGAGTACCAGGCGCGGCTGGCCGCCCAGGACACCTACGGCGTGCTGCTGTGCCTCCAGGCCCTGGACGCCGGGGGCAAGGACGGGACGATCCGCCACGTCATGAGCGGCGTCAACCCGCAGGGGGTGAAGGTCAGCAGCTTCAAGGTGCCCTCCGCCGAAGAGCTGGACCACGACTACCTGTGGCGCTACGCCCGCAGGCTGCCGGCCCGCGGGGACATCGCGATCTTCAACCGCTCGCACTATGAAGAGGTCCTCGTCGTACGCGTGCACCAGGAGGTCCTCGACCGCCAGCGGCTCCCTGGCGCCCCGCACGGCAAGGCGCTGTGGAAGCGCCGCTACCGGGAGATCAACGACTGGGAGCGGTACCTCACCGACAACGGCTTCAAGGTGGTCAAGGTCTTCCTGAACCTCTCCAAGGAGGAGCAGCGCGCCCGATTCCTCAAGCGGATCGACCTGCCGGAGAAGAACTGGAAGTTCTCCGCGGCGGACGTCCGCGAACGGCGCCACTGGGATGCCTACCAGGAGGCGTTCTCCGAGATGCTGTCGGCCACGAGCACCACGTGGGCGCCCTGGTACGTCGTCCCGGCGGACCGCAAGTGGTTCGCGCGGATCTGCGCGGCCGCCGTGCTGGCGCACATGCTGGTGGAGATCGACCCCCGGTACCCCACGGTCGGCGCCGAGGCCCGCGAGGAACTCCTCACCGCCAGACGGGAACTCGAAGCCGAAGCCCCCGAGGGCGCCCCCGCAGACCCGTACGCGGCGGGCCACCCGCGCGACGGGCACGGCTCGTGACCGGCTGATCGGAGGCAGGAGATGACGGAGGAGCCCCTTCCCGCGCCACCAGGTCCCGATGCCCCGGACGACTGGTACGCGCGTGCTCCCGAGGACGTCGCAGCGCTCCTCGGGGTGGACCCGGCGGCCGGCCTGTCAGCGGCACGGGCCGCCGAACTGCTCCTCGCGCACGGCCCGAACGCACTGCCCGAGGAGAAGCCCCCGCCGGCCTGGCGCCGGTTCCTCGACCAGTACCGCAGCTACATGCAGATCATCCTGGTGGTCGCGGCGGTGGTCTCGTTCCTGATCCAGCAGTGGAGCACCGGCATCCTGCTCGTACTCCTCACCCTGCTGAACGCGGTCGTCGGACTGCGCCAGGAGGGCAAGGCCGAGAGCGCGATGAACGCGCTGAAGTCCATGATGAAGGTGACGGCACGGGTCCGGCGCGGGGGCGCGGAGTCGGAGGTGCCGGCCGAAGAGCTCGTGCCCGGCGACGTGGTGCTCGTCGCCGCCGGCGACCAGGTCCCCGCCGACGGGCGCCTTGTCGAGGCGCACGCGCTGCAGATCGACGAGTCGGCGCTCACCGGCGAGAGCGTCCCCGCGGTCAAGGACGCCGGCACACTGCCGCGCGGCACGAGGCGCCCGGGGCCCGGCGACCTGCCGAACTCGGCGTTCATGAACACGACCGTCACGCACGGCAGCGGGGTGCTGCTCGTCACCGGGACGGGCGCGGACACCGAACTGGGCAAGATCTCCGGGATGCTGTCGGCCACCGCCAAGGAGCAGTCGCCGCTCACCCGGGAGCTGAACAACCTCACGCTGTGGATCGCCGCCGCGGCCGGCCTGACGATGATCGTGATGTTCGCGCTCGGCCGGACCCGCGGCCAGGCCTGGGACACGCTGTTCGTCAGCGCGGTCTCGCTGGCCATCGCCGCCATTCCCGAGGCACTGCCGACGGTGACCCAGGTGATCCTCTCCGTCGGCAGCCTCAACCTGGCCCGGCGCAGCGCGATCGTCAAGGAGCTGCCGTCGGTGGAGACGCTGGGCTTCACCTCGGCGATCAACTCCGACAAGACCGGCACCCTGACGCTGAACCAGATGACCGCCGTGGAGGTGGTCACCCCCACCGACCGGTACACCGTCTCGGGCACCGGCTACGCACTGGAGGGCCGGATCCACCACGCCGCGGGCTCCTCCGCGGGCATCGAGGACGCGATCCTGCCCTACCTGGTCGCCAGTGACGCCGGGCTGGTGGACGGCGAGGTCGTGGGCGACCCCACGGAGGGCGCGCTGCTCGTCCTCGGGCACAAGGCGGGTCTGGACATCGACGGGACCCGTGCCCGGCTGCCCCGGATCGCCACACTGCCCTTCGACCCCGACTACAAGCTGATGGCCACCTTCCACACGGCGGCCGACGCGTCCGGCCGCCCGGTCGTCCGCTGCTTCGTGAAGGGCGCCGCGCCCGCGGTCACGTCCCGCGCCGCCACCGCGCTCTCGGCGGGAGAGGGCATCCCCTGGGACGCGGAACTGCAAAGGCGCGCCCAGGAGCAGATCGAGCGCATGGGCAGTGAGGGACGCCGGGTGATGGCCGCGGCCACACGCGATCTGGACCCCGCGGACTTCGACCCGGACGGCGACCTGCTCGCCCTCGTCACCGGCCTGCGCATGACCAGCCTCGTGGCCATGGTGGACCCGCCTCGTGAGGAGTCGCGGACCGCGGTCGCCGAGGCGCAGAAGGCGCACATCCGCGTCCGCATGGTGACCGGTGACGACGTGACCACCGGCGCGGCCATCGCCCGGCAACTCGGCATCCCGGGCGAGGCGATCCTCGGCGCGGACTTCGCGGCGCTTCCCGAGAGCGAGCAACTCGCCCGCATCGACGGGATCGGAGTGGTGGGGCGTGTCGCTCCCGAGCACAAGGTGCTGCTCGCCGACACGCTCAAGAAGAAGGGCGAGGTCGTAGCGATGACCGGCGACGGCGTCAACGACGCGCCCGCCATCAAGGCGGCCGACATCGGCATCGCCATGGGCAGCGGCACGGACGTGGCGAAGAATGCCGGCCGCATGATCCTGTCCGACGACAACTTCGCCACGATCGTCCACGCCGTGGCCGAGGGCAGGAAGCTCTACGACAACCTCACCAAGTACATCCGCTTCGTCCTCCTGCTGCTGGTGGCCTTCGTCCTGACCTTCCTGGGCGCCACGGTGCTCAACATTGCCGCCGGCGAGCCGTTCAGCCCGGCACAGGTCCTGTGGGTGCACTTCGTCGTCAACGCGCCGTTCGGCTTCGCCCTGGGCTTCGACAGGGAGAGCCCGGGACTGATGAGGCGCATGCCGCGTCCCCGCGGGGAGTCCGTGCTGACCCGGCCGGTCCTGGTCACGGTCGGGCTCGGTGGACTGGCCCTGACCGTCCTCCTGCTCGCGCTCATCAAGGTGGGCGAAGCCCGTTTCGGCAGCGCCGGGACCGGCAATGCGATGGCGTTCACCGCCTTCGCGCTCTGCCTGATCGTGGCCGCCTTCGAATGCCGCAGCGAGACGGAATCGGTCCTGACGACGTCCACCTTCGACAGCAAGCAGATGAACCGGGCGGCGCTGTGCGAGTTCGTCCTCGCCGTGCTGGTGACCCAGGTGGACGGATTCCGTTCCGTGCTCGGCACGACCCGGATCGATCTGCGCCAGTTCGGCTGGGCGCTCCTCGCTGCCGTCGTCCTCCTGCTGCTGTGGGAGGCGGGCAAGCTCCTCGCGCGCAGGACGCGTTCGCGCGCGGGCACGGTCGCGGTGCCCGATCCCGGGCGCGTGGCCGCGTAGGGCGGCTTCCGCCGCGCCGGGGCCGCCTCAGTAGTGCCGGAGGGTCTTGGCGCGCTCCAGGGCGGTGCGTACCGCGGCCGACAGCGTCTCGATGTCGTACGCGCCGTAGTGGCGGCGGCCGTTGATGAAGAACGTGGGCGTCCCGGAGACGTTGCTGAGGTCGGCGGACTCGGCGTCCTCCGCGACCCGCAGCGCGACGGGGCGGGCGTCCAGGTCGCGGCGGAAGCGTTCCATGTCGAGCTCGATGGCGGTCGCGAGCCGGTCCAGGCCCGGGCCGTCCAGGGACTGGGGGTGGGCGAAGATCTGGTCGTGCATCTCCCAGAAGCGCTTCTGGACCGCGGCGGCCTCCGCGGCGCGGGCGGCCATCACGGCGTTGGGGTGCACATCGGAGAGCGGCAGATGGCGCCAGACGTACCGGACGTCGCCGAAGTCCGCGAGCAGGTCGCGGATGACCGGCTCCGCCTCCCCGCAGTAGGGGCATTCGAAGTCGCCGTACTCGACGACGGTGACCATGGCGTCGTGGGGACCGCGGATGTGGTCCCGGTCGGGGTCCACGGGCTCGGCCAGGTCCTCCAGTTGCTGCGCCCTGCCGAGCAGCGCCCGGCGCCGCAGGGCCCGGGGCAGCCGGGCCAGTACGAGCGTGACGAGCCAGGTGAGGACGAAGGCCAGCAGGACGGCGCAGAGGATGCCGATCTTGGCCTCGGCCAGTTGCTGCCCCTCGAAGGCCCGGTTGGCGATGAGCAGCGCAATGGTGAAGCCGATGCCCGAGACGGCCCCGCCGACCGTCACCGAGCCCCAGCCGACGGGCGGGCGCAGCCGCCCCCGGCTCAGCCAGGTCGTCAGCGCGGAGCCGCCCACCATGCCGAGCGGTTTGCCGATCACATAGGCGGCGATGATGCCCAAGGTGATGGTGGAGGTGAACGCGGCCGACAACTGGGAGGCGTTCACGGTGATGCCCGCGTTGGCCAGGGCGAACACCGGCACGATCACATAGCTGGTCCAGGGGTGGAACAACTGCTGCAGCCGCGCGTTCAGCGACACCGACCTCGCCAGGCCGCGGCGCGCGGAGCGTTCCAGGCTCGGCGTCGGCTGCTCCCGGAACTGCAGGTAGAGCCGGCTCGCCCGGCGCAGGTCCTCGCCGCGGGCCGGGTAGTCGCACGCCATGAGGCCCAGCGCCAGGCCCGTCACGACCGGGTCCACACCCGACTCCAGCAGGGCGAACCAGACGGCGACGCCGGTCAGTGCGTACGCGGCGCCGCGCCACTCGCCGCAGACGCGCACCACGTAATTGGCGATCCAGATGCCCGCGGCGAAGAGGCCGATCGCGGCGAACAGCGCCGGCCAGGACACCCCGGTGGTGTAGGCGACCGCGATGACGGCGAGCGCGACGAAGTCGTCGACGACGGAGGTCGTCAGCACGAAGGCCCGTGTCGCGACCGGCAGCCGCCGCCCCACGAGGGCGTACATCCCCAGCGCGAACGCGGTGTCCGTGGAGATCACGGTGCCCCAGCCGCCCGCGCCGCCCGTGCCGTGGGTGAAGGCGAGGTAGATGGCGAGCGGCACGAGCATCCCGGCCAGCCCCGCCGCCGTCGGCAGGGTGATCCGCATACGGTCGCGGAACTCGCCGAGGTCGAACTCGCGCCGGGCCTCCAGGCCCACGATGAAGAAGAACAGCGTCATCAGGCCGCTGTTGATCCACTCGCGCAGGTCCAGGGAGACCTCGTTGGACCCCAGGGCCAGCGACAGATGGGTGTGCCAGACCGAGGCGTAGCTCCCGGGCGCGGCGTTCGCCCAGACCAGGGCGATGATCGTGGCGGCGAGCAGATAGGCCGCGCTCGCCGTCTCGGTCCGCAGGAACCGCAGCAGCGGCGCTGTCGTGCCGGCGCTGCGCGGCGTCTGCCCCGATGCCCGCAGGGACGAGAAGGCACTCACCCGGTCATCCTGGCACGTGCCGCCGGCGGCGGCCCGTCCTTCCGGCGAGGACGGCCTCCGGTTGTGCTCGCCGGAAGGACGGGCCGTCCCCGAGCGCGGCCGGACGCCGGGGTTCAGCGGGACGCGTCGCGCAGCAGTTCCCCGATCGCCCCGAGCACGGCGTCGGGGCGTTCCTCGTGGAGCCATCCGTGCCCGGCGGCGTCGAGGACGCGGTGGGTGCCGCGCGGCACCGACGCGGCGATCCGCGCGTGCAGTCCGAGCTTGGCGGCGTTCATCTCCCGCACCGTCCCCTCGGACCACAACTGCGCCTGGGTGGGGTCGACGCCCATGGCCGAGAGGACCGTCAGCGGCACGTCGGGCAGCTCCCGCGCCTGCCGGAGCTCGTCGGCGACCACGGTGTGCAGATTGCCGTCCTCCTCCCAGCCGGTGCGCCACGACACGAGGTGGTACTCGGCGAGGGCTTCCCGGACGTCCGGCGGCCAGGCGGCGAAGTGGCGCCCGAGCACCTCGCGGGAGCGGTCGATCTGTTCCTGCGTCGCCTCCGGGAGATCCGCCTTCTTCATCAGCTCCAGCTTCTCCCGGACTTCGGGCGGCGCCTGGGCGTACATGTCCTCGTGGAACGGGTCCAGCAGGAGCAGGCCGGCGGTGTCGGAGGGGAAGCGGTGCGCGAAGTGGCGTGCGTACGCGGCCCCGAGGGAGTGGCCCACCAGCAGGTAGGGGCCCGGGACGCCCGCCGTGCGCAGCAGGTCGCGCAGTTCGGCGGTGACGTCGGACGCCGTGCGGGGCAGTGCGGCCGGGGCGCTCCATCCCGTGCCCCCGCGGTCGTAGAGGACGCAGGTGGTGAACGCGGCCACGCGGTCGTGGAGGTTCAGGTAGTCCAGGCCGATCATGCCCGCTCCGGCGAGCAGCACCACGGCCGGGCCGCCGGTGCCGGAGCGGTGCAGCAGGAGCCGGCGCCCCGCGACGTCGTGGAACTCTCCGCGTGGCGGCTGCCGGTCGGCGGCGGGCCCGGTGCCGTCCGCGGCTCCCGGGCCGGCCGTTGTCCCGTGCGGTCGTTGTGTCATGCGGGCTGACTCCCTCCCCAACGTTCTCAACTTTGAGAAAGGTATCGGACATGAGATCGTGCGTCCATGGAACCGGTCGACCTGCTCCTGCACCCGGTGCGGCTCCGCATCGTGCACGCCCTGTCGGGCGGCCGGACCCTCACCACGACACAGTTGTGCGGCCTTCTCCCGGACGTCTCCAAGGCGACCGTCTACCGGCACGTCGGCCTCCTGGCCGACGGCGGCCTGCTGGAGGTCGAGGGCGAGCAGCGGGTGCGCGGCGCCGTCGAGCGCCGCTACCGGCTGCACCGCGCCCGCGCCACGGTCGACGCCAGGACGGCCGCGTCCGTCGGCCGTGACGACCACCGGCGGATCTTCGCGGTGGCCATGGCCACCCTCCTCGCCGAGTTCAACGCCTACCTCGACCGCGACGGCGCCGACCCGGCCGCCGACGCCGTGGGCTACCGCCAGCACGCCGTCTGGCTCAGCGAGGACGAACGCGCGGCGATGATCGACGAGTTGCGCGCCGTCCTCCTCCCGCGGCTGGCACAGGGCCCGGCGCCGGACCGGACCCGGCACCTGATCAGCCCGGTCCTGTTCCCCGCCGAGGAACCGCCCGGGCGCCAGGACCGCTGACGGACGTACGGCCCTGGACCAGGGCCTCCGCGGCCGGCGCGGCGGCGGGGGCGGGCAGGTCGTCGCCGTACTGGACGGCGATCAGCGCGATGTCGTCGTCGAGCTCCATGGGGGCGCCGCCCCCGACGTGGTGGGACAGGCCGTCCAGCACGTGCCGGAGCAGGTCCTCCGGCTGGGAGCCCGGCCAGGCGGCGACGTGCGCCCCGAGGTCGTAGAACTGGCCGTCGGAGTTGCGGGCCTCGATCGCGCCGTCGGTGTAGAGCAGCAGCGTCGCCCGGCGCGAGAAGGGGAACGTGTCCACCGCGTAGTCGCCGGCGCTCAGACTGCCCAGGCCCAGCGGCGGGGACGGCGACCTGGGCGCCAGCAGCAGGGTGTCCGCCCCGTGCGCCAGGTACGGCGGTGGATGGCCGCAGTTGACCGCCCGGACCGTGTCGCCCTGGTCCGGCACCTCCAGCAGCAGGGCCGTGATGAAGCGCTCCACGGCGTCGGCGTCCGTCAGACCCGCCTCCTCGAAGTGGCCGCGCACGCTGAACTCCAGCTCGGCGATCAGCTCCGGCAGCGACCGCGTCCTGCGGGCGCCGGCGCGGAACGCGCCCAGCAGCGCCTCCGCGTCCTCCACCGCGGGCAGGCCCTTGCCCCTGACGTCGCCGATGAGGATGCGCACCCCGGCCGCGCATCTGGAGACCGCGTACAGGTCGCCGCCGATCTGCGCGTGCGGATGCGAGGCGTGGTACGTGGCGCGGATCCGCAGATGCCCCACGTGCGGCGGCAGCGGCCGCAGCAGCACCCGCTGAATGGTGTCGGAGACGATCCGCACCTCGGTCAGCTCGCGCACACTGCGGTCGCGGATGCTGCGCGAGGCGATGACGAACGCGGAGATCAGCCCGATCTCCGCCAGGTGGACGACGGGGATCGAGGTGCCCAGGAGGTCGTCGTGGGCGTCCAGCACGAAGGCGGCGACGCACGACAGGGCGGCGATCACCGCGGTCAGCCGCGGCCCCGCCAGCGCCGCCGTCGTCGCGGGGACGACGGCCATCAGCGAGGCGAGGTGCTGCGTGGTCGGCACGACGAAACCGGCGATGAGGATGCCGGCGATCATCACCAGTGCCACGACGAGCGGTCCCGGGCCCTGCGCCATCATCATCCGCCAGGACCACGCACTCGGCGCGCCCGGAGAGGCGGTTCCCTGCGGCGGGTGCCACCGGAATCGGCGCCAGAAGGTGCTGCTCATCGCGGTCCCATGGCGTCAGAGGACCCGCAGCCCCGCTTCTCGGGCCGGCAGCCGCGCGCCGGCGGTTGGCTGTCGCATATGTCGAATGTACGCCCGACCGCTCCCCGGCCGTCGGAACGATCAGGACGGGCCGCGGCCCGGAGCCCGACGGCGGCCGATCCCGGCGCTGTCAGCGGGGCGTGCCAGGGTGTGGCCATGGTGGCGATCACGGTGCACACGGAGGACGGTCGGCGGCACGTCCGGCCGTCGGCGGCGGAGTTGGCGGGACTCGTCCGGCGGATCGGGCAGAAGGGCGACCGGTTCCTGGTCCTCCAGCGGGTGCCCGACCTTCCCGAAGTCTTTGCCCAGGTCTGGCACGAGGCCGGAGGCGCATACGTACTGGAGCACCGGGACGGGGCCTTCGACCGGCACTTCCACGCGACCCTGGACGCTCCGGAGCCCGTGATCGCCGCACTCACCGGCTGGGCGTCCGGGGAGCCGGGCTGGGCGGAGGGCGCGGACTGGGCGCCGCTGGACCTCGGCCCGGCACCCGAGCCCGTACCCGAGCCGGATCTGAGCCGGCAGGACCGGGAGGTCCTGGAGGCACACGTCCGCGAGCTGCTGATCGGCGGTTTCGCCACGCGGGCCGAACTGGCGGAGACCGCGGAGGACCACCTCGTCTCGGGCGACGACCGTCCGGTCTCGCCCGAGCAGGCCCGGCAACTGGTCGACCGGATGTGGCGGGAACGGGTGGCAGAACAGGCCGGCTGGGACGGCGAGACCGACCCCGAGCGGCTGACCCGGGCCTTCGCGGTACTGGACGCGTCGGACGTCACCGCCCGCGAGAACTTCACCTGCTGCCATTCCTGCGGGCAGAGCGAGATCGGCGCGGCCGGGGCACCGGACGCCCGCGGCTTCGTCTACTCCCACAGCCAGTGCACCGGCTCCGCCGCGGCCGGGCGCGGGCTCACGCTGCTCTACGGCGGCTTCGACGGCTCCGAGGGGACGACGGCGGCCGTGGGCCGGGAGGTCGTGGCGGCGCTCACGGAAGCGGGGCTGTCCGTGGAGTGGGACGGGGACCCCGGGCGTGCGATCACCGTGACGCCCCTGGACTGGCGCCGGCGTCTCGTCGGCTAGCCGCGGAGCCACCGGACCGCGGCCGCGGCCCGTCGGCCGCCGGAGCAACGGTCAGCCGCGGCCCAGCATCCTGCGGAACCAGCCCGGGCGGCGCGGCGGCCGGGGCGGGACGACCACCACGCTGCCGCCGACGATGCGGCCGGTGACGACGATCCGGTGCAGGACCGGGCCGTCCTGCTGCTGCTCGCCCTTGCGGCGGCGTACGACGGAGCCGCCGCGGATCTCGACCCCGGCCGCGTCCACGTCGTGGCCCGCGGGGACGATCAGCCGCAGATTGCCGCCGCGGAGGGTCACATCGACCTCGGTGACCGGCTCGGTGACGGTGGCGGAGGTGAAGTCGAGGACCACATTGCCGCCGCGCACCTCGGCCTCCAGCCGCTTCGGCACCAGCCAGGCCCCCTCGCAGCGGAGGTTGCCACCCACCCGCCGGGTCCGCACGACGTCCTTCGCCTGCGGCTGCTGCGGCGGCTGCCGCACCAGGCCCTGACCGGGGAGGTCGGCGACGAGCGGGGCGAGGTCGGCGTAGGTGCGGGCCGTGTAGCAGGCCTCCAGCCGCTCCTCCAGTTCCTCCAGGCTCAGCCGGCCGTCCCCGGCGGCGACCCGCAGGACGTCGGATATCCGGTCGCGGTCCTCGTGCGAGGCCCGCTGCTCCAAGGGGCTCTTGGGTTCCCACGGGGTCGGATGGCTCATGACCGGCACCTTATGGCAGGACGCGCGGGTGGTGTGCGCGCGGCCGGTGGTCGCGGTCACCGGCGACCGGTCGTCAGCGCCAGGACGTGGACCGGGCCGGTGCCGGGCGCCCGTCGTCGCGTCCCGAGGAGCGGACCAAGGTGCCCTCCCGCGCGCGGTGCTCGTGCACGAGGCGGATCGCCATGGCGCCCTCCCCGGCGGCCGCGGCCACGCGTTTGACCGAGCCGCTGCGGACGTCCCCGGCGGCGAACACCCCGGGCAGGGTCGTCTCCAGCGGCAGCGGGCCGCGGCCGAGCGGTGCCCAGAGCTCGGGGTCGGCCGCCGCCTCGGCGGCGGGACCGGTGAGGACGAAGCCGTGCTCGTCCAGGCCGACCGCTCCGCGCAGCCACGCCGTGCGCGGGCGGACGCCGATGAGGACGAACAAGGCCCGCGCGGGGATCCGGCGGGGCACGCCGGTCACGGTGTGCTCCACCGTCACCGTCTCCAGCGCGTCCGTCCCGGAGACCGCGCGGACCTCGGTGTCGAGCAGCACCTCGATCCGCGGGTGGCGGCGTACCTGGTCCACCAGGTAGCGCGACATGTCCCGGCCGAGGTCGCGGCCGCGGACGACGAGGTGCACGCGGGGCGAGCACCCGGCGAGGAACAGCGCCGCCTGGCCCGCGCCGTCGCCGCCGCCGACGACGGCGACAGGGTCCGCCCCGCAGCGGCCCGCCTCGTGGGCCGTTGCGGCGTGGAAGACGCTGCCGCCCTCGAAACGCTCGATGCCGGGGACGTCGAGCCTGCGGTAGCGCACGCCCGGCGCCAGGACGACGGTTCCCGCGCGGCTGCGCGAGCCGTCGGCGAGGACGACCGCGCAGTGGTCGTCGCCGGCCTCCAGCGCGGTCGCCTCCGCGGGCACCGTCAGCCGCGCCCCGCACCCGCGTGCCTGGAGCGCGGCGCGCTCGACGAGTTCGCGCCCCGAGATGCCCGAGGGGAAGCCGAGTTGGTCCTCGATGCGGGAGGCGGTGCAGGCCTGGCCGCCGGTGGCCACCGCGTCGACGGTGACCGTCGTGAGCCCGTCGGACGCGCCGTGCACCGAGGCGGCGAGGCCCGCCGGGCCCGCGCCGATCACGACGAGGTCGAGGACGGCGGGCCGCCGGCCGGGTGCGGGCAGCCCGATGAGACGGGCGAGTTCGGCGGGGGCGGGGTTGCGCAGCACCTGCTGCCCCTCCCAGATGACCATCGGCGTCTGCTCGGGACGGATGCCGAACCGGCGCAGCAGCGCCTCCGCCTCCTCGTCCCTCTCGAGGTCGGTCCACCGGTGGGGCAGCCGGTTGCGCGCCGCGAACTCGCGCAGCCGCAGCGTCTGCGGCGAGTAGCGGGAGCCGAGGACGCGGAAGCCGCCGCCGGGCCCGACGAGCAGGGAGCGGCGCCCGAGGTGGGCCCGCAGCACCAGGTCGCCGAGGACCGGGTCGCGGGCCACCAGTTCGCGCTGGCGGGCGACCGGCACGGCGAGGATCTCGCCGGGCTCGCGGACCACGGCCGTCTCGAGCGCCGCATGCCCTTCGAGCAGGCCGAGTTCGCCGAGGAACCGGCCGGGGCCGTGCACGGCGACCGTCCGCTCGTCCGGTCCTCCGCGGTCGTGGAGGATCTCCACGGTGCCGCCGAGGATGGCGAGGAACTCGTGGAGGGGCTCGCCCTCGCGGAACAGCAGCTCGCCGTCCTGGGTCCGCCGGCGTTCGCCGTGCGCCGACAGTTCGCCGAGCTGTGCCTGCGTCAGCCGCGGGAAGGCGCCGTAGCGGTCGGGTGTCTCACGCGCGACCCGGCGCGCGTGGGTGGCCGGGGTGTCCATCAGACCGCGGCCGGGTCCGTCGGCGGGACCGGGTCCGGGGCCGGGCGCGGGTCCGGTTGCGTCACCATGACAGTGCTCCTTCCGCCGGCCGGGCGGCGTCAGCCGCGGTCCGCGATGTTCTCCTCCACCCATCGGCGCAGTTCGTGGTCGGGCGCCGCGCCCGCCCGCCGGGTGATCTCCTTCCCCTGGCCGACCAGGACCAGGGTGGGCACCGCCATCACCTGGAAGCGCTGCGCGAGCGCGGGCGCCCGGTCGATGTCGACCTTGACGAGCTTGATCCTTCCGGCGAGCTGCCGGGCGACCCGCTCCAGGGCGGGGCTCACCATGCGGCAGGGACCGCACCAGGTGGCCCACAGGTCCACCAGCACGACCGGGCCGGCCTTCGCCGCGATCTCTGCGATCTCCGCGAAGTCCTCGTCGCCCGCGTCGACGATCCACGGCAGCGCCGCGCCGCAGGCGCCGCAGCGGGGACGCCCCTGCGCCGCCGCCGGCACGCGGTTCGTGCGCCCGCACGTGCCGCAGGCGACGGTGGTGCTCCGGTTCACGGACGTCACGGACATCGTGTTCCCGCCTCCCGTCGGCCGTTCATGAGGCCAGCCGGTCCCGGGCGGCCGCCTGGGGGCGGTCGCCGTAGGTCACCACCAGCTCGCCGTCCCGGGCGTCCACCCCGATCGTGGCGCCGTCCTGCACGTCGCCGCGGATCAGGGCCCGGCCCACCAGCGTCTCGACCTCGTGCGAGATGTAGCGGCGCAGCGGCCGGGCGCCGTAGACCGGGTCGAAGCCCTGCTCGGCGATCAGCTCGCGGGCGGCGTCACTGAGTTCGACGGTGATCCGCCGCTCCGCCAGCCGCCGGCGCAGGTCGTCGATCTGCAACTCGACGATGCGCTCGATCTGCTTCAGGCCGAGCGGCCTGAACAGCACGATGTCGTCGACGCGGTTGAGGAACTCGGGCCGGAACCGGCTCTGGAGCTCGCCCATCACCAGCGCCCTCGCGTCGGGCTTGACCTCGCCGTCGGGGGTGACGCCGTCGAGCAGGTGGGCCGAGCCGATGTTGGAGGTCATGATGACGATGGTGTTGCGGAAGTCGACGGTGCGGCCCTGGGCGTCGGTGATCCGGCCGTCGTCGAGCACCTGGAGCAGGGTGTTGAACACGTCCGGGTGGGCCTTCTCGATCTCGTCGAAGAGGACCACGGAGTACGGCTTGCGGCGCACGGCCTCGGTGAGCTGCCCGCCCTCCTCGTAGCCGACGTACCCGGGAGGAGCGCCGACCAGCCTGCTGACGGTGTGCCGTTCCTGGTACTCGCTCATGTCGAGCCGGACGATATTCTCCTCGGTGTCGAAGAGCGTCGCGGCCAGGGCCTTGGCCAGCTCGGTCTTCCCGACGCCGGTCGGTCCGAGGAAGATGAACGAGCCGATGGGGCGCCGCGGGTCGCGGATGCCCGAACGGGCCCGGATGATCGCGTCGGTGACCAGCCGGACGGCCTCGTCCTGTCCGATGACGCGCTCGGTGAGGATGTCGTCCAGCCGCAGCAGCTTCTCCCGTTCGCCCTCCTGGAGCCTGGCCACCGGGATGCCGGTCCACGCGGCGACGATCTCGGCGATCTCGTCCTCGGTGACGACCTCGTGCAGCAGCCGGCTCTCGCCCTGCTTCGCGGCGAGCGCGTCCTCCTCTGCGGCGAGCCGCCGTTCGAGGCCGGTGAGCGTGCCGTAGCGCAGTTCCGCCGCGCGGTTGAGGTCGTAGGCGCGTTCGGCCTCCTCGGCCTCCTGGCGGACCTGCTCCAGCTCCTGGCGCAGCTGCTGCACCCGCCGGATGGCCTGGCGCTCGGCCTCCCACTGGGCCTGCATCGCGTCGGCCTGGGCGCGCAGGTCGGACAGCTCGCGGCGCAGCTCCTCCAGGCGCTCGGCGCTGGCCGGGTCGGTCTCCTTGCCGAGCGCCGCCTCCTCGATCTCCAGGCGGGTCACCCGCCGTGTGATGCCGTCCAGTTCGGCCGGCATGGAGTCGATCTCGGTCCGCAGCCGGGCGCACGCCTCGTCCACCAGGTCGATGGCCTTGTCCGGCAGGAAGCGGTCGGAGATGTAGCGGTGGCTCAGCGTCGCCGCCGCGACCAGCGCAGTGTCCTGGATCTTCACGCCGTGGAAGACCTCCAGGCGCTCGCGCAGCCCGCGCAGGACGGACACGGTGTCCTCCACGCTCGGCTCGTCCACCACCACCTGCTGGAAGCGGCGTTCCAGGGCCGCGTCGGACTCGACGTACTTGCGGTACTCCTCCAGCGTGGTGGCGCCGATCATGTGCAGTTCGCCGCGTGCCAGCATCGGCTTGAGCATGTTCCCGGCGTCCATGGCGCCCTCGGACCCGCCGCCCGCGCCGACCACCGTGTGCAGTTCGTCGACGAACAGCAGGATCCGGCCCCCGCCGCCCTTGACCTCGCTCAGCACGGCCTGCAGCCGCTCCTCGAACTCGCCGCGGTACTTGGCGCCCGCCACCAGCAGGCTCATGTCGAGGGAGAAGATCGTCCTGTCGCGCAGGCCGTCGGGGACGTCGCCGCGGACGATCCGCTGCGCCAGTCCTTCCACGATCGCCGTCTTGCCGACGCCCGGATCGCCGATCAGCACCGGGTTGTTCTTCGTCTTGCGGCTGAGGATCTGGACGACCCTGCGGATCTCCTCGTCCCTGCCGACGACCGGGTCCATCCTGCCGCTGCGGGCCTCGGCGACCAGGTCGCGGCCGTACTTCTCCAGCGCCTCGTAGGAGGCCTCCGGAGTGGCCGAGGTGACCCGCTGGTTCCCGCGGATCCGCGTCAGCGCGGTGAGGAACCCGTCCTCGGAGATGCCGTGCTCCTTGAGCAGCCGGCCCGAGGCGGTGCGGGAGCCCTCGCCGGCCAGCGCCAGCACCAGGTGCTCCACGGACACGTACTCGTCCTTGAGCCGCTTGGCCTCCTGCTCCGCGGTGTCCAGCAGCCGGGCCAGGCGCTGCGTGATGTACACCTGGCCGGGAGCGGCGCCCGGGCCGGTCACCTGGGGCCTGCGCGCCAGCTCCTGCGACAGCTCCTTGCGCAGCGCACCGACCTGCGCGCCGGTCTGCTCGAAGAGCCGGGGCACGAGCCCCTCCGGCTGGTCGAGGAGGGCGAGCAGCAGGTGCTCGCCGTCGACCTCGCTCTGGTGCAGCCGGCCGGCGATCGTCTGCGCCTCCTGCAGCGCCTCCTGGGACTTCTGGGTGAGCCGGTTCATATCCACGATTCATCACTCCTGGAGCCGGCGTTCGCCCTCCTCAGGGCGGCCTCGAGTTCGGCGATCCGGTCGAGCAGGTCGAGCACCACACCCAACGAGGCGTAGTTCAGGGGCAGTCCGGCCCGCAGCCGCTGGACACGGGCCAGCTTCGCCGGGACGTCCGGCGCGAACCACAGCCGCCCGCCCGCGTCCCGGTCGGCGTCGACCAGGCCGAGCGCGACGAATCTGCGCACCAGGTCGGGGTGGAGGCCGGAGCGCCGTGCGACGAGCTCCAGGTCGAGCCGGCGGACCGGGACCATGGCCGTACCGCGTACGACGACGTTCAGCACCGGACGGTACGCCGGGGCCGCCGCCCTGACGCCCGGGGCCGGCCGGCGGACGGCGGCACGCGGCCGCGGATCGCTGGTCATCCCCGCCTCCTCGGGTCGAAGGAGGAGACGCCGGCCAGCTCCTCGTAGAGCCGGCGCTCCTGGTCGCCGACATCGGGCGGCACCATGATGCGGACCTCCGCGTACAGATCGCCCGCGGCGCCGCGCGGATGCGGCATGCCCTCGCCGCGCAGACGGAGCCTGCGCCCGCTGGACGAACCACCCGGGACCGTCACCTTGGCGGTGCCTCCGGGAGTGGGGACCGGCACTGTCGCGCCGAGCGCCGCCTCCCAGGGCGTGACCGGCAGGACGACGTGGATGTCCCGGCCCTCCAGGCGGAACCGCGGATCGGGGGTGATCCGCACGCGCAGGTACAGATCGCCCGGCGGGGCGTCGCCGCTGCCGCGGCCTCCCTGACCGGCCAGCCGGATGCGCTGGCCGTCGGTCACGCCGCGGGGGATCGTCACGTCGTACGTCCGCTGCCCACCGGGCCCGCCGAGGGTGATGCCGCGCTTCCCGCCGTGGTAGGCCTCCGCCACGCCGAGCCGGATCTCGGCCTCCTGGTCGGCGCCGGGCACCGGGCCCCGGGTGCCGCCGCGGCCGAACATGCCGCCGAACAGGTCCTCGAAGTCGACCCCTTCGAAGCCCTCGCCGGCGTCCGAGACGAAGCGGACCCGGCCGCCGTCGCCGCCGCCTCCCGCGCCGCCGGGCCGGCCGCCGCGGGCCCGCGCCCCCGCACCGACGCCCGCGCCCACACGCTCGTCCCAGTCCTCGGGAACGCGGCGGAAGTCCTCGCCGAAGCGGTCGTAGCGCCGGCGCGTGGCGGGGTCGGACAGCACGCCGTACGCCTCGTTGAGCTCCTTGAAGCGCTCCTCCGCGCCCGGGTCCTTGTTGATGTCCGGGTGGAACTTGCGGGCCCGGGAGCGGAACGCCTGCTGGATCTCCTCGGACCCCGCGTCATGCGCCAACCCGAGCACCTCGTAGTAGTCCCGTGCCATCGGACGTCACTCCTGACGCCTGGCGACCACGACGGACACCGGGCGCAACTGCGTCTCGCCCTCGCCGTAACCGGGACGCACCACCTGCACCACGGAGTTGGGCTCCGCCTCTGGGTCGTCGACGACCCCGACGACCTCGTGCAGGGCCGGGTCGAAGGGCACGCCGGTCTCCTCGTGGCTGGGGAACCCCAGGCCGCGCAGCACCTGCACGGCCTGGTCGCGCACCGCCTTCACGCCCTCCAGCACGGCGGAGCAGTCGGACCCGGAGTGGGCCAGGGCCAGTTCGAGGTTGTCGACCACGGGCAGCCAGGCGGCCGTCGTGCGGGCGCGCTCGGTGAGCCGTTCGCGCTCCAGTTCCCTGCCGTGGCGCTTGCGGAGGTTGTCGAGGTCGGCCAGGGCGCGGCGCCAGCGGTCCTGCAACTCCTCCAGCGCGGCGGTCCGTTCGTCCGGCCCGGGGGCGGCACCGGGAGCGGCCGCCCCCGGCACCTCCTGCGGGGCCTGCCCGCGGACCCCGTCGGGTACGTCGACCGGTGCGGGTCCGGCCGGGGGCGTCGTCGGTTCCTGTTCGGTGGACATGAGCGCGCATCAGCCCTTGTCGAACTCGGCGTCGATCACGTCGTCGCCGGCCCCCGCGCCACCGCCGACGGGGCTCTCCTGCCCCGCGCCCGCCCCGGCCGCCGGCTCCTGCGCCCCCGGACCCGTGGAAGGCCGGGCCGCGGCCAGCGAGGCATGGACCTGCTGCAGGTCCGAGGTCAGCGACCGCACCCGGTCCAGCGCCGCCTCCTGCTTGACGGCCTCCCTGGCGTCGGCCACGAGCATCTCCGCCCGCGCCTTCTCGTGGGCCGGGGCGGACTCGCCCAGCTCGTCGAGCCGGCGCTCCACCTGGTAGGCGACCGCGTCCAGCTCGTTGCGGGCGTCCACGCCCTCGCGCAGCGCCTTGTCCTCGCCGCGGTGCTGCTCGGCCTCCCGGACCATCCGCTCGATCTCGCCCTGGGCCAGGTTGGACCCCTCGCTGATGGTGATGCCCTGCTCGGCGCCGGTGTCCTTGTCGCGGGCGGTGACGTTCAGGATGCCGTTGGCGTCGACGTCGAAGGTGACCTCGACCTGCGGCTCCCCGCGCGGTGCCGGCCGGATGTCCCCCAGCTGGAAGCGGCCGAGCACGCGGTTGTCCGCCGCGGACTCGCGCTCGCCCTGGAGCACCACCACGTCCACCGCCGGCTGGCTGTCCTCGGCGGTCGAGAACGTCTCGGCACGGCGCACCGGGACGGTGGTGTTCCGGTCGATGATCCTGGTCATCACGCCGCCGCGGGTCTCCACGCCGAGCGACAGCGGGGTCACGTCCAGCAGCAGGACGTCCTTGACCTCGCCCTTGAGCACGCCGGCCTGGATCGCGGCGCCGAGCGCCACGACCTCGTCCGGGTTGACGCTCATGTTGGGTTCCTTGCCGCCGGTCAGCCGGCGGACCAGCTGCTGGACGGCGGGGATGCGCGTGGAACCGCCCACGAGGATGACCTCGTCGATGTCGTTCTCGCCGATCTTGGCGTCGGACATCGCCTGCTTGACCGGCCCCATGGTGCGTTCGACCAGGTCGGAGGTGATCTGGTCGAACGTGGAGCGCATGACCGTCTCGGTCAGGTGCTTCGGGCCGGACGCGTCGGCGGTGATGAACGGCAGGCTGACCTGCGTCTGCGTCACCGAGCTCAGCTCCGTCTTGGCCTTCTCGGCGGCCTCGAAGAGGCGCTGCAGCGCCTGCGGGTCCTTGCGCAGGTCGATGCCGTTCTCCTTCTGGAACCGGTCCGCGAGCCAGTCGACCAGGCGCCGGTCGAAGTCGTCGCCTCCCAGGTGGCTGTCGCCCGCGGTGGAGCGCACCTCGACCACGCCGTCCCCGACGTCGAGCAGGCTCACGTCGAAGGTGCCGCCGCCCAGGTCGAACACGAGCACCGTCTCGTGCTCCTTTTTGTCCAGGCCGTAGGCGAGCGCGGCGGCGGTCGGCTCGTTGATGATGCGCAGGACCTCCAGGCCGGCGATGCGGCCGGCGTCCTTGGTGGCCGTGCGCTGGGCGTCGTTGAAGTAGGCGGGCACCGTGATGACCGCCTCCGTCACGCGCTCTCCCAGCTGCTTCCCGGCGTCGTCGGCGAGCTTGCGCAGCACCAGGGCGCTGATCTCCTCCGGCGCGTAGAGCTTGTCGCGGATCTTGAAGCGCGCGTTGCCGTGCTCGTCGGGCACGACGTCGAAGCCGACGGCCTTCGCCTCCTCCGGGATCTCGTCGTAGCGGCGGCCGATGAAGCGCTTGGCCGAGTAGATGGTGCCCTTCGGGTTGAGGATCGCCTGCCGCCGGGCGAGCTGGCCGACCAGGCGCTCGCCGGTGTCGGTGAACGCGACCACTGACGGGGTCGTGCGGCTGCCCTCGGAGTTGGGGATCACCGTCGCCTCCCCGCCCTCCCAGGCGGCGATCACCGAGTTGGTGGTCCCGAGGTCGATCCCGACTGCCTTGGCCATGGGGTGCTCCTTAACGTCGCGGGCTTCCCGCCCGTCCGCGCGCTGCGCTGCGGGCCGGCACCGGGGCCGGCGGCCGCCCCGCAGGAGACCTGTGGGCGCGGAGCGGCCTCGACGGCCCCCGGTGCCGGCATCGGCTCCAGCGTCCCGGCCGGAACCGGTCGGCGGCCTGCGCCTGCGAGGACCAAATCCGCGGTGTTTCTCGTCCTGGCATCACAAGGTGTCGATTGGGTACAAAAGTCAGCAAGTCGTGCACATCGTGTATGCCCCGGCCAGGAGCGGCGACGGGGCGTGCGGAAGCGGTTCGTCGACGAGGAGCCGGCTCACCATGAGCGTTTCCACGAGCGGGACCGGCCGGGCCCCCGAGGTCCGCACCAGGAACTGGGACCGCGAGCACCTGGCGAATCTCTACAGCCTTTTCGTGCTCTCGATGATCATGAACGACGGCCGGGACGAGGCCGACATCATGCGGCTCGCCCTGACGTCCGTCGCGGCACTCGGCCCCTGCCGGGCGGAGGCCGGTCACCTCACCTCCGAAGGGTCCCACGCCGGCGTCCCCGCGGCCGGGCGGTCCGCGGTGCCGGGACTCGGCGACCGGCTGCGGCAACTGGACGGCAGGGAAGGCCCCGTCCTTGTGCGCGGGCGCGCCTGGGGCTGGGCCTTCGCCCTGCACACCCGGGGCGGCGGCATCGGGCACCTGGTGGTCAGCGCTCCCGCGACGCCCACCGACGACGAGCGCTTCCTGATCCATGTGCTCGCCCAGCAGACCTCCGCCGCCCTGGCGAACGCCGCGGCCCGGCGCCGCGAACGCGAGCACGCCGAGGAGCTGCGGCGGCTCAACGAGGAACGGGAGAGCGTGAACGCGCGGCTCGCCGCGTCCGTCGCCGAGCTCACCTACCAGCGGACCGTGCACGAGGTGCTCAGCGAGGCGACGGCGAGCGGCAGCGGCGCGGCGGGCATCGCCGCCGCCGTCCACCGGCTCACCGGCTGCCCCGTGGCCATCGAGGACCGCTTCGGCAACCTGCGGGCCTGGGCCGGACCCGGCCGCCCCGACCCGTACCCCAAACCCGACGCCACCCGGCGTGAGCAGCTCCTCCAGGAGGCCGCCCGCCGGCTGCGGCCGCTGCGCGTCGGCGACCGCCTCATCGCCGTGGTCCAGCACCGCGGCGAGGTCCTGGGCGCCATGGCGCTGGTCGCCGCGGCGGACCGCCGCGGCGAACAGGACGAGTTCACCCTCGACCACGCGTGCACCGCGCTCTCCCTGGAGCTGGCCCATCAGCACAGCCTCGCCGAGGTGGAGCTGCGGCTGCGCCGCGAACTCGTGGAGGACCTGATCGCGGGCACCGACGACGAGAGCGCGTACGCCCGCGCCGCCGCGATCGGGCACGACCTGCACGGTCCCCACTACCCGGTCGCCGTCCAGTGGGAGGGCCGGGCGGCCGACGACGCCTTCGTCCAGGCGGTCGGGCGCGCCGCCGCGGGACTGCGCCTGCGGTGCCTGCCGGCGCGACGGTCGGGCATGGCCGTGCTCGTCCTCCAGGGGCGGCCCCCCGCGGACGCGCTCTATCGGGCGGTCTCCCGCGAACTGGGCACCTCCGCGGGCGCGATCGGCGTCGGAGGCCGCTGCGACGCCCCGCGCGACCTGCCGCGCTCGTTCCAGCAGGCGCTCAGGGCCCTGGAGGTCCGCTGCCGCTCCCAGTGCCCGAACGGTGCCACGACCTTCGACGACCTGGGCTTCTACCGCATCCTCGGGCCGGTGGACGGCGACGACCAGGAGGTCAGGCACTTCGTCAGGGAATGGATCGGCCCGCTCCTGGACTACGACGTCGCGCACCACTGCGATCTGGCCCGCACCCTTGCGCAGTACTTCGAGTGCGGGGGCAACTACGACCAGGCGGCCGCCGCCCTGGGCATCCACCGCAGCACGCTGCGCTACCGGCTGCAGCGCATCCGCGACGTCGGCGGGCACGACCTCACGGACGTGGACAGCCGGCTCAACCTGCACGTCGCGACACGGGTGTGGCGGGTCCTGGACGGCGGCGGCCCGTGAGGAGGAGCGCGCCATGGACGGGGAACGGCACACCGCCGGCGGGACGGCCCTCGTGACGGCCTCCGCCACCGTCGCCACGGTGGGCGGCACGCCCCTGCGGCAGGGGGACCACATCTGCGCGTTCTACCGGGGACACGCGGAACGCGACCGGCTCGTCACCTCCTTCCTCGCCGAGGGCCTGCGCGCGGAGCACGTCTGCACGCTGCTGGCCGCGCCGGAGGACGCCCGGGCGTACCGCGACGCGCTGGAGGCCGAAGTGCCCTCCCTGGTGCGGGCGGGCGGCCGTCTCGTGGTCGGGGACCCGCAGGACACCTATCTGCGGAACGGCGCCTTCGACGCGGACGGCATGCTGGCGTCCCTGCGCGGCTGGGTCGCCGAACTCCTCGACGGCGGCGGGGCCGCGGCCGTCGACGGCCGGGGGAGGCGCCGTCCCCGGCTGCTGCGGATCGCCGCGGACATGAGCTGGGCGCACGCCCTGGTGCGGCCGGGCTTCGTCCGCGAGCTGGTCGCGTACGAGACGCGCGCCACCTCCTGGCTGAGGGCCTGTCCGCAGGTCGGCGTCTGCCTGTACGACCTCGGGCTCTTCGGCGGGGACCTGATCATCCCCATGGTCAAGGCGCACCCCAGGGTGTGGCTCGGCGGCATGGTGGTCGAGAACCCGTACTACCTCGACCAGGAACCCGGTCCGGGCAGCGGCGCCGGCCCCGCGGGGGCCGTCGTGAACTGACGGCCGCGGCGCCGGACGGCCCGTCCGAAGCCCGTCCGCGGTCCGTCCGCGGCACGCGGGATACTGGCCGCATGAAGCTGACGGTGTTCTGGGAGCGGATGCACGCGCACTTCGGCGACATGTACGCCGACTCTTTCGCGCGTGACCATGTCATGTCCGAGCTGGGCGGCCGGACCGTGTACCAGGCGCTGGAGGCCGGCTGGGCGGCGAAGGACGTCTGGCGCGCGGTGTGCGCCGCCATGGACGTACCGGCCTCGCGGCGCTGACCGCTGCGCGAGACTGTGCCCGTGGCAGGAAGCGACGAGACGACGATCGGCACACCGGCCGACTTGGCAGAGCCCGCAGTCCCCGGAGAACCCGGCGGCCCCGCCGGGCCGCCCGGGGACCAGGGGGAGGGCTCCCGGGAAGGGGCGGGGATACCGAGGATGCCCCGGTGGCTGCCGCGGGCCATGGTGCTGGCGGTGGCGCTGCTGGCCGCCCTCCAACTGGCCGAGTGGGCCTTCCACCAGGTCATCGGCCTGCTGGTGAACATCCTGCTGGCCTTCTTCGCCGCCCTGGCGATCGAGCCCGCGGTGGACTGGATGGCCGCGCGCGGCATGCGCCGGGGGCTGGCGACCGGGCTGGTCTTCCTGGTGGTCCTGGCCCTGGGCGGCGTCTTCGTGGTGGCGCTCGGGTCGCTGCTGGTGGACCAGATCACCTCGATCGGCCGGAACCTGCCGGAGTACGTCGACGACGTGGTGCTGTGGGTCAACCACGTCTTCGGCACCGACCTGTCCGTCGGCAAGCTGCAGCAGAACGTCCTGCACTCCGACTGGCTGCGCAATTACGTGCAGAAGCAGGCGGGCAACGTCTGGGGGCTGTCGGCGACCGTCCTGGGCGGGGTCTTCCAGGTGCTGACGATCACCCTGTTCACCTTCTACTTCGCGGCCGACGGGCCCCGGCTGCGGCGGGCGGTGTGCTCGGTGCTGCCGCCGGCCCGGCAGGCGGAGGTGCTGCGGGCCTGGGAGATAGCCGTCGCCAAGACGGGCGGCTACCTCTACTCGCGGGCGCTGATGGCACTGATCTCGGCGGTCGCCCACTACGTGCTCTTCCAGATCCTCGGCATCCCGTACGCCCCGGCGCTGGCGGTGTGGGTCGGCGTGGTCTCGCAGTTCGTGCCCACGGTCGGCACCTATCTGGCCGGGGCGCTCCCGATGCTCATCGCGTTCACGCAGGACCCGTGGGACGCGGTGTGGGTGCTCGGGTTCGTCGTGGTCTACCAGCAGTTCGAGAACTACCTGGTGCAGCCGCGGATCACCGCGCGCACCGTCGACATACACCCGGCGGTGGCCTTCGGCTCGGTCATCGCGGGCACCGCGCTGCTCGGCGCGGTGGGGGCGCTGGTGGCGATCCCGGCGACGGCGACCCTGCAGGGCTTCCTCGGGGCGTACGTGAAGCGGTACGCGGTGACCGACCCGCGGGCCCACGAGCCGCAGCCGCGGCGGATCCGGTGGTCTGGGTGGTCCCGGTGGTCCGGGTGGTCATGGCCGCGGCGGACGGGCTCCGGCGGGGGCGGCGGAGGCGACCGGGACGGTCGTGGTGACGGCGCCGGCGGCGGTGACGGCGGTGGTGACGGCCGCGACGGCTGAGTCGTGCGTGTCGCTTGACACGCAAATCGAACATCCATTCTTATGAGTGTGGCGGGCCGGTTCTCCCGGAGTTATCCACAGGCCCGAGCGACGCCGGGACGCATTGTCAGTGGCAGGCAGTAGCGTCTTGGACGTGAAGCGAACGACTCAGACACCCAGGGTGGAACCCATGGCAGGAACCGACCGCGAGAAGGCGCTCGACGCCGCGCTCGCACAGATTGAACGGCAGTTCGGCAAGGGTGCCGTCATGCGCCTCGGCGACCGGCCGAACGAGCCCATCGAGGTCATCTCGACGGGGTCCACCGCCCTGGACGTCGCGCTCGGCGTCGGCGGCCTGCCGCGCGGCCGCGTGGTCGAGGTCTACGGCCCGGAGTCCTCCGGCAAGACGACCCTGACGCTGCACGCGGTGGCCAACGCCCAGCGGGCCGGGGGCAAGGTCGCCTTCGTGGACGCCGAGCACGCCCTCGACCCCGACTACGCCAAGCGCCTCGGCGTGGACGTGGACTCGCTGCTGCTCTCCCAGCCGGACAACGGCGAGCAGGCGCTCGAGATCACCGACATGCTGATCCGCTCCGGCGCGCTGGACCTCATCGTGATCGACTCCGTGGCGGCCCTCGTGCCGCGGGCCGAGATCGAGGGCGAGATGGGTGACTCCCACGTGGGTCTCCAGGCCCGACTGATGAGCCAGGCACTGCGCAAGATCACCGGTGCGCTCAGCCAGTCCAAGACCACCGCGATCTTCATCAACCAGCTCCGCGAGAAGGTCGGCGTCATGTTCGGCTCGCCGGAGACCACCACCGGTGGCCGTGCGCTGAAGTTCTACGCCTCCGTGCGTCTGGACATCCGCCGCATCGAGACCCTGAAGGACGGCACCGACGCGGTCGGCAACCGCACCCGGGTCAAGGTCGTCAAGAACAAGGTCGCGCCGCCCTTCAAGCAGGCCGAGTTCGACATCCTCTACGGCCAGGGCATCAGCCGTGAGGGCGGCCTGATCGACATGGGCGTGGACCACGGCTTCATCCGCAAGTCCGGTGCCTGGTACACCTACGAGGGCGACCAGCTCGGCCAGGGCAAGGAGAACGCGCGCAACTTCCTGCGCGACAACCCCGACCTCGCCGACGAGATCGAGAAGAAGATCAAGGAGAAGCTCGGCATCGGCGTCCGGCCCGAGGCCCCGGGCGAGCAGCCCGGCGCGGACGCCGCCGGTCCCGCCGCGGAAGCCACGGGTGACGCTCCGGCGGCCGCGGCCGCGACGACGGCCCCGGCGGCCAAGACCGCCAAGGCGACCAAGGCCGCGGCGGCAGCCAAGGCCTGACGGTGGCATCCGGGCACAAGGATCGTGGTGGCTCTTTCTCGTCGAGGGCCGAGCAAGAGCCGCCACTTGACCCCGTGGAGCAGGCGCGGGCGCTCTGTCTGCGCCTGCTCACGGGGACTCCACGCACCCGCAAGCAGCTCGCGGACGCCATGCGCCGCCGGGACATCCCGGAGGAGGCGGCGGAAGAGGTGCTGGAGCGGTTCGAGGACGTGGGGCTCATCGACGACCAGGCCTTCGCCCACGCATGGGTGGAGTCCCGGCACCACGGCCGGGGTCTCGCCCGGCGCGCCCTCGCCCAGGAACTGCGCACCCGGGGTGTGGACGCGGAGGCGATCGGCCATGCCGTCGGGCAGCTCGACGCCGACCAGGAGGAGTCCACGGCCCGCGCCCTCGTCGACCGCAAGCTGCGGGCCACCCGGGGTCTGGAGCGGGAGAAGCGCATCCGCCGGCTCGCCGGCATGCTCGCCCGCAAGGGATATGCGGAAGGACTCGCCCTGAGGGTGGTGCGGCGTGCCCTGGAGGAGGAGGGTGAGGACCCGGAGGCGCTGGAGTACTACCTGCCCGACTGAACCATCGTTGAGGTTCCTTGACCGTGCCTCTGAGTCGACCTAGCCTCACAACGGGTGAGGGATCGCGGCCTCGCAGACACGGGAGTTGGTGCCATGGGCATCGCGCTGGGGACCGGATCCGTACTCACCGTCGTGGCCGCCTCCGTCACGGTCGTCGTCATTGCCGCCCTCACCGCGTACGCCCTGCTGTTGCGGGTGCGCGCGGAGCGCGAACGGCTCCGTGCCGCCGCCGAGCGCGAGGCCCGGGAGATCCGGGCCACCGCCAAGGAGGAAGTCCGCGAGATCCGGGCCGACTTGGAGCGCCGTGAGCAGCGGCTCATCGACCGTGAGGCCCGCATCGACGCCGAGTCCGAGCAACTGCACCGGCGCCGCCGCGAGGTGGCGGACGAACGCGACGAGCTGGACCGCCGTCGTGCCGAGGTGAACCGGCTGGAGGACGAGCGGCGGGCGGTGCTGGAGCGGGTCGCCGTCTACACCGCCGCCGAGGCCCGCGGCGACCTGGTCCGCTCCGTCGAGCAGCAGGCCAAGCGCGAAGCCGCCCTGATCGTGCGGGACATCGAGCGCGCCGCCCGCGACCGGGGGGAGGAGCGGGCCCGGCGCATCGTGGCCGCCGCGATCCAGCGGGTGGCGACCGAGCAGACCGCCGAGTCCGTGGTCTCCGTGCTCCAGCTGCCCGGGGACGACATGAAGGGCCGCATCATCGGCCGCGAAGGGCGCAACATCCGTGCCTTCGAGGCGATCACCGGCGTCAATCTGATCATCGACGACACTCCCGAGGCGGTGCTGCTCTCCTGCTTCGACCCGGTGCGCCGCGAAGTCGCCCGCCTCGCGCTGGACGCCCTGGTCACCGACGGGCGCATCCACCCGCACCGCATCGAGGAGGTCTACGAGCGCAAGGTCGCCGAGGTCGAGCAACTGTGCGTCCGGCACGGGGAGGAGGCGCTGACCGAGGTCGGCATCACCGATATGCACCCGGAGCTCACCACCCTCCTCGGCCGGCTGCGCTACCGCACCTCGTACGGGCAGAACGTGCTCGGCCATGTCCTGGAGTCCGCCCACATCGCCGGCATGATGGCCGCCGAGCTCGGCGTCGAGCCCGCCCCGGTGAAACGCGGCTCCCTGCTGCACGACATCGGCAAGGCCCTCACGCACGAGGTGGAGGGCAGCCACGCCCTGATCGGCGCGGACCTCGCCCGCCGGCACGGGGAGTCCGAGGACGTCGTCCACGCCATCGAGGCCCACCACAACGAGGTCGACCCCCGCACCGTCGAGGCCGTCCTCACCCAGGCCGCCGACGCGATCTCCGGCGGTCGCCCCGGCGCCCGCCGCGAATCCCTGGAGAGCTACGTCCGCCGCCTCAAGCGCCTGGAACAGATCGCGGCGGCCCAGCCCGGCGTTGTCAAGGTGTTCGCCATGCAGGCCGGCCGCGAAGTGCGGGTGATGGTGCGCCCCGACGACGTCGACGACGTCCAGGCCCAGGTCATCGCCCGCGACGTCGCCAAACAGGTCGAGGAGGAACTCACCTACCCCGGCCAGATCCGCATCACCGTCGTCCGCGAGTCCCGCGCCACCGAGTACGCCCGCTGAGCGGGCGGACCCGGTGGACCGCTGACCCGGTGGACCGGCGAGCGCCGCTCAGTGCGGAACGGGGTCCTCGACCGGGGACGGAGGACCGCCGCGGGCGAGGTCGGCATAGGCGTAGAGCTCGGTGGGGCGGCAGCCGGTCATCACCGCGACGAGGTGGCCGTCGGGACGGATCAGCAGCACGCTGTGTGCCGCGGAACCCGGATAGGCGTCCGTGACGAGCAGTTCGGCGCGCTGGGGGAGTGCGGAGACCGCCTTGGCGAGCCGGGGCATGAGGCCCGCGGTGAGCCAGTGCCGGCTCTCCCACACCCCGGTGCCCGGCGCGACGAGGACGACCAGCAGATCCCGGCCCAGGTGCTCGTACAGATGCCCCTGGGAGCCGTCGAGGGCCGTGACGGGGACGTCGGCCACGGCGCCGCCGGGCGGTGTGGCGCAGGCGGCGATCAGCGGGGACGGCGCGTCGGCGGGGCCGCCCGCGGCGGGCGGGGCGGAGCCGCGCGGCGCCGGCAGGGCCAGCGGGGACCGGGCGTAGACCGGCGAGGCCCCCAGGGGACCGCGTCCGATGTGGCTGTCGGTGAGGAGTTCCGCGTACCGCCGGGCGGAGCCGGACAGTACCGAGCGCCGCACCGTGTGCCAGACGCCGTTGGCCCGCAGCAGCGGCAGCACCTGGTCGGTGGCGCGCAGCCTGGCGCCGACCGCGCCGCGCCGTTCGGCCTGGTAGCTGTCGAGCAGGGTGTCGGAGGCGCCGTGGTGCCAGGCCAGCGACAGTTTCCAGCCGAGGTTGTCCGCGTCCCGCAGGCCCTCCTCGACGCTCTGCGCGCCGAGCGCGCCCGTCAGGTGGGCCGCGTCGCCCGCGAGGAAGACCCGTCCCGTGCGCCAGCGCCGGGCGAGCCGCTGGTGCACCGGGTACTCGGCGGAGCCCAGCAGCTCGTACGGCGGAACGCTTCCGCACCAGGCGGTGAGGGTGCCCCGGACGCGGGAGACCAGCTCGTCGGAGGTGAGGTCCGCGCCGCGTGCGGGCAGCAGCCAGTCCAGGCGCCACACGCCGTCCGGCAGCGGACGCGCCGTCACCTCCGGCCCGGCGCCCGGCCCCGGGGGTTCGCGGTGCAGCAGGGCCACGCCCTCGTCGGGGAGCGCGACCCTCAGCGCGGCGACCGCGTGCCGGTCAACGGCGGTGCGGCCCGGGAAGCGGACCCCGAGCAGCTTGCGCACCGTGGAGCGCGGTCCGTCGCAGCCGATCAGGTAACTGCCGCGCCACCAGGTGCCGTTGGCGCCGCGGGTGCGGACGCTCACCCCGGAGTCGTCCTGTTCCACGGCGTCCACGTGCGCCCCGGGCACGAGCCGGGCCAGGGCCTGGGCGCCGATCGCGGCGCGCAGGCCGTGCTCCAGCCGTTCCTGGGTGATGTGCAGGGGAGAGGGGCCCTGGCCGCCGTGCCCCTCGGTGCCGAACTCGACGCGGACGGTCTCCTGGCGGCGCCGCAGCGTGCGCCAGGCCGTCCATGTCGCGCCGTCCTGGTGGAGTCGGGTGTGGCCGAGCCGGGCGACCAGGGCGGCGGTCTCGGGCGTCAGGACGGCGGTGCGCTCCGGGGACGGGGAGGGCGCGTGGTCGTGCTCGTCCAGGACGATGCTCGGGACGCCGTGCCGTGCCAGGCAGAGAGCGAGGGCGAGTCCGGTCGGACCCGCCCCCGCGATGATCACCGGGTCCACGGTGCGGTCCCGGGAAGATGTGCAGTCACATTGCGTATGCAACCCACTGCGCGTGCGTGCGTCAAGTGACGACACCTGGCGGGGGGTGGTGCGCCTGGCGCACCGTCACTCCGCCGCGGCCTCCACGGCCTTGATGTCACCGGCCCTGGGCGGGGCGCCCTTGCGGCTGCGGCGGCCCTGGCGTTCGATCCAGTTGGCCAGTGCGCTCAGCGCGAGGCACATTGCGATGTAGATCGGCCCGATCACGATGATCATCGGGATGAAGGGGAAGCCGGCGCTGTTCTTGGCGATGAGGTTGCCCGTGTAGAGCAGTTCCTCGTAGGTGATGATGTAGCCGAGCGATGTGTCCTTGAGGGTCACCACCACCTGGCTGATGATCGAGGGCAGCATCGCCCGGACCGCCTGAGGGATCAGTACGGAGACCATGACCTGCGTCTTGCGCAGGCCGATCGCGTACGCCGCCTCGCGCTGCCCCTTGGGCACGGCGTTGATGCCGGCCCGGAAGATCTCGGCCTGCACGGAGCCGTTGTAGAGGGTCAGGCCGATCACCAGGGCCCACAGCGGGGCGGCGGTGAAGACGCCGACGTACAGCGCGAAGATCATGATGAGCAGCGGCATCGCGCGGAAGAACTCCACGACGACGGTGGCCGTCCAGCGCACCGGCGCGTGGTCGGAGAGCCGCCCGGCGGCCAGCAGCGCGCCCAGCAGCAGGGAGAGGACCACGGCCAGCGCGAACGCCTTCAGCGTGGCGAGCAGGCCGTCGACGATCCGCTGCTGGATGTCGGTGTACTGGAACGGTTCCCACAGGTACGAGGCGAACTGCCCGGAGTCGTCGAGCCGCCGGTAGACGAACCACAGCAGGGCGAGGATCGCCAGCGCGGCGACCGCGCCGACGACCCGGTTGCGGATCCTGGCCCGCGGGCCGGGCGCGTCGAAGAGGACGTTCGCGCTCATCGGGCCACCGCCAGCCGGGTCTCGAGCAGCCGGAAGACGGCGCTGATGAACAAGGTGATGATCAGGTAGGCGACCGCCACCCAGATGAAGATGGCGAAGATGTTGTAGCCCTTCTCGCCGAGCGTCTTCTGGACGCTGAAGAGCTCGAAGACGCTGAAGCCGCCGGCGATCGCGGAGTTCTTGGCGAGCGCGATGAGCAGGCTGCCCAGCGGCGCCACCACGGTGCGGGTGGCCTGCGGCAGGATGATCAGGCGCAGGGTCTGGCCGAAGGTCATCCCGAGGCTGCGGGCGGCCTCGGCCTGGCCCAGCGGCACGGTGTTCATGCCCGAGCGCACCGCCTCGCAGATGAAGGCCGAGGTGTAGCAGCTCAGGGCGAGCACGGCGAGCTGGAAGAAGCTCCAGGTGTTCAGCCCCAGCCGGGGCAGCACGAGCGCCGCGACGAAGAAGAGCAGGGTCAGGGGGGTGTTCCGCAGCAGGGTGACCCATACGGTGCCGAACCAGCGCAGCGGCGGCACGGGCGACACCCGGAACGCGGCCATGATCACCCCGAGCACCAGGGCGATCGCCCCGCTGAGCACGGTCAGCTCGACCGTGCCGAGGAACCCCTCGCGGAAGAGCGCGAAGTTGTCCAGCAGTACGTTCATCGATTCTCCGAAACCGATTCTCCGAAAGGGGCGCGCCGGCGGCCGCGCCGGGCCGCCGGCGCGTCAGGCTCGCAGGCTCGGGCTGTGCCGGGGGAAGGACGGGACCCGCGTGGGGGCCGGGTCCCGTCCGGAGTGGGGAGGGTCAGGACTGGAGCTGCGGGATCTCCGCGCTCACGCCGGACTTGCCGAGCGTGGCGTCGTAGGCCTTCTTCCAGTCGCCGTTGTCCTCGTGGTTCTTCAGGGCCTCGGTGACCGCCTTCTGCAGGACGGTGTCGTCCTTGAGCAGGCCGACGCCGTAGGGCTCCTCGGAGAACGGCTTGCCGATGACCTCGAGGGTGGCCGGGTCCTGCGCGGCGTAGCCCTTGAGGATGGCGTCGTCGGTGGTGACGGCGTCGACCTGGCCGGAGGCGAGGTTCTGCACGCACAGCGAGTAGGAGTCGTACTCGACGGTCTTGGCGCCGTAGCCGCCGTCCTTGATCCGCTGGATCGAGGTGGAGCCGGTGGCCGAGCAGACCTTCTTGCCCTTGAGGTCGTCGGTGCTCTTGATGCCGCTGCCCTTCTTGACCAGGAGGTCCTGGCCCGCGACGAAGTACGGGCCGGCGAAGGAGACCTGCTTCTTGCGCTCGTCGTTGATCGTGTAGGTGCCGACGTAGTAGTCGACCTGGCCGCCGGAGATGGCGGTCTCGCGGTTGGCCGACTGGATCGTCTTGAACTCGATCTTGCTCTCGTCGAAGCCGAGGTCGGCGGCGATCATCTTGGCGATCTCGATGTCGAAGCCGGAGTACTTCTTGCTGCCGGGGTCCTGGTAACCCAGGTTCGGCTGGTCGGCCTTGACGCCGATGACGAGCTTGCCGTCCTTCTTGACCCGGTCCCAGGTCTTGGACCCGGCCAGGTCCACGCCGGTCTTGACGGTGTACGAGGGCAGTTCGGCGGCGGCGGCGCTGCTGGAGCCGCCCGTCGGCGCGCTGGAGGAGGGCGAGCCCTCCTTGCCGCACGCGGTGGCGGTCGCGGTCAGTGCCAGGACGGCGAGCCCGGCGGCGGCAGTGGTACGGAACCTCATCGTCATCATCCTTAGGTCGGCAAACCTCAGTGGTGGAGGATCTTCGAAAGGAAGTCCTTGGCCCGGTCGCTCCGGGGATTGCTGAAGAACTGGTCCGGACTCGCCTGCTCGACGATCCGGCCGTCGGCCATGAAGACCACCCGGTTGGCGGCGGACCGCGCGAAGCCCATCTCGTGGGTGACGACGACCATCGTCATTCCGTCGCGGGCGAGCTGCTGCATGACCTCCAGCACCTCGTTGATCATTTCCGGGTCCAGCGCCGAGGTCGGCTCGTCGAAGAGCATCACCTTCGGCTCCATCGCCAGGGCGCGGGCGATGGCGACGCGCTGCTGCTGGCCGCCGGAGAGCTGGGCCGGGTACTTGTCCGCCTGGCTGCCCACGCCCACCCGGTCCAGCAGGGTGCGGGCGCGTTCCTCGGCGGACCTCTTGTCGGCCTTTCGGACCTTGACCTGCCCGAGGGTCACGTTCTCGAGCACGGTCTTGTGCGCGAAGAGGTTGAAGGACTGGAACACCATGCCGACGTCCGCGCGCAGCCGGGCGAGCTCCTTGCCCTCGGCGGGCAGCGGCTTGCCGTCGATGGTGATGCGGCCGGTGTCGATGGTCTCCAGCCGGTTGACGGCGCGGCACAGGGTCGACTTCCCGGACCCGGAGGGGCCGATGACGACCACGACCTCGCCGCGTCCGATGGTCAGGTTGATGTCCTGGAGCACGTGCAGAGCGCCGAAGTGCTTGTTCACGCCCTCCAGCACGACCAGGGCGTCGGCCGTGGCCGTGACGTCCTCGGTCACCGGAACCTCCGTCATCGGCGTGTGCTCCATCCTCGTCGGTTGACTCATCGGTTGACCAGACCTTGAAGATCGACCCTATTGACATCGGAGGAACCGAGTCACCCGATCTGAGGGGAACTTGAGCATCACGATCCGATTACCGATGGGCACAATTCCTGCACGCTGGGTGAGCATGCGGCCCGGTGGAGCGTACCGGCTCCGTAACAGTCGGCCCGTGGCGCCCGGAGCCGCTTGACGCGCGAGGCGCCGATCCGCGTGGATGCGGGGGACGGGTCGTCATTGCCGGAACATGGAGGCCCTGCGGCGGGAGGTGAACGGATGAGGCTGCTGCTCGTGGAGGACGACCACCGGGTCGCCGCCGCGCTGGCCGCCGTGCTCGGCAAGCACGGACTGCAGGTCACGCATGCCCGCAGCGGCGAGGAGGCCCTGCACGCCCTGCTGCCGGACCACGGTCCGGCCTACGACGTGGTCCTGCTCGACCTCGGCCTGCCCGACCAGGACGGCTTCGAGGTGTGCAGCAGGATCCGGCTGCGCACCGCCATTCCCGTGATCATGGTCACCGCCCGCGCCGACGTGCGCTCCCGCATCCACGGCCTCAACCTCGGCGCCGACGACTACGTGGTGAAGCCGTACGACACGGGGGAGCTGCTCGCCCGCATCCACGCCGTCTGCCGCCGCAAGGCCCAGGAGGTGTCCGGTGCCGAGGGCGAGGGCGGCGAGACCGCCGTGGACGGCGGCCCGATCCGGCTGGGTCCGGTCTGCCTGGAGCCGGCCACCCGCAAGGTGACGGTCGGCGAGGAGCCGGTGGCCCTGACCCGCAAGGAGTTCGACCTGCTGGCGATGCTCGCGCAGCGGCCCGGCGTGGTGTTCCGCCGTGAGCAGATCATCAGCGAGGTGTGGCGGACGAGCTGGGAGGGGACCGGGCGCACCCTTGAGGTGCATGTGGCGTCGCTGCGCTCCAAGCTGCGCCTGCCGTCCCTGATCGAGACCGTGCGCGGGGTCGGCTACCGGCTCGTCGTGCCGTCCTCCTGAGGACCTGCTCGGTGCGCACCCGGCTGCTTCCCCTGCTCATTGTGCTCATGGCCGGTGTGCTGCTGGCGCTCGGGTTCCCGCTCGCCGCCAGCCTGGCCGCCGCCCAGCAGCAGCGGGTCGTCGTCGACCGTATCGACGACACCGCGCGCTTCGCCGCGCTCGCCCAGTACGTCAACACCGACACCGGCGGTGAACGCGAGGGCACGCTCAAGGCCGACCTGCTCCAGTACCAGCAGGTGTACGGCATCCGGGCCGGTGTCTTCGGCCGCGACGGGCGGCCGATCGCCTCCGCGCCGGCGGGCTGGCTGCTGCCGGAGGGCGGCGAGGCCCGGACCGCGTACCGCGAGGCGCTGGCCGGGCGCCGCAGCCACGACCCCCGCCAGATCTGGCCCTGGCAGCACCGCCGGCTGCCGGTGGCCTCCCCGGTGGTGCGCGACGGCGATGTCGTGGCGGTCGTGCTCACCGATTCGCCGACCGGCGCGATGCGCTCGCGCATCCTGCGCGGCTGGCTGCTGCTGGCCGCGGGCGAACTCGCCGCCATGGCCGTCGCCGTGGTGGCGGCCTTCCGGCTGACCGGCTGGGTGCTGCGCCCGGTCCGGGTGCTCGACCGGGTCACCCACGACATCGCCACCGGCCGTATGAAGTCCCGTGTCGCGGCCGCCGGCGGGCCGCCCGAACTGCGTCGGCTGGCACGCTCCTTCAACGAGATGGCCGACAACGTCGAGGAGGTCCTCGACCAGCAGCGGGCCTTCGTCGCCGACGCCTCGCACCAGTTGCGCAACCCGCTGTCCGCGCTGCTGCTGCGGATCGAACTGCTCGGCCTGGAACTGCCCGAGGGACACGAGGAGATCGCCTCCGTGCAGGAGGAGGGCAAGCGCCTGGCCTCCGTCCTGGACGACCTGCTGGGCCTGGCCACCGCCGAGCACGCCGGGGCGCACCTCGCCCTCGCCGACGTCGCCGCCCTCACCGCGGAACGCGTCGAGGCCTGGCGGCCGGTCGCCGACCGCGAGGGGGTGGAGCTGTCCTACGACGGTGTCGCGGCGGCCACCGGGTGGGCGGACCGGGTCGCGCTGTCCAGCGCGCTGGACGCCGTCATCGACAACGCCCTGAAGTTCACCCCGAGCGGGGAACGGGTGCGCGTCGGCACCGCCGTGGCGACCCGTCCCGGCCGGGTCGAGATCACCGTGGCGGACGGCGGCCCCGGCCTGAACGGGGACGAACTCGCCCGCATCGGCGACCGGTTCTGGCGCAGCCCGCGCCACCAGAACGTGGACGGCTCCGGGCTCGGACTGTCCATCGCGCGGGTCCTGCTGACCCAGGGCGGCGGCGGCATCTCCTACGCCCCGAACGAGCCGCACGGGCTGCGCGTGACGCTCACCGTGCCCCGAACGGCTCCCTGAGGCCCGGACCGGCCTGACGGGCCAGCGGGTTGGACCCTATGGAGTTGTGGATGCTGAAGTTGACGGCGTCCGAGCGGTAGCGGTCGTCCGACCACTCGACGGGGCGGCCCTTCTGAGTCGTCGTCACCCGCCGCACCCGCAGCAGCGGGCTGCCGCGGCGCACACCGAGCAGTTCGGCGTCCTTGGTGCCGGCCGAGACGGCGTCGATCAGGTGCTCTCCGTAGGCGAAGACCAGGCCGGTGTCGTCGTACAGCCGCTGGGTCACCGACTCGCAGTCGGGCTCTATGCGCCGCACCGCGGGCGCGATCCAGTCCGCGTACACCGTGCGCTCGACCAGGACGTGCTCGCCGTCCAGCCCGCGCACACGCAGGACGTACAGCACGTCGGTGCCCGTGCGCAGGTGCAGGCGGGCGGCGTCCTCCGCGCCGGCCGGCCGGGTCTCGGCGGAGACCACCTCGCCGGAGGCGGCGCGGCCCATGGCGCGGGCCCACTGGGCGAAGCTGCGCAGCTCCGCGAAGCTCTGGCTGCGGCGGCTGGCCAGGACGACCCGGCGGGCGCCCTGCCGGGAGCCGATCAGGCCCTCGGCGGTGAGCGCCGCGATCGCCTGCCGCACCGTGCCGCGCGAGACGCCGTGGCGGGCGGCCAGTTCGGTCTCCGGGGGCAGCAGGGCACCGACCGTGTACTGCTCGTCGTCGATGGCCCGCCGCAGCTCCTCGGCGATCTCCTCGTGCCGCGCCGTCACCGCGTCCCCTTCCGTTCATTCGCCTGCCGTCTGCGCACAACAGGGGTCAGCGTAGACGAGCCGGATTGTTTCCGTCCGCGCGGGCATCGGTCAACTCCCTGACGAGACAAATCGGTTGTCATCAGCGACGTACTGTCCTTCGGCAGCTGTCCGGGGTTCTCGTTGCGTTAACGGAAAGGACATGGATGCCGGGCCTACTGGGGTCCACTTGTTCAAACAAGTGATGCCGGTCCTCGTACCCCCAGGACCCGACACCCCTACCCAGGAGAGTTCCGTGCCCGCGTCCCTCCCGAAGGCGGCAGCCGTCGCCGCCGGTCTTGCCCTGACCGCGCTGGCCCTCAGCGCCTGTGGCTCCGCCCCCGCATCCCAGACCTCCGCCGACGGCAAGAGCGCCGCCACCGCGACCTCCGCCGAGGACTTCGGCGGCATGGACGCCCTCGTGGCCGCCGCCAAGAAGGAGGGCACCCTCAACGCGATCGCCCTGCCCCGCGACTGGGCCAACTACGGCGAGCTGATCGACGGCTTCACCAAGAAGTACGGGATCAAGATCAACGACGAGACCCCGGACGCCGCCAGCCAGGACGAGATCAACGCCGTCACCTCCCGCAAGGGCCAGGACCGCGCCCCCGACGTCCTGGACCTCGGCACCTCCTTCGCGCTCAGCGGTGCCCAGCAGGGCCTGTTCGCCTCCTACAAGGTCGCCTCCTTCGACGACATCCCGGCCGCCCAGAAGGACGCACAGGCGCGCTGGTACAACGACTACGGCGGCTACGTCTCCATCGGCTGCGACGCCAAGGCGGTCAAGGTCTGCCCGACCTCCTTCGCCGACCTGCTCAAGCCGCAGTACAAGAGCCAGGTCGCCATGAACGGCAACCCGACCAAGTCCGGCTCCGCCTTCGGCGGCGTCTACGCGGCGGCCCTGGCCAACGGCGGCTCCTTCGACGACATCCAGGCCGGCCTGGACTTCTTCGCCAAGCTGAAGAAGAACGGCAACTACACGCCCGTCGAGTCCACCCCGGCCACCGTCGAGAAGGGCGAGACGCCCATCTCCATCGACTGGGACTACCTGAACGCCGGCTACGCCAAGGAGTTCGCCAGCAAGGGCCTGGACTGGAAGGTCGTCGTCCCCGAGGACGGCAAGTACGCCCAGTACTACTCCCAGGCGATCAACAAGGACGCCCCGCACCCCGCGGCCGCGCGCCTGTGGCAGGAGTACCTCTACAGCGCCGAGGGCCAGAACCTGTGGCTGAAGGGCTTCGCCCGCCCCGTCCTGATGCCCGCCATGGAGACGGCCGGCACCCTGGACAAGGACGCCGCCGCCAAGCTTCCCCCGGTCACCGGCACGCCGTCCTTCCCGACCGAGGACCAGCAGAACAAGGCCAAGGACGTCCTGGCCCAGGGCTGGGCCAAGGCCGTCACCTCGTGACCGTCACCGTCGCGTCCGCCGCCGACGCCGGGGAGAAGTCCCCGGCGCGGCGGCGCTCCGCCGGCTGGCTCGCGGTGGCCCCCCTGCTCGTCTTCGTGGCGATCAGTTTCGGGGCCCCCGCCCTGGCCATGCTGAACGGCGCCTTCACCGTCAAGGACCCCGCCACCGGGGCCTCCTCGTACACCACGGCCAATCTGACCCACTCGCTGCAGGGTGCCTACCTGACGGCCCTGTGGGGCAGCGTCAAGCTGTCCGCGCTCTCCGCGGCGATCGGCACCGTGTGCGGGCTGCTGCTCGCGCAGGCCGTGGTCACCTCGCGCTTCCGCGCGCTGCGCGAGGCCGTTCTGACCGCCTCCGGTGTGCTCGCCAACTTCGGCGGCGTGCCCCTCGCCTTCGCCTTCGTCGCCACCCTCGGCAACTCGGGCATCCTCACCCGCCGGCTGGGCCTCGCCGACAAGGGCTGGAACCTCTACAGCTTCTGGGGCCTGGTGATCGTCTACCTGTACTTCCTCATCCCGCTGATGGTGCTCACCGTGACCCCCGCGCTGGACGGTCTGCGGGTCCAGTGGCGTGAGGCGGCACAGAACAACGGCGCCACCGGCGTGCAGTACTGGCGGCACGTGGCGCTGCCGGTGCTGGCCCCCTCGCTGCTCGGCGGCTTCGTGCTGCTCTTCGGCAGCGCCTTCGCCGCGTACGCCACCGCCGCAGCGATGGTCGGCAGCTCGGTGCCGCTGGTCCCGCTGCAGATCGCCGACGCCATCTCCGGCAATGTGCTGGTCGGCCAGGAGAACGTCGGCCTGGCCCTCAGTCTCGACATGGTCGTCGTCGCCGGCCTGGTCATGGCGATCTACCTGCCCCTGCAACGACGGAGCGCGCGATGGCTCGTGTGACCACCGCACGGCTGCGGCCCGGCCGGACCCTCGTCCTCGCCTTCGCCGCGATCTACTTCCTGGTGCCGCTGGCCGCCTCGGTGATCTTCACCGTCGACGTCCCCGGCCAGGGCTTCACCCTCGACGCCTACGGGCAGATCTTCACCGCCGAGGGCTTCACCACCAGCCTGCTGCTCTCCCTCGAACTGGCCGTGGCCACCGTGCTCGTCGTGCTGCTGCTCATGGTGCCCGCCATGGTGGCGCTGCGGCTGTCGGTGCCCCGGCTGCGCCCCGTGGTCGAGGTGGTCTGCTCGCTGCCGCTGGTCGTGCCGCCGATCGCCCTGGTCGCCGGCGTCCGCACCGTCCTGGGCTGGGGCCCGGAGTACCTGTCCAGCACGCCCTTGTTCCAGACGTTCGTGGCCGTCCAGAACCCGGACTTCCCCGTGGTGCTGGTCCTCACGGACGTGGTGATGGCGCTGCCCTTCGTCTACCGGGCGCTCGACGCGGGCCTGCGGGCGATCGACGTGCGCACCCTGGTGGAGGCTGCCCGCTCCTGCGGGGCGAGCTACCCGCGCGCGCTGGTCAACGCGGTGCTCCCGAACCTGCGCGGGGCGCTGCTGAACGCCGCGTTCCTCACCCTCGCGCTCGTGCTCGGCGAGTTCACCGTCGCCTCGCTGCTCGGCTTCCAGCCCTTCGCCGTGTGGATCGTCACCGCCAGCGGTTCGCAGGCCCAGTTGTCCGTCGCCGTCTCGGTGCTCAGCCTGCTCGTCACCTGGGTGCTGCTGCTGGCCCTGACGGCGTTCAGCGGGCGCCGTTCCTCGACACGCACCGCCTAGGAGTGACCGACACCATGACCGACACCGTCCCTGCCCCGCCCACCGACGCCGTGTCGCGCGCCGCCGGCGGCGCCACCGTCGAATTCCGGGCGCTGCGCCGGACCTTCGGCACCACCACCGCCCTCAACGGGCTGGACCTGACCGTGCAGCCCGGCGAACTGCTCGCCCTGCTGGGCCCGTCCGGTTGCGGCAAGACCACCGCGCTGCGCATGCTCGCGGGCTTCGAGCACCCCGACTCCGGTCAGGTCCTGGTCGACGGCCAGGACGTCACCTCGACCCCGGCGCACCGCCGCGACGCCGGCATGGTCTTCCAGTCCTACAGCCTCTTCCCGCACCTCAGCGTCGCCGACAACGTCGCCTTCGGACTGCGCATGCGCAAGGTCGGCACCGCCGAGCGCCGCAAGCGCGCCGCCGAGCTGCTGGAGCTCGTCGGTCTGCCGAGCCACGCGGACCGCTTCCCGCACCAGCTCTCCGGCGGTCAGCAGCAGCGTGTGGCGCTCGCCCGCGCGCTGGCGCTGCGGCCGCGTGTGCTGCTGCTGGACGAGCCGCTGAGCGCCCTGGACGCCAAGGTGCGCACCAACCTCCGCGAGGAGATCCGCCGCCTGCAGCTGGAGCTCGGCATCACCACCCTGTTCGTGACCCACGACCAGGAGGAGGCGCTGTCCATGGCCGACCGCGTGGCCGTCATGAACGCCGGCCGCCTGGAGCAGTGCGCCGCCCCCGCCGAGCTGTACGACCGCCCGGCGACCGCCTTCGTCGCCGAGTTCGTCGGCACCAACAGCCGGATCCCGGGACGCCTGGCCGACGACGGGTACGTCGAGGTCCTGGGCCGCCGTCTGCCCGCGCAGAGCGGCACGCCCGAGGGCCAGGACCACCGTGACGGCCGCGACGTCGATGTGCTGGTCCGTCCCGAGGCGGTGAGCGTCGCCGCCGACCCCACCGGTGACGCGCACGTCGTGGCGACCGCCTTCCTCGGCGCGATCACCCGGGTGACCGTCCGGCTGTCCGACGGCACCGACGTCAAGGCCGACCTGCCCAGCACCGAGGCCGCCGTGCTGCCGCCGGGCGCGGCCGTCTCCCTGACCCTGCCCGACCGTCCCGTCCTGGTGGCCGCACGCGCCGCCTGACCCGACCGCACCCCCGACAGCACCGCCCATCCCCCCACACCCCGTTGAAAGAGAGCCCCGTGACCCACCCTCCGACCCACCCGCTCCAGGCCGTCCTGTTCGACATGGACGGCACGCTCGTCGACACCGAGCAGCTGTGGTGGGAGGCGGTCGAGCAAGTGGCCGCGGGGCTAGGGCACGTGCTCGGCGACGCCGACGTGACCGAGGTCCTCGGTCAGGCCGTCGAGCACACCGCCGCACATCTGGTGAGCACGACCGGGACGGCGACCCGCGCCGACGAGCTGGCCGCCGTCCTGCACCACGAGTTCGCGGCCCGGGTCCGGGTCCGTACCGTGCCGCGCCCCGGCGCGATCGAACTGCTCGACGAACTGGCCCGGCACGCCGTCCCCATCGCGCTGGTGTCGGCCTCGTCCCGCGAGGTCGTCGACATCGTCCTGGACGTCCTCGGCCGCGACCGCTTCGCGGTCTCCTTCACCGCCGACGACACCGAGCGCACCAAGCCCGCGCCCGACCCCTACCTCGCCGCGGCCCGCGCCCTGGGCGCCGACCCGGCCTCGTGCGTCGCCGTCGAGGACACCCCGACCGGCGTGGCCTCCGCCGAGGCCGCGGGCTGCCGGGTGCTCGCCGTGCCCTCCCTGGCGCCGATCCCGCCCGGCCCCGGGCGCCTGGTGCTGGACAGCCTGGAGCGGGCCGGCATCGCGGTGCTGCGGGACCTGGTGCACCGCGCGCCGACCTTCCTGGTCCCCGCCTTCACCACCCGCGCCGCCCGCGTCGGCGAGCCCTTCCGCGCCACCGTCGGCGGCCTGCTGCGCGGCGCCCCCGTGACGTGCGCGAAGGCCGCCGGTCCCGGCTGGGCCGAGGTCTCCGCCGACGGCACCGTGACCGGCACACCCGACGCGCCCGGCGAGGCCGAGGTCACCGTCACCGCCACCGACGACACCGGGCGCACCGCCTCGGTCACCGTCCGGGTGCCGGTCGCCGCGGCCGGCGAGCCCCTGGTGCGGCAACTGCGCGTCATGACGTGGAACCTGTGGCTCGGCGGCACGAGGGTCGACGACCACCGCGACAAGCAGCTGCGCGTCCTGCTGGACGCGGACGCCGACGTCGTCGGCCTCCAGGAGACCCGCACCCACTCCGCCAAGGAACTGGCCGAGGCACTGGGCTGGGACTACCACCAGGCCGGCGACAACCTCGGCGTCATCAGCCGCTATCCGATCGTCTCCCGCCACGGCCTGCCCGCCACCCCGTTCTACGGCGGCCTCGGCGCGACCGTCCGTCTCGACGCGGACCGCGACGTCACGCTGTGGAGCGCGCACCTGAACTACACGCCCTACGGCCCCTACGACGCCCTCCACGACCGGCTGCCGGTGGAGGCACTGGCCGAGCGCGAGGCGGCCTCGGGCCGCCTCGGCGAGATCCGGCGGATCCTGCACGACATGGCCGGCGACCTCGACGCCCGCGACACCACCCCGGTGCTGCTGGTCGGGGACTTCAACGTCCCCTCCCACCTGGACTGGACCGCCGCGGCGGCCCCGCTGCACGGCGGCCGCGAGGTGCCCTGGCCGGTCACCCTGGAGGCCGAGGCGGCCGGGCTGCGCGACTCCTACCGCGACGCCCGCCCCGACCCGGTGCGCGACCCCGGCACCACCTGGTCGCCGGTGAACCCCGAGCCCGAACCGCAGGACCGGATCGACTTCGTGCTCTACGCGGGCCGCGGGCTGGAGGTCCTGGACTCCACCGCACTGGTCACCGGCGAGCCCCGCCCCGAGCCCGACGTCGCCGGCAACGCGTGGCCCTCCGACCACGCCGCCGTCGTCACCACCTTCGCGCTGCGCTGAGCCCCGCGGGGCCGCCCGGGGACCCCGGCGCCGTCAGGCGCACTCCTCCATCTCCTCGGGCGGCCGCTGGTCCGCGAGCTGCTGCGGGGTGAGCGGCTTGAGGTGCTTGATGTACGACGCCCGCCAGGCACCCGAGGTGATCTCGTCCTGGATCGCGTCGCATATGGCGTGCTTCAGCGCGGGCTCGTTCTTCTGGATGCCCACGCCGTACTCCTCGATCCCGAAGGGCACGCCCAGCAGGCGCAGTTGCGCGGGGTGCTGGGCCCGGTAGCCGGCGAGGATGATGTCGTCGGTGGAGACGGCGTCGACCTGGCCTTTGAGCAACTCGTCGACGCAGATCCCGTACGACGCCTGCTGGTCGGTCTTTATCAGCGGGAACTGGTTCCGCAGGCGCTCCGCGGGCGTGGAGTCGGTGACCGTGCACACGGTGCGGCCGAACAGGTCCTGCGCGCCGTGGATGGGCGAGTTCGTGCGCACCAGGAAGTCCTGCGCCGCCTGGTAGTAGGGGCCCGCGAAGTCGACCTGCTTCTTGCGTGGTTCCGTGATCGAATAGCTCGCCACTATCAGGTCGACCTGGCCCGCCTTCAGGCGGTACTCGCGGGACTGCGTGTCCACGACCGTGAACTGGACCTGCTGGAACCCCAGATGACGGGCGATCGCCCAGGCCAGATCGATGTCGAAGCCCTCGTAGCCGCCCTTGGCGTTCGCCTGGCTCAGCCCCGGCTGGTCCTTCTTGACACCGACGAGCAGATAGCCGCGCGCACGGGCCGCCTGGTACGTCGGCGACCCGGCCAGCCGCAGCCCGTTGCCGTCCCGCAGCCCGTCGGTGGCGAACCAGCCCGCCGCCGCCAGCACCACCAGCCCCACGCCGCCCGCCAGCAGCGCGCGCCAGCGCCGCCACGCGGGGCGCCCGGCGGGCCGCGGGGCCGGCCCGGAGCCCTCCGACGCGGACGGGTCCGTGAGCTGCTCCTGGACCGGCGTCGACTCCGTCCCCGTGGCCTGCGGGTCGTAGTCGGTGAGGACGGGCAGAGGGAACTGCGGGGTCTCCTGCGCCACGTGCTGCAGCAACTGCTCGGCGCGCTGCGCCGTCATCCGCGCCGCCGGGTCCTTCATCAGCAGGCCGTCGACCAGGGGCCGCAGGGGCCCGCCGTGCGTCATCGGCGGCGGCTCCGAGGTGCGCACCGCCTCCAGCACCTCGTACGGCGTCGGCCCCCGGAAGGGCGCCCTGCCCTCGACCATCTCGTACAGCGTGACGCCCAGCGACCACAGGTCGGCGGCGGGCGTGGGGGGCTGCCGGTTGGCCACCTCGGGGGCGAGGTACTGCGGGGTGCCCACGGTCTCGTGCAGCCGCGTCACCTGGGCCGCGCCCTCGAAGGTGGCGATGCCGAAGTCCATCAGCACGGCGCGGCCATCGCGCCGGAAGAGGATGTTGTGCGGCTTCACGTCCCGGTGCAGCACGCCGGCCGCGTGCACCGCGCGCAGTCCGCGCAGCACCTCCAGACCGATCCGTGCCGCCTGCATCGCCGGCAGCCGGCCCCGCTCGCGCAACTGGTCCGCCAGCGAGTGCGGGTTGACCTGTTCCATGACGATCCAGACCTGGCCTTCGGCCTCGATCACGTCGTGCACCGCGACCACGTGCTCGTGCCCGATCCGGGCGATCGCCTGCGCCTCGCGGCGCGCCCGCTCCACCCACTGCGCCTGCGTCTCGGGGTCCAGCGCACCGCGGAACAGCAGTTCCTTGACGGCGACCTGACGGCCGAGCCGGTTGTCGTACGCCTCCCAGACCACGCCCATGCCGCCGCGCCCGAGCTGCCGGCGCAGCTCGTAGCGGCCGTCGATGAGGGTCTCCGGAATACCCTCAGTGCTCATGCCTGTGCCCCCATCGGTCCGTGGTCGGCTACAGGTTATGGGGCGGCGCAAGGGATGAACATCGGCCCCCGGGAAGGGAGATGATCACATGTCGGACGGAACGCCGCTTAAAGGGCCTGCTTCCCGCGCGCCGGGGCACGGCGCGATGCCGCGGGGAGCACGCCGGCGGGTCTACGGCTTCACGGAGCGGTAGTAGCGCTCGGCCCCCGCGTGCAGCGGGAGCGGGTCGGTGAAGACGGCCGTCCGCAGATCCACCAGCTGTGCGGCGTGCACCTCCTGGCCGATCCGGTCCCGGCTGTCGATGACGGTCCGGGTGAGCCGCTCCACCAGCCCGGTGTCCTCCCGGTCCGTGGTGATCAGCAGATTGGCCACCGCGATCGTCTGCACGGCCCGCCCGCCCTGGATCATCGGGTAGGCGTCCGCCGGCATCAGGGCCTGCCGGTAGTAGCCGGACTCGTCGCGCCCGGAGTGCAGCGCCGTTACGAGGTCGCCGAGCTGGACGAGCCTGATGTCGGAGCGCTCCGCCAGATCCGTCACGGCCTTGGTCGGCAGCCCGCCCGACCAGAAGAACGCGTCCAGCTTGCCCTCGCGGAGCAGTTGCGGCGCCGTGTCGATGCCGACGGGCTCCCGGTGCACGTCCCCCTTGTGCCCGAGGCCCGCCGCGGTGAGCAGCCGCCGCGCTATGAGGTTCACCCCGGAACTGGGCTGCCCCACCCCGACGCGCAGGCCCCGCAGGTCCTTCGCCGACCGCACCCGGGAGCCGGCGGGCACCACCAGCTGCATGTAGTCGTCGTACAGCCGGGCGCAGGCCCGCAGCCGCCCGGCCCCCGCGCCCCGGTAGTCCGCGACCGCGTCGGCCGCGGCGATGGCGAAGTCCGCCTTGCCGGTCGCCACCCGCCGCACGTTGTCCACCGAGCCCTCGGACGGCACGAGCCGCACCTGGACGCCCGGCAGATCGGTGCGCAGGTAGGGCTGGAGCCGCTTGCCGTAGGTCTCGTAGACCCCGTTGCGCGACCCGGTCGAGAACGACACCGTTCCCCGGGGGCGCGACGGCCCGTCGGCGGGCAGCAGCCACCACAGCAGCAGCGCGGTCGCCGCCGCGCTCGCCAGCACCGCCTGCACGGCCCGGCGCCTGCCGATCCGGGGAGCCTTCATCCGGGCGATACTGCCAGCCCCCTCCCGCCCTGGCCAGCGTGCGCCCGCTCCGCCGCGGGCCCGTCCGGGGGGAACGCGAGCACGAGCGCCTCCGGCGCCCCCTTACCCTGGACGGGTGCAGCGTGAAGAGCAGGATGTGAAGAGCTACGAGATCCGCACCTACGGGTGCCAGATGAACGTCCACGACTCCGAGCGGCTGGCGGGCCTCCTGGAGGCGGCCGGCTACGTCCGGGCGCCCAAGGACGCAGACGGCACCGTGGCCGCGGACGTCGTGGTCTTCAACACCTGCGCGGTCCGCGAGAACGCCGACAACCGCCTGTACGGCAACCTCGGCCGCCTGGCCCCGCAGAAGGCGGCCCGCCCGGGCATGCAGATCGCCGTCGGCGGCTGCCTGGCGCAGAAGGACCGCGACACGATCGTGAAGAAGGCCCCCTGGGTCGACGTCGTGTTCGGCACCCACAACATCGGCAGCCTGCCGGTGCTGCTGGAGCGCGCCCGGGTCGCGGAGGAGGCCCAGGTCGAGATCGCCGAGTCGCTGGAGACCTTCCCCTCCACGCTGCCGACCCGGCGGGAGTCCGCGTACGCGGCGTGGGTGTCGATCTCGGTCGGCTGCAACAACACCTGCACCTTCTGCATCGTCCCCGCGCTGCGCGGCAAGGAGAAGGACCGCCGCCCCGGCGACATCCTCGCCGAGGTCGAGGCCCTGGTCGCCGAGGGCGTCGTCGAGGTGACCCTGCTCGGCCAGAACGTCAACGCGTACGGCTCCGACATCGGCGACCGGGAGGCCTTCAGCAAGCTGCTGCGCGCCACCGGGAAGATCGACGGGCTGGAGCGCGTGCGCTTCACCTCGCCGCACCCGCGCGACTTCACCGACGATGTGATCGCGGCCATGGCCGAGACCCCGAACGTGATGCACCAGCTGCACATGCCGCTGCAGTCCGGTTCCGACACGGTGCTGCGCGCCATGCGCCGCTCCTACCGGCAGGACCGCTACCTCGGCATCATCGAGAAGGTGCGCGCGGCCATGCCGGACGCGGCCATCTCCACCGACATCATCGTGGGCTTCCCCGGCGAGACCGACGAGGACTTCGAGCAGACGCTGCACGTGGTGCGCGAGGCACGGTTCGCCCAGGCCTTCACCTTCCAGTACTCCAAGCGCCCGGGAACTCCCGCCGCCGAGATGGACGGGCAGGTGCCCAAGGCCGTCGTGCAGGAGCGGTACGAGCGCCTGGTCGCGCTCCAGGAGGAGATCTCCTGGGAGGAGAACAAGAAGCAGGTCGGCAGGACCCTGGAGATCCTGGTCGCCGAGGGCGAGGGCCGCAAGGACGACGCCACGCGGCGGCTGTCCGGGCGCGCCGGCGACAACCGCCTGGTGCACTTCGCGCCGCCGGCCGGGCCCGTGCGCCCCGGCGACATGGTGACCGCCGAGATCACCTACGCCGCGCCGCACCACCTGCTCGCGGAACGCCCCGCCTTCGCCGTCCGGCGCACCCCGGCGGGCGACGCCTGGGAGCGCCGCACCGCGGCCGCGGCCGCCAAGCCGGCGGGCGTGATGCTCGGGCTGCCGACGATCGGCGTCCCGGCGCCGGTGCCCGCGGCCGCGCCCGGCTGCGCCGCCCACTGACCCGCCGGGTACCCGGCGGCACAACAGCAGATCCAAGGGGGACGGCATGAGCCGGTGGGGACTGTTCGTCGAGGAGACCGCAGGCAGCGGCGACAGCAGGCGCTGGGAGTTCGACCTGCTCGGCCACGCCGACGGCAGCCGTGAGGACGCGCTGCGGGCCCTGGAGGGCGCGGCGCAGGCCTTCCGGCCCCGCAAGCCGCTGAGCGTACGGCGCACCTCGACCTACCGCACGGCCGACGGCCTGCTCCAGGTGAACGAGGGCATGACCACGACCTACATCTGCCGCTTCACCGTCGCCGAGCTGGTCGCCGACAGCAAGGACCCCTCGGTGGCGGCCACGCCCCGGGACCGTGTGCCCGAGGGCTGGTGAGCCGGCGCGCGTTAGGCTTCCGATCATGCTGGTCGCCGCCGCCGTGTGCCCCTGTCCGCCGCTGCTCGTGCCCGAGGTCGCCGCGGGTGCCTCCGCCGAGCTGGACGCCCTGCGCGCCGCCTGTGCCGACGCGCTGGCCGTCGTCGCCGCGGCCCGCCCGGACCTGCTCGTCGTGGTCGGCGCGGTCGCTGCGGGGGAGGGCTCGCACGTCTGGGAGGGCGGGGGCACCGGGTCGCTGCGCCCGTACGGAGTGAACCGCGCGGTGCGCCTGGGCGACGGCTCCGACCCCGAGCCGCTGGCTCCCGCGCTGACGGTCGCCGCCGTGCTGCTGGACGACGCCCGCCTGGCCGCGCCCCTGCACGGCTGCGCGGTGCCCGAGGACGCCCCGGTGGCGCGCATGCTGGAGCTGGGCCGGGGGCTCGCGGACCTGGCCGACCGGGTCGCGCTGCTCGTCATGGCGGACGGCACCAACTGCCGCACCCTCAAGGCGCCCGGCTACCTGGACGACCGGGCCGAGGCCTTCGACGCGTCCGTCGCGCGGGCACTGGGCGGCGCGGACACGGCCGCACTGGCCGGGCTGGACGCGGGGCTGGCGAGCGAGCTGGGAGCGGCGGGCCGCGCACCGTGGCAGGTGCTGGCCGGTGCGGGGGAGCAGGCCGGACTCGGCGGCGCGCTGCTGTACGACGAGGCGCCCTACGGAGTGGGCTACTTCGTGTCGGTCTGGTCCTAGTCCCGCTTTTCCTTCATCTGACCCAGGGCGCCCTTGGTCTTGTCCACGCCCGAGTCGATCTTGCTGCTGTACTTGTGCTTGGTCTTCTCGTCCACCGTGTGCGCGACCTTGTCGAGCTTGGACTCGATCGCGTCGCCGTGGCGCTCCACGAAATCCCCGGCCTTGACCCTGGCCTGCTCGGCTTTGGCCTTCAGCGTGTCCATGAAGCTCATGGCTCACCGTCCCCTGCGTGGAATAGCCCGAAATGACCTTTTCTGTTTGATGATGCTACCCGTCCGGGGGTGAATCCGCGCCGCCGGAATTTGCGAAACTGTGCACGTGAAGAACGACGCCCCCCACGTGATCGCCGTCGTCGGCCCCACGGCCGCCGGCAAGTCCGACCTCGGTGTCGCCCTGGCCCGGGCCCTGGACGGTGAGGTGATCAACGCCGACTCCATGCAGCTGTACCGCGGCATGGACATCGGCACCGCCAAGCTCGCCGAGGAGGAGCGGCACGGCGTCCCGCACCACCTCCTGGACATCTGGGACGTCACGGAGGCCGCCAGCGTCGCCGAGTACCAGCGCCTGGCCCGTGCCGAGATCGACCGGCTGCTGGCCGCCGGGCGCAGCGCCGTCCTCGTCGGCGGCTCCGGCCTCTACGTGCGTGCCGCGATCGACGCCCTGGACTTCCCCGGCACCGACCCCGAGGTCCGGGCCCGGCTGGAGGCCGAGCTGGAGGAGCGGGGCTCCGGGCCGTTGCACGCCCGCCTCGCCGCCGTCGACCCCGAAGCGGCGCGAGCGATCCTGCCCAGCAACGGGCGGCGGGTCGTGCGCGCACTGGAGGTCGTGGAGATCACCGGCCGTCCCTTCACCGCGAACCTGCCCGACGCCCACTCCAAGGGGTCGGTCTACGACACCGTCCAGATCGGCGTCGACGTGCCGCGCCCCGAACTCGACGAGCGGATCGCGCTGCGTGTCGACCGCATGTGGGACGCCGGGCTGGTCGGCGAGGTGCGGGCACTGGAGGCGGCCGGTCTGCGCGAGGGGCGGACCGCCTCCCGGGCGCTCGGTTACCAGCAGGTTCTGGCCGCGTTCCTGGGTGCCTGCACCGAGCAGGAGGCGCGCGACGAGACCGTGCGCGCCACCAAACGCTTCGCGCGCCGTCAGGATTCGTGGTTCCGCCGGGACAGCCGTGTGCACTGGCTCGGCGGACGCGGCGAGGAACTGGTGGCCCAGGCCCTCGCCCTGTTCGACCCGGCCCGGCCCAGCGGTCACAGCCTGATCACGTGATGGCATCGGGACGCCCCACCGGCACTTGACGCCACTTCGGCCGTGCCATCATCGAGCATCGGGCTACGGTGTCGGACTCTTTGGAGGGCGCGTGGCGATGGAAGCCGGCCCTCGCAACGGACCGCAACCGGAACAGGCGGAGGGTGCCGCGGACGCGGAGCACGACCGCCTGGTCGTCGACGGACCCCTGGAGGACCCGCTCGACGCGCAGACCCTCGCCGAGGAGGAGCAGTCCTTCAGCGAACTGCGCCCCGAGCGCCGGCTGCGGGTCTGGCAGATCGCCCCGATCGTCGGGCTGGGCGCGCTCGGCTCGCTGATGTTCGCCTTCCCGCTCGCCTTCGAGACCGGCGACGGCGGTGCCGTGGTCGCCATGCTCGGCTTCCTGCTGGGCTGCTGCGCGGCCGGCTGGGGCCTGATGGCCGCCCGCAAGGTCGGTCACACCTGGCCGGGACTGCCCGCCCGCGGCTCCGAGCGGCGCCCCGACTGGCGCTACCTCGCCCTGTACGCGGCGATCATCCTCGTGCTGGCGCTGCTGGCCTTCTGGCGCGTCGCCCGCCTGCGCTGACCCGTAGGATCGGGGGCATGACCACCGCCGCACCGCAGGGCCTGCCGTTCCTCAAGGGGCACGGCACGGAGAACGACTTCGTGATCGTCCCCGACCACGACGGGGAGCTCGACCTGACCCCCGCCATGGTCGCCCGGCTGTGCGACCGCCGGGCCGGGATCGGCGCGGACGGCGTGCTGCGGGTGGTCCGCTCGGCGAAGCACCCCGAGGCCGCGGCGATGGCCGCGGAGGCCGAGTGGTTCATGGACTACCGCAACGGCGACGGCAGCGTCGCCGAGATGTGCGGCAACGGTGTCCGGGTCTTCGCCCGTTACCTGGAGCACGCCGGTCTCGCGGAGGCGGGCGACCTCGCGGTCGCCACCCGCGCCGGCGTGCGGCGCGCGCACCTCGCCAAGGACGGCGACGTCACCGTGGACATGGGACGTGTCGCGCTCCCCGCGGGGGAGGTCGAGGTCTCCGTCGGCGGGCGCCGCTGGCCGGCCCGCAACGTGAACATGGGCAATCCGCACGCCGTCGCCTTCGTCGACGACCTCGCCGACGCCGGCGACCTGCTGACGTCCCCGGTCTGGGAGCCCGCCGCGGCCTACCCGGACGGCGTGAACGTCGAGTTCGTGGTCGACCGGGGCCCCGGGCACGTCGCCATGCGCGTCCACGAGCGCGGCTCCGGCGAGACCCGCTCCTGCGGCACGGGAGCCTGCGCCGTCATGGTCGCCGCCGCCCGCCGCGACGGGATCGACCCGGCGGTGACGGGCCGTCCGCAGACGTACACCGTGGACGTGCCCGGCGGGCGCCTGACCGTCACCGAACACCCGGACGGCACCGTGGAGATGACCGGCCCGGCCGTCATTGTCGCAACAGGCGTGATCGATCCGGTCCTGATGCGCGAGGGCGCATAAGCGTACCCGTCCCCCGGGGTGTTCATTCGCTCGAACGGGTGATGCCGATCACGCTGGGCGAGAGCGTGGCAGCGGCACGTGATGGGCTCGGTAGCATCAAGCACCGGCACGGAAGCCGTCCCGCCGCCGGTCGACGCTGCCGGAGGTGCCCGTATGAGCCCAGACAACGCAGTGGAAGCCGCCCCGAACGCCGAGGGGCGCAGGCGCATCCCTCGGGCGGCGGACCTGCGCCGCCTGGGGCGCGCGGCCCTGCTCGGTCCCGGCGGCCGCGGGCGCGTGCCGGACGCGATCGAGCACATCGCCAAGGTGCACCGCATGCGGCACCCCGGCGCCGATCTCGCCATCCTGCGCAAGGCCTACGAGCTCGCCGAGTCCTCGCACCGCGGCCAGATGCGCAAGAGCGGGGAGCCGTACATCACGCACCCGCTCGCGGTGACCCTGATCCTGGCCGAACTGGGCGCCGAGACCACGACCTTGACCGCCTCGCTGCTCCACGACACCGTCGAGGACACCGACGTGACGCTGGATCAGGTCCATGAGGAGTTCGGCGAGGAGGTGCGCTTCCTCGTCGACGGCGTGACCAAGCTGGAGAAGGTCGACTACGGCGCGGCCGCCGAGCCCGAGACCTTCCGGAAGATGCTGGTCGCCACCGGCAACGACGTCCGCGTGATGTCGATCAAGCTCGCCGACCGGCTGCACAACATGCGCACCCTCGGCGTGATGCGCCCCGAGAAACAGGCGCGCATCGCCAAGGTCACCCGCGACGTGCTCATCCCGCTGGCCGAACGCCTCGGCGTCCAGGCGCTCAAGACCGAGCTGGAGGACCTGGTCTTCGCCATCCTGCACCCCGAGGAGTACAGCCGCACCACCGACCTGATCGTCGAACACGCCGCCCTGCCCGACCCGTTGGACGCCGTCGCCGAGGACGTGCGACGGGTGCTGCGGGACGCCGGCATCGGCGCCGCGGTCGACGTGCGGCCGCGGCACGTGGTGTCGGTGCACCGGGTCGGGCTCAAGCGCGGCGGCGCGCGTCCCGGCGGCAGCGACTTCGGCCGCGTCCTGATCCAGGTCGCCGAGGACGCCGACTGCTACGCCGTCCTCGGCGAGCTGCACACCTGCTTCACCCCGGTCGTCACCGAGTTCAAGGACTTCATCGCGGCACCGAAGTTCAACCTCTACCAGTCGCTGCACACCGCCGTCCGCGACACCGAGGGCCGGATCGCCGAAGTCCTCATCCGCACACGGCAGATGCACCTGGCCGCCGAAGCCGGCGTCATCGCGCTCGGCAATCCGTACACGGCGGGCGAGGCCCCCGAGGGCGCCGAGGGCGAGCGCGTCGACCCGACCCGGCCCGGCTGGCTCGCCCGGCTGCTCGACTGGCAACGCGACGCCCCCGACCCGGACTTCTTCTGGAGCACCCTGCGCGACGAACTCGCCCAGGACCGCGAGATCACCGTCTTCTCCGCCGACGGCGGCACCGTGGGCCTGCCCGACGGCGCCACGTGCACCGACGCCGCCTACGCGCTGCACGGCGAGGCCGCCCACGCCGTCGTCGGCGCGCGGGTCAACGGCCGGCTCGCGCCGCTGCGCACCCCGCTCAAGGACGGCGACACCCTGCAACTGCTCATGGCCCGCACCACAGGTGAGGAGGCCTCCGGGCCGTCCCCGGAGTGGCTGGAGCACGCCCGCACCCCCGCCGCCCGCATCGCCATCAGCCGGTGGCTGGAGGCCCACCCGCCGGCCGGCCCCGAGGAGCAGCCGGCCACGCCCACCGTCCGCGCCGCCGCCACCAGCACGCGCCGTACCGCCGACCCGCTCGCGGAGACCGCCGACACCGACCCGCCCGGCGGCACCGTGCGGATGGCCCGCTGCTGCACGCCCGTGCCGCCCGACGGGATCACCGGCTTCGTCATCCGCGGCGGCACGGTGGCCGTGCACCGGGCGGGCTGCCCGGTCAGCGCCCGCATGGTGGACTCCGGCCGCGCCCCGGTCGCCGTCCGGTGGCGGCACGACGCTCCCGGCTCCGGCCACCGCGCCACGCTCTACGCCGAGGCCCTGGGCCGTCCGCGGCTGCTCGCCGACCTGACCGAGGTCATCGCCGGCCAGGGCGCCGCCATCGTCTACGCCGCCGTGGAGCCCCCGCAGGAGCACCGGGTACGCCACACGTACACCGTCGAACTGCCTGATCCGGGAGCGCTTCCGGCCCTGATGCGCGCGATGCGCGCCGTACCCGGCGTCTACGACGTGTACCGCGCCCAGGGGACCCTCGCCACCCCACAGGCCTGAGGAATACCCGATCGGGTGGGGTGCTGACGCGCCGCCACCTCAGGTGCCCGGAGCGCTGATACCGATGTCTCATGATCGGATCCTTTGCGCGCCGCGGCGCCCTCACCGCGGCCGCGGTGATCGCGCTCACTGCGGCGGGACTGCCCGGCGGCGACTCGACCTCCGCCGGCATCGGCGACCGGCTCTACCCCGAGCTCGGCAACCCCGGGTACGACGTCCACGACTACGACATCTCGCTCACCTACCACGGCAACAATCGGCCGCTCAGCGCCGTCACCCGCATCGACGCGCTCGCCACCGACACCCTGCACAGCTTCCACCTCGACTTCGCCCGGGGCATCGTGAGCTCCGTCGAGGTCAACGACCAGCCCGCCCGGTTCACCACCGAGCGCGAGGAACTGGTCGTCACCCCGGCCGCCCCCGTCCCCGAGGGCGGCCGGATGGAGATCACCGTCGTCCACACCAGCGACCCCACCACCAAGGACGACAGCGGCTGGATCCCCACCAAGGACGGGCTGGTCATGGCCAACCAGGCCAGTGCCGCCCACACCGTCTTCCCCTGCAACGACCACCCCTCGGACAAGGCGGGGTTCGCCTTCCACGTCACCGCCCCCAAGGACCTCACGGTCGTCGCCAACGGCCTGCCCGAGCCCTCCCTCACGCGGGGCGCCACGACCACGTGGACCTATCGCACGGCGCACCCCATGGCCACCGAGCTCGCGCAGGTCTCCATCGGGCACAGCGCCGTCCTGCACCGCACCGGGCCCGGCGGCCTGCCCCTGCGCGACGTCCTGGACGCCGCCGACCCCGACCGGGCGACGCTGGAGAAGCGGCTGGCGCAGACCGCCGACCAGATCGCGTGGATGGAGGAGCAGGTCGGCCCCTTCCCCTTCGAGACCTACGGCATCCTCAGCGCCAACACGATCACCGGCTTCGAACTGGAGACGCAGACCCTCTCGCTCTTCGAGCGCCGCGTCCTGCTCGCCCGCGAGCAGGACGCCACGCCGGTGATGGTGCACGAACTGGCCCACCAGTGGTTCGGCGACAGCGTGAGCCCCGGGACCTGGTCCGACCTGTGGCTGAACGAGGGCCACGCCACCTGGTACCAGTGGCGCTACGGCGCCGAGAAGTACCACGAGTACACGCTGGACAAGCTCGCGAAGAGCGCCTACGAGGTCGACGGCGAACTGCGCCGCGCCGGCGGGCCCCCGGCCCACCCGCTCGTGCCCGGCAACCCCGGGTCGCAGGCCAAGCTGAGCATCTTCCGCGGCAACGTCTACTTCAGCGGCGCCCTCGCCCTGTACGCGCTCCGCCAGGAGATCGGCGCCGACACCTTCCAGGAGCTGGAGCGCGCCTGGGTCACCCGGCACCGCGACGGCGTGGCCACCACCAAGGACTTCATCGACCTGGCCTCCGAGACCGCCGGCCGCGACCTCGGCCCCTTCCTGCGGGCGTGGCTGTACGGGCCCACCACACCCCCGATGCCGGGCCACCCGGACTGGAAGCCGGCCCCCGCCAAACCGGGACCCCATGCCGCTCCGCACGCGGAGTCCCACGGCCAGTCCCACGGGCATGCGCACGGCCAGGCACACGGCGGGCACCGCTGAGGGCCCGCGCCCGCACGGGCGAAAGTCGCGTGACCGGGCGGGGACCGGCGTGCGACCATCTACGTACGGCGACGGCGCCGCGGCCCGGCCGGGGAATCCCCCGGACGCGCCAGGCGTTGTCCCGTACGCGAGGCGTGAGCGCCCCGCGCATCGATTCCTCTCCGAGCAAAGGATCCAATGACCTCCTCTTCCTCCTCTTCGAGCTCTGCAAGCAGCCGCCAGCGCCTCCCCGAGAGCCTTCGGGCCGACGCCCTGATGGAAGAGGACGTCGCCTGGAGTCACGAGATCGACGGGGAGCGTGACGGCGAGCAGTTCGACCGTTCCGAACGTGCCTCTCTGCGCCGCGTGGCGGGTCTGTCCACCGAGCTGGAGGACATCACCGAGGTCGAGTACCGGCAGCTCCGCCTGGAGCGGGTGGTACTCGTCGGTGTGTGGACGGACGGCACCGTCCGCGACGCGGAGAACTCCCTCGCGGAGCTCGCCGCCCTCGCCGAGACCGCGGGCGCACTCGTCCTCGACGGCGTCGTCCAGCGCCGCGACAAGCCGGACCCGGCCACCTACATCGGCTCGGGCAAGGCGCAGGAACTGCGCGACATCGTGATGGAGAGCGGCGCCGACACCGTGGTCTGCGACGGTGAGCTCAGCCCCGGCCAGCTCATCCACCTGGAAGACGTCGTCAAGGTCAAGGTGGTCGACCGGACCGCCCTGATCCTCGACATCTTCGCCCAGCACGCCAAGAGCCGTGAGGGCAAGGCGCAGGTCTCGCTGGCGCAGATGCAGTACATGCTGCCGCGCCTGCGCGGCTGGGGCCAGTCGCTGTCCCGGCAGATGGGTGGCGGTGGCTCCGGCTCCTCGGGCGGCGGCATGGCCACCCGTGGTCCCGGTGAGACCAAGATCGAGACCGACCGGCGCCGTATCCGCGAGAAGATGGCGAAGATGCGCCGGGAGATCGCGGAGATGAAGACCAGCCGCGACCTCAAGCGCCAGGAGCGCAAGCGCCACAAGGTGCCCTCGGTGGCGATCGCCGGCTACACCAACGCCGGCAAGTCCTCGCTCCTCAACCGGCTCACCGGCGCGGGCGTCCTGGTGGAGAACGCGCTGTTCGCCACCCTGGACCCGACCGTGCGCCGGGCGGAGACCCCGAGCGGCCGGCTCTACACCCTGGCCGACACCGTCGGGTTCGTCCGGCACCTGCCGCACCACCTGGTCGAGGCGTTCCGCTCCACCATGGAGGAGGTCGCCGACGCCGACCTCATCGTGCACGTGGTGGACGGCTCGCACCCGAACCCGGACGAGCAGCTCGCCGCGGTCCGCGAGGTCTTCCGCGACGTCGGCGCGCTGGACGTGCCGGAGATCGTGGTGATCAACAAGGCCGACGCGGCCGACCCCGTGGTGCTGCAGTCGCTGCTGCGCCGCGAGAAGCACTCCATCGCGGTGTCCGCCCGCACCGGGCGCGGCATCCAGGAACTGCTGGCGATGATCGACGACGAGCTCCCGCGGCCCGCCGTCGAGATCGAGGCCCTGGTGCCGTACACCCGCGGCGCGCTCGTCGCCCGGGTGCACTCCGACGGCGAGGTGCTCTCCGAGGAGCACACCGGCGACGGCACGCTGCTCAAGGCCCGCGTCCACGACGAGCTGGCGGCGGAACTGGAGCCGTTCGCGCTCGCCGCGCGCCACTAGCGGCACGTACGTACGCCGCAGGGCCCGCCCCATGGAGGGGCGGGCCCTGCGGCGTTCTCTGTCGGCTCGCCGCTCGCGGCTACTGGCGCACCGTGTCGAAGATCGATTCCGCCTCGGACCCCAGGTGGGGTCCGGCCAGCCACCGGGGGCTGTCCTGCGGCCCGATCGAGGTGTTGCTGACCAGGGCGACCGTGCCGTCGGGCTCCTTGGCGAACCAGCCGCCGCCCGAGGCGCCGGCCGTCATGGTGCAGCCGAGCCAGTGCATCGTCGGCGCGCCCTTGGTGAGCGCCAGCCGGACCGGGTCTCCCGCGCAGTGGTACTGCTGGTAGCCGTAGCCGTCGAAGGGCGCCGCCGCGGGGTAGCCGCGGATGTCCATGGAGTCGATGGCCGCCGAGGTGGGCGCGTCGAACCAGACGGGTACGGAGGCGCCGACCGTCTCCTCCAGCGACCTGGTGGAGTCCGGGTTCGTCACCTTCAGCACGGCGAAGTCGTACGGGTAGGCCGAGCTGGTCTCCGAGGACTCCCCGCCCCCGTCGATCCACTGCTTCGAGGTGCCGGCCTTCGTCGCCCACCAGGTGCCGTACGGGGCGAGCTGCTCCTTGGTGGCGCTCTGCAGTGCCGCGCCGCTCAGGCCCCCGTTGTTGAAGGAGGGCACGAAGACGATGTTGCGGTACCAGCCGCCCGCGGCGCCCGCGTGCACGCAGTGGCCGGCCGTCCACACCAGATTGCTCTTCCCCGGGTTCGCCGGGTCGCTCACCACGGTCGCCGAGCAGACCGCCTGCCCGTCCGGCATGTCGAACAGCAGCTTGCCCGTCGCCGGCGAGGCGTCGTGGAACGGGGTCGCCAGCCGCTGCGCCCGGATCGCGGCCGGCTCGGGGTCGGTGGTGCCGTCGTCCGCCTGCGTGACGTCGGCCCGCTGCTCGTCGTCCGGGGTCCCGTCGGCCTCGCGGAGCCGGTCGGCGTCCCACAGGTCCTTGATGATCGGGTTGATGAAGTCGGCGGCGTCCCGCAGCCACTTGTCCTTGTCCCAGTCCTTCCAGCCGCCGTTCTGGAGCGCGTCCGCCCACTTGCTCAGGTCGTCGAGGCTGGTGGGAAGGGTGGTGGGCAGGTCGGTGGGCAACTGGAGCCCGCTGTCCCCGGACGACGCGGACGCCGAAGGGCTGGGCTTGGCATCGGCCTTGTCGTCGGAACCGCCGCAGGCGGTCGCCGTGACGGCGAGCAACGCGGCCGTGGTCGCCGCCACGGCCAACCGGCTTATCGATGACATCGGTTGCGATCCCCCTGTAGTGAACATGGTGGTTGCTCGCTGAAGGGCAATGCCCAACTCTGCCCGCTCATGGGCGACGTATGCCCCGTGGAAGGGGACGGCAAGGCCCGCGCGGGCGGTTCCGCCGTGAGATCTCCGGCACAGGCAGTTGCCGTGCGCCCGTGCGGTCGTTGGTAGCTCCGGGGGCGCTGCAGCCGACACCGAGGAGTGAGCACGTGGCCGCCATGCCGAGCGCACCGGACCGACTGGCGGTGCACCAGGACGACTTCGGGGACACCGAGGGCATCCTGCGACGTCAGTCGCTGCGCGAGTCGGCGGCCCGCACCTACGCCCGTACGCTTCCCGTCGTACCCGTGCGCGCCCACGGGATGACCATCGAGGCCGCCGACGGCCGCCGTTACCTCGACTGCCTCTCCGGAGCGGGCACCCTCGCGCTCGGCCACAACCACCCGGTCGTCGTGGAGGCCATCCGGGCCGTCCTGGACTCCGGTGCGCCGCTGCACGTGCTCGACCTGGCCACCCCCGTCAAGGACCGCTTCACCACCGCCCTGTTCGAGACGCTGCCCCGCGAACTCGCCGAGCACGGCAAGGTGCAGTTCTGCGGCCCGGCCGGCACGGACGCCGTCGAGGCCGCCCTGAAACTCGTGCGCACCGCCACCGGCCGCGACGGGCTGCTCGCCTTCTCCGGCGGCTACCACGGCATGACGGCCGCCGCGCTGGCCGTCACCGGCGACACCTCCGTGCGGGGCGCCGCGGGCGCCGCCGCGGACGCCGGTGTCACCAGGCTCCCCTACCCGTACGACTACCGCTGCCCGTTCGGCGTGGGCGGGGAGCGGGGCGCGGAACTCTCGGCCCGGCTGACGGAGAGTCTGCTCGACGACCCCAAGGGCGGGGTCCGGCCGCCCGCCGGGATGCTCCTGGAACCGGTCCAGGGCGAGGGCGGCGTCATCCCCGCCCCCGACACCTGGCTGCGCCGCATGCGCGCCGTCACCAGCGAACGCGGCATCCCGCTCATCGCCGACGAGGTGCAGACCGGCGTCGGCAGGACGGGCGCCTTCTGGGCCGTCGAGCACAGTGGTGTCGTGCCGGACGTGATGGTGCTCGCCAAGGCCATCGGGGGCAGCCTGCCGCTGGCCGTCGTCGTCTACCGCGAGGAGCTCGACGTCTGGCGGCCCGGCGCCCACGCGGGCACCTTCCGCGGCAACCAGCTCGCCATGGCCGCGGGGGCCGCCACCCTCACCCACGTCCTGCGTGAAGGCCTCGCCTCCCGCGCCGCCGTCCTGGGCGCCCGCATGCTCGCCCGGCTGCGCGACCTCGCCGCCGCCCACCCCTGCGTCGGGGACGCCCGCGGGCGCGGCCTGATGCTCGGCCTCGAACTGATCGACCCCGAGCATCAGGCCGCGCCCACCGCCCACGGCGTCCCACCGACCGCACCCCGACTGGCCGCCGCCGTCCGCCGCGCCGCCCTGGACCGCGGCCTCGTCGTCGAACTCGGCGGGCGCGACGCGAGCGTCGTCCGCCTGCTGCCCCCGCTCACCATGACCGACGAGGAGTGCGAGGCCGTCCTCGACCGCCTGGCCGACGCCTTGGCGGCGGCCTGCGCGGATCGGACGTGAAGCACCTCGTGACCCCGGACCCCGCCGGCACCGCGCGCCGCCACGCCGACCCCCCAGGAGCCACCGCATGACCGCACGCCCCGCCCCCGGGACCACGGCCACCGTCCCCCCGCAGGCCCGGCACGAGGAGGCCGACGAGCCGTACGCCGTCGCCGACGCGGCCGGCAGCGAGGCCCTGCTGCGGTGCTGGGCACGCGAGACGGGCCTGCCGGCGCCGCAGGGCGACACCTTGTGCGTGCCGCTGCCCGTCACCGGCACCGAACTGCGTGTGCCGGTCCGCCACTGGTCGCCCACCGGCCACCACCGATTCGGCGCCCCGCGTCCGGCCGCCGGGGGCCGGGCGGTGGACGCCGTCACCCTGGCCGCACTGCTCGCCCGGGAGGCCGCCGTCCCCGGACCCGACGGCACCGACCTGGTGGCACGGGTGGCGGACTCCGTCCGCAGGACCGCGGCGATCGTCACCGAACGCCGGGCACGGCCGGCCGCGCCCCCCGGCACGACCCCGTTCCTCGACGCCGAGCAGGCCCTCGTGCTCGGCCACCCCCTGCACCCCACGCCCAAGAGCCGCGAAGGACTGACGGAGGCCGAATCGGCCGCCTACGCGCCCGAGCACCGCGGGTCCTTCGCCCTGCACTGGGCGGCGGTGGACCGCGCGGTCCTGGCCCACGACTCGGCGTGGACCGAGCGCGGCCGCACCGTGCCGGCCGCCCGCCTGATCGCCGCCCTGGCGGGCCCCGACGTCGTCCGGCGGCTCCCGCCCGGCACCGTCCCGCTGCCGCTGCACCCCTGGCAGGCCCGCGACCTCGCGCACCGGCCCGAGGTGCGCGCCCTGGTGGAGGCCGGCCTGCTGCACGACCTGGGCGCGGCCGGCGAGCCCTGGCACCCGACGTCCTCCGTGCGGACGGTCCTGCGGCCCGGCACGGCCGCGATGCTCAAGCTCTCCCTCGCCGTACGCATCACCAACTCCCGCCGCGAGAACCTCCGCAAGGAGCTCCACCGGGGCGTCGAGGTGCACCGCCTGCTCCGGGCCGGCCTCGCCGAGCGCTGGCACCTGGCGCACCCGGGCTTCGACATCGTCCGCGATCCCGCGTGGCTCGCCGTCGACGCCCCGGACGGCGGCGCCCCCGTCCGCGGTCTCGACGTCGTCGTACGGCACAACCCCTTCGGGCCCGGCGACGACGTGGCCTGCCTCGCCGGCCTCACCGCTCCCCGGCCCGCGCCCGACGGGGGACCGGGCATGACCTCGCGCCTCGCCGAACTCGTCGGGGGGCTGGCGGCCCGCAGCGGACGCCCCGCGGCGGCGGTGTCGGCCGAGTGGTTCCTGCGCTACCTGGACGCGGTCGTGCGCCCGGTGCTGTGGCTCGACGGCGAGGCGGGCATCGCCCTGGAGGCCCACCAGCAGAACACCCTCGTCGTGCTGGACGCCCACGGCTGGCCGGCCGGCGGCCGCTACCGCGACAACCAGGGCTACTACTTCCGCGAGAGCGCCCGCACCGCCCTGGAGGCGCGCCTGCCCGGTGCCGGAGCGGAAAGCGACACCTTTGTGCCGGACACCGTCGCCGACGAGCGCCTCGCCTACTACCTCGGCATCAACAACGTCCTCGGCCTCATCGGCGCCTTCGGTTCCCAGCGCCTGGCCGACGAGCGGGTCCTGCTGGCCGCCTTCCGCCGCTTCCTCGGCAAGGCCGCCGCGGGCGGCCGGTCCCCGCTGCCGGGCCTGCTGCTGGAGGCACCCGAGCTGCGCTGCAAGGCCAACCTGCTCACCCGGCTGCACGGCCTGGACGAACTCGTCGGCCCCGTCGACACCCAGTCCGTGTACGTCACCGTCCCCAACCCCCTCCGCGCCTGACCGCGGGAGGCCACGAAGGAAGGAGGCCGCAGCCGCCATGACGGCCGCCGACTCCAACACCCACGCCGGACGCACCGGCCGCACCGCGGCCCCGGAAGCGCCGGGTGCTCCCGCCCAGGACGACACCCTGGACCTGGAGCTGCCCCCCGAGGTGCGCGCCCTCTTCGCGGAGGACGTCACCGCCGACGACCGCGCGGGCTGCCCCGCCGCCCTGGACGACCTCCTCGACGGGGTCGCCGACTGGGGCCCGGTGGACACTCCGGCCGGGACCTTCCACCTCGTCCCCGCCCGGCCCGAGCGCGACCTGCCGGTGGTCAGCCGCTGGATGAACGATCCCGCCGTCGCCGCGTTCTGGCAGCTCTCGGGCGCCCCGGCGGTCGCCGAGCGGCACCTGCGGGGCCAGCTCGACGGCGACGGACGCAGCGTGCCGTGCATCGGCGTGCTCGACGGCGTCCCCATGAGCTACTGGGAGATCTACCGCGCCGACCTGGACCCCCTCGCCCGCCACTACCCGGCCCGCCCCCACGACACCGGGCTCCACCTGCTCATCGGCCGCGTCGGCGACCGCGCGCGCGGCCTCGGCGGCACCCTGCTGCGCGCGGTCGCCGACCACGTCCTGGAGCACCGCCCGAGCTGCGCCCGGGTGGTCGCCGAGCCCGATCTGCGCAACACGCCCTCGGTGTCGGCCTTCCTCGCGGCGGGGTTCCGGTTCTCAGCGGAGGTGCAGCTGCCCGGCAAGCGGGCCGCCCTGCTGATCCGCGACCGGGCGCTGCGGCACGTCCTCTGAGGCGGAGGCCGAGGCGGACTGCGCGGGGTGCCGGGCACCGGGGAATTCCGTGGCCGCCTGCGTTGTCGGTGCCGCCCCGTAGGGTGGTCCTGCTATGACACAGCCCTCGAAGCCCGCCCTCACCGACCTTCTTCACGCCGCCGTCACCGCCGTCGGCGGCGTGGAGCGCCCCGGCCAGGTCAGCATGGCCGAAGCCGTCGCCGAAGCCGTGGACGACGGCTCCCACCTACTGGTCCAGGCCGGCACCGGCACCGGCAAGTCCCTCGGCTACCTGGTGCCCGCCCTGGCGCACGGGGAGCGCGTGGTCGTCGCCACGGCGACCCTGGCGCTGCAGCGCCAGCTCGTCGAACGCGACCTGCCGCGCACCGTCACCGCGCTCCGCCCGCTCCTGCGGCGCGAGCCGCAGTTCGCGATGCTCAAGGGCCGGTCGAACTACCTGTGCCTGCACCGGCTCCACGAGGGCGTGCCGCGGGAGGAGGAGTCGGACGAGCCCGGCCTCTTCGACCAGTTCGAGGCCGCGGCGCCGACCAGCAAGCTGGGCCAGGACCTGCTGCGGCTGCGGGACTGGTCGGACGAGACCGAGACCGGTGACCGCGACGACCTCACCCCGGGCGTGTCCGACCGCGCCTGGCAGCAGGTGGCCGTCACCTCCCGGGAGTGCCTGGGCGCCACCCGTTGCGCGTACGGCGCCGAGTGCTTCGCCGAGGCGGCCCGCGAGCGCGCCAAACTCGCCGACGTCGTCGTCACCAATCACGCGCTGCTGGCGATCGACGCGCTCGAAGGCGCGCCGGTCCTGCCCTCCCACGAGGTGCTGATCGTCGACGAGGCCCATGAACTCGTCTCCCGGGTCACCGGTGTCGCCACCGGCGAGCTCGCCCCCGGCCGGGTCAACCGCACCGTCAGACTCGCCGCCAAACTGGTCAACGAGAAGGCCGCGGACGCGCTGATGAGCGCCTCCGAGGGCTTCGAGCGGCTGATGGAACTCGCCCTGCCCGGGCGGCTGGAGGAGTTGCCGGAGGACCTGCGCTACGCCCTGATGGCGCTGCGCGACGCCTGCCGGCTGGTCATCACCTCGCTCGGCGAGACCCGCGACCGCTCCGTGCAGGACGAGGACGCCGTCCGCAAGATGGCGCTCGCCTCGGCCGAGAACGTCCACGAGGTCGCCGAGCGCATCGTCGAGGGCTCCGAGTGGGACGTGGTCTGGTACGAGCGCCACGACCGTTTCGGCGCCTCGCTGCGGGTGGCACCGCTGAGCGTGTCCGGGCTGCTGCGCGAGAAGTTGTTCACCGAGCGCTCCGTCGTGCTGACCTCGGCCACCCTCCGCCTGGGCGGCGACTTCAACGGCGTCGCGGCCTCGCTCGGGCTCCCGCCGGAGGGCACCGTGGCCGCGGAGGGCGAGGACGAACTCCCGGTCTGGAAGGGCCTCGACGTCGGCTCGCCCTTCGACTACCCCAAGCAGGGCATCCTCTACGTCGCCCGGCATCTCTCCCAGCCCGGACGCGACGGCGGCCGTGAGGACATGCTGGACGAACTGACCGAGCTGATCGAGGCCGCCGGGGGCCGCACCCTCGGGCTGTTCTCCTCGATGCGCGCGGCCCAGGCCGCCGCCGAGGCGCTGCGCGGCCGGATCGACCACCCGGTGCTGCTCCAGGGCGAGGAGACGCTGGGTGAGCTGATCCGCCGTTTCGCCGCCGACCCCGGCACCTGCCTGTTCGGCACGCTGTCGCTCTGGCAGGGCGTGGACGTGCCGGGGGACAGCTGCCAGTTGGTGGTGATGGACCGGATTCCCTTCCCCCGTCCGGACGACCCGCTGATGAGCGCGCGTCAGAAGGCGGTGGAGGAGAAGGGCGGCAACGGCTTCATGGCGGTCGCCGCCACCCATGCGGCGCTGCTGATGGCCCAGGGGGCCGGCCGCCTGGTGCGTGCGGCCGGGGACCGGGGCGTGGTCGCCGTCCTCGACCCGCGGCTCGCCACGGCCCGCTACGGCAGCTTCATCAAGGCGTCGATGCCGGACTTCTGGCAGACCACGGACCGCAATCAGGTCCGCAGGTCGCTCGCCGCCATCGACGCGGCCGCGAAGGCCAACGAGGCGCAGGTGGTCTGACCGGGGCGCGGGCCCCGTCCCAGTGGCCCGCCGCACCCCGTCCGCCCGTGCACAGACGAGCCCCGGAACCGGCGCAGAGGTCCCGGGGCCCGGTCACGGGCGGGTCGTGGGTCAGACCCGGCGCAGCACCGCCACCACCTTGCCGAGGATGGTCGCCTCGTCGCCCGGGATGGGCTGGTACGCGGAGTTGTGCGGAAGCAGCCAGACATGGCCGTCCTCGCGCTTGAAGCGCTTGACCGTGGCCTCGCCCTCGATCATCGCGGCGACGATGTCGCCGTTCTCGGCGACGGGCTGACGGCGCACCGTCACCCAGTCCCCGTCGCAGATGGCGGCCTCGATCATCGAGTCGCCGACGACCTTGAGCACGAACAGTTCGCCGTCACCCACCAGCTGGCGGGGGAGCGGGAAGACGTCCTCGACCGACTCCTCGGCCAGGATCGGGCCACCGGCGGCGATCCGGCCGACCAGCGGCACGTACGACGCGGAGGGCTTGCCCGCGGTGTCGGTCGGCTGCGCCTGCGCGGCGTCGGAGCCGCGCACCTCGTAGGCGCGGGGGCGGTGCGGGTCCCGGCGAAGGAACCCCTTGCGTTCCAGGGCCATCAGCTGATGGGCGACCGACGAGGTGCTCGACAGGCCCACGGCCTGGCCGATCTCCCGCATGGAGGGCGGGTACCCGCGGCGCTGCACCGAGTCCCTGATGACCTCGATGACCCGGCGCTGCCGGTCGGTCAGTCCGGAACTGTCCGCGCGGATTCCAGGAGGTCGTCCGGGGAGCGCACGTGCGGGCTTGGTGGTCTCGTCGTTCATCGCATCCATCGGGCGTAGCCGGTCCTGGGGGCGGTCATGGGCGGTCAGTGTGGCGCTGTCGGCGGTGGTGGTCACGGCGGCCCCTCTCGAGATGTTCTCCCTAGTAAGACAACGGTAGTTGCTTTCGAAAGGTTGCGCCAAACACACGTTCGAGTGAATTTCCACAGTTCCACTGACAAGATCAAGCGGTCGATGATATAGATCGAATATGAATTCGATTCTTCCCGGGATTCCGCCGCCCAATCCCCCTCGTGCGGACGGGATCGCGGCCGTGTGACGCCCGCCCCCGCTCCCCGCCGTCGGCCCGCCGTTCTCCCGGAGTTCCCCGCCGTTCACCCCCGGCGCCCCGGGTTCCATGATGCGCGACCCGTGACGATCCGTACACCCAGTGTGTCACTTCCGCCCCGCCGCTCCCGTGAGGCGTGGTGTCGCGTAGGCTCCCGTCCCGTCGGCGAGCCGCGACACGCGCTCCGCCGGATTGGCGCACATGACCCCCGAGCCACCAGATCTAGTGGTTGGATAGGGGGCAGGCCCCACAAGTAGTGGTCCCCGGGTCTTCGGGCCCTCCCGGATCGCCTATGCTTGTGGCTGCTTCGCGAGGCCCCAGGGGGTTCCCCGCGTCATGACGTCGTGCGCTCACCGTGGGTGAGGGAGGGAGAGGGAACCGATGCACTGCCCCTTCTGCCGACACCCCGACAGCCGCGTCGTCGACAGCCGGACCACCGACGACGGCACGTCGATCCGCCGCCGCCGGCAGTGTCCCGACTGCGGCCGCCGCTTCACCACCGTGGAAACGGCCTCGCTGATGGTCATCAAACGCAGCGGGGTCACCGAACCCTTCAGCCGGAACAAGGTCATCGCCGGAGTCCGCAAGGCCTGCCAGGGCCGCCCCGTCACCGAGGACGCACTCGCCCAGCTCGGGCAGCGCGTCGAGGAGGCGGTGCGCGCCACGGGCAGCGCCGAGCTGTCGACTCACGACGTCGGCCTGGCCATACTCGGCCCGCTGAAGGACCTGGACCTCGTCGCCTATCTGCGCTTCGCCTCGGTCTACCAGGCCTTCGACACGCTCGAGGACTTCGAGGCCGCGATCGCCGAACTGCGCGACCGGAGGTCACCGACCGACACCGGCGGACGGGACCGGGACGGCGCTGTCCCCTCGCCCGTCGCCACCGCCGACTAGGACCGGCGGACAACTCAGATTTGCCGGGCGCCCGCAAGGGTGTTCCGGCCGTGGAACAGCATCGCCGCGGGAAGATCGCGGCGCTTCAAGGCGTTTTAGATGTAATGCCTGTAATGGGAGGCGGCACATGACAGAGACGACGAGCGGCCCGGCACGGGGTTCCCGCGCCAAGTCCGGCAAGGCTGCGGGCGGCGCGGGCACGGCGCCCGCCAAGGGTCTGCGCATCGAGCGCATCCACACCACCCCGGGGACGCACCCCTACGACGAGGTGGTCTGGGAGCGTCGTGACGTCGTCATGACCAACTGGCGCGACGGCTCGATCAACTTCGAGCAGCGCGGCGTGGAGTTCCCCGACTCCTGGTCGGTGAACGCGGTCAACATCGTCACCAGCAAGTACTTCCGCGGCGCGGTCGGCACGCCGCAGCGCGAGAGCAGCCTGCGGCAGCTCATCGACCGTGTCGTGCGGACCTACCGCAAGGCCGGGGAGGACCACGGCTACTTCGCGTCGCCCGCCGACGCCGAGATCTTCGACCACGAGCTGACCTGGGCACTGCTCCACCAGGTGTTCAGCTTCAACTCCCCGGTCTGGTTCAACGTCGGCACCGCCCAGCCGCAGCAGGTCTCCGCCTGCTTCATCCTCTCCGTCGACGACTCCATGGAGTCGATCCTCGACTGGTACAAGGAAGAGGGGATGATCTTCAAGGGCGGCTCGGGCGCCGGCCTGAACCTCTCCCGCATCCGCTCCTCCAAGGAGCTGCTCTCCTCCGGCGGCAACGCCTCCGGCCCGGTCTCCTTCATGCGCGGCGCCGACGCCTCCGCCGGCACCATCAAGTCCGGCGGTGCCACCCGGCGCGCTGCCAAGATGGTCGTGCTCGACGTCGACCACCCCGACGTCGAGGCCTTCATCGAGACCAAGGTGAAGGAGGAGGAGAAGATCCGCGCCCTGCGCGACGCGGGCTTCGACATGGACCTGGGCGGCGACGACATCGCGTCCGTCCAGTACCAGAACGCCAACAACTCCGTCCGTGTGAACGCGGACTTCATGAAGGCGTACGAGAACGGCGAGAAGTTCGGCCTGCGTGCCCGCATGACCGGCGAGGTCATCGAGGAGGTCGACGCCAGGGCGCTGTTCCGCAAGCTGGCCGAGGCCGCCTGGGCCTGTGCCGACCCCGGCATCCAGTACGACGACGTCATCAACCACTGGCACACCACGCCGGAGACGGGCCGCATCACCGCGTCCAACCCCTGCAGCGAGTACATGCACCTGGACAACTCGTCCTGCAACCTCGCCTCGCTCAACCTGATGAAGTTCCTCGAGGACGACGGCAAGGGCACCCAGCGCTTCGACGCCGTGCGCTTCGCCAAGGTCGTCGAGCTCGTCATCACCGCGATGGACATCTCCATCTCCTTCGCCGACTTCCCGACCCAGAAGATCGGCGAGACCACCCGCGCCTTCCGCCAGCTGGGCATCGGCTACGCCAACCTCGGCGCCCTGCTGATGGCGACCGGCCACGCCTACGACTCCGAGGGCGGCCGCGCGCTCGCCGGCGCCATCACCTCGCTGATGACCGGCACGTCGTACCGGCGCTCCGCCGAGCTGGCCGCGGTCGTCGGCCCGTACGACGGCTACGCCCGCAACGCCACCGCCCACAACCGCGTCATGAAGCAGCACTCCGACGCGAACGCCGTCGCGACGCGCATGGACGACCTGGACACCCCGGTCTGGGCCGCGGCCACCGAGGCCTGGCAGGACGTCCTGCGCCTCGGTGAGCAGAACGGATTCCGCAACGCCCAGGCCTCCCTGCTGGCCCCCACCGGCACCATCGGCCTGATGATGGACTGCGACACCACCGGCATCGAGCCCGACCTCGCCCTGGTCAAGTTCAAGAAGCTGGTCGGCGGCGGCTCCATGCAGATCGTGAACAACACGGTCCCGCAGGCCCTGCACCGCCTGGGCTACCAGCAGGAGCAGATCGAGGCGATCGTCGCCCACATCTCCGAGCACGGCAGCGTCCTCGACGCCCCCGGGCTGAAGACCGAGCACTACGAGGTCTTCGACTGCGCCATGGGCGAGCGCTCCATCGCGCCGATGGGCCACGTCCGGATGATGGCCGCGACCCAGCCGTTCCTGTCCGGCGCCATCTCCAAGACGGTCAACATGCCCGAGTCGGCGACCGTCGAGGAGATCGAGGAGATCTACTACCAGGGCTGGAAGCTCGACCTGAAGGCGCTCGCGATCTACCGCGACAACTGCAAGGTCGGCCAGCCGCTCTCCGCCAAGAAGAAGGCGGAGGAGAAGAAGGCCGACGTCGTCGAGGCCGCCGCCCCCGCCGCGGTCGAGAAGGTCGTCGAGTACCGCCCCGTCCGCCGCCGGCTCCCCAAGGGCCGTCCGGGGATCACCACCTCCTTCACGGTGGGCGGAGCCGAGGGCTACATGACCGCCAACTCCTACCCGGACGACGGTCTCGGCGAGGTCTTCCTCAAGATGTCCAAGCAGGGCTCGACCCTCGCGGGCATGATGGACGCCTTCTCCATCGCCGTCTCCGTCGGCCTGCAGTACGGCGTGCCGCTGGAGACCTACGTCTCGAAGTTCACCAACATGCGCTTCGAGCCGGCCGGTCTGACCGACGACCCGGACGTGCGGATGGCCCAGTCGATCGTCGACTACATCTTCCGCCGCCTGGCGCTGGACTTCCTGCCCTTCGAGACCCGCTCCGCGCTCGGCATCCACTCCGCCGGGGAGCGCCGCCGCCACCTCGACACCGGCTCCTACGAGCCGGCGGCCGACGAGGAGGTCGACGTCGAGGGCCTGGCCCAGTCCGCGCCGCGCCAGAGCGAGGCCCCGTCGGCCAAGCCGGCCGCGGCTCCTGAGGCCGCCGTGGCGGAAGCCGCGACGGTCCCGGCGCCGAAGACCGCGCACAACTCGACCGAACTGCTGGAGATCCAGCTCGGCCTCAACGCCGATGCCCCGCTCTGCTTCTCCTGCGGTACGAAGATGCGCCGCGCGGGCAGCTGCTACCTCTGCGAGGGCTGCGGCTCGACCAGCGGCTGCAGCTGAGCCCGACCGCCCCTGACGTGTCCCCCCGAAGCCCCGAGGGCTTCGGGGGGACACGTGCTTTCCGGCCGGCGGCAGGGCACCCCGGGCGTCACTGCATGTTCTCGAAGTGAGGGTGGTCGAAGGACGTGGGGCAGCTGTAGATCTGCAGGTTGTAGCCGCGGCCTATCTGGACCATCGGGGGGTCGGACGGCCGCCGGAGCCCCGCGGGGCCGGTGCGGTCGCGGTCCTCGAGCGGGATCCAGCTGCCGCTTCCTCCGTCCCACTCGCCGGAGGAGACGGTCAGGAGCGGCCGGTATTCCGCGCCGCACATGTCGCAGTTCAGCGGCGACGGGTCGCTGAAGCTCCACGGACCCCAGCCGCCCACCTTCCAGCCGGGGGCGACGCTGTGCTCGTACTGGTAGTACGCGCTGCCATCGTGGCCGGCGTCCTCCGGGTGCAGCGCGGCCCATTCGGCGCGTCCCCAGTCGTGGAGGCGCCGCGCGAGTTCGCCGGGCAGTTGGAGCGGCGCCGGGTACTCGGTGACGGCCTCGGGGTGCAGCACGCAGGGCTCAGGCACGTAGTTGCCGTAGTGGTCGACGTCGAGCGGGACGGGCGGCTCCGTGAGCACCTCGTGGACCTCGGAGGAGTTCCGCCAGACCAGGCGGGCCGTGGGCAGGGCGTCCTCGTGGTCGAGCGGGCACCACAGCACTTGGAGGACGTCGGCCCCGTCGGGGCCGGACAGCCCCGGCACGTCGCGCAGATACAGCTGGGCGACCGGGAGCAGCGGATTGGGTCCGCTGTGCGGAGGATGCCCTTCTTGCAGCGTGTCGAGGTACGCGCGCTGCTCCGCGGTGAGGAGGTCCTCCTGCGGAGAGCGGGGCCGGAGCCACGCCTCTTCCAGCAGATCCCGGGACCGGCGGACGTCGTCCGGCGAAACCGGCGGGTCCCAGTGCTCGTGTGCGTCGTCGCACGCGGGCCAGTCCTCGCCGACGGGCCAGAGCAGGGGCCCGCCGACCGAGCTCTCGTGGACCGTCGGCAGGCCCGGCCGAGGATGCAGGCGAACGGCCTGCCGTGCCAGCGGCGCCAGTTCGGGGAACACGGCAGCGACGTCGATCGGCCGGGGCGGCGTGGTCCTCACCATCGGGACTCCTTCGGGGCTGGCGGGCTGCCGGGATCAGTACGACTGGAGTTCGACGAGGGTGCCGTCGGGCGTGCGGAGGTGGGCGGTGCGCAGGTTCGGTCCCCAGTCGGGGCGGTCCTGCGGTCCGGCGAGGACCTCGGCGCCGTGGGCCGCGAGCGTCCCGGTCGCGGAGTGGACGTCGTCGACCCGCAGCACGAGCATCGCCGCGTCCTGGACGGGAGCGCGCGCGGGCAGCGACTCCGTGCCGATCGTCCGCGCGATCGCGGTGCGGGAGAAGAGGGTGAGGGCGGCCTGTCCGCCGAGGTCCCAGTTGGCGTAGCCGGCTTCCGGGAGCACCTTGACGGGCTCCGTCGCGAGCAGGTCGCGCAGGGCGGCGGTCCAGAAGCGGACGGCGGTGTCGAAGTCCTCGACGAGCAGCCGCGGGTACAGGGCATCCATGCCGTGATCGTATTGGCTTGTCCCATGGGGTAGTTGATTTCCCTGAGGGGCGGAATGGCCGCTGGTGGGCCATAGGATGGCGCGGTGCTGGTGAAGTGGATTCGCTGTGGCGTCCTCGATCGGGCTGCTTTCGAGCGCGGACAGCGGAAATGGGCCAACGGACTCCCCGGCGAGCCGGGCTTCCGGGGGCAGGGCGGGGGCTGGAGCCGCAGCCAGCCGGGTGTCGCGCACCTTTTCGCCTTCTGGGAGGACCGCGAGTACTACGACGCCTTCATGGCCGGGCCCCACGACCGCTTCGCGACGCCGCAGGCGGACACGTACGAGAGCCTCGGCGTGAAACTCTTCGAGCACCGCCTGGACGTCAAGATCGGCTTCCGCCCCCGTTTCGCGGACAGCGACCTGCTCAGGCTGGCCCACTGCAAGGTGCGGCCGGACCGGGCGGACCACTTCGTCCTCATGCAGCAGAAGGTCTGGAACCCGGCGATGGCCGGCTCGCCGGGCATGCTGCGCGGTGTGTTCGCGCAGGGTCCCGAGTCCGATTTCCTGACCCTGTCGATGTGGGACTCGGCCGCGGAGCGCGGCAAGTACCGCGACGGCTCGGTCGCCCGGCTCTCGCAGCGCGCGGAGCTGGAAGCGGACGTGCTCGCGGTCGCCGGCGACGTCGTCGACCTGGAGCAGTCCTGGTCGGTCTGAGGCCGGACGGCTCGCGCGCAGCGGTTCGGAGCCGCCCGGTCAGTCCTCCTTTGCGGGGCGGGTGATCACGGAGAAGTAGGCGCCGTGCGGATCGCCGAGGACCGCGATGCGTCCCACGTGCGGCAGGTCGAAGGGCGCCACCGAGACGCCGCCGCCGAGCTCCGCGGCCCGCGCGGCGGCCGCATCGGTGTCCTCGACGGCGAAGTAGTGCATCCAGTGCTGGGGTATCTCCGCGGGCCAGGCGTCGTTCATGAGCAGGATGCCGCCGAACGGGCCGCCGCCGCCCTCCACTTCCAGCTCCGTGTACGTGCTGTCGCCGGCGAAGGGATGCGTCTCGCCCGTCCATCCGAAGACGTCCCCGTAGAACCTGCGGGAGGCTTCCACGTCGCGGGTGTTGAGCTCGATCCAGCTGAACGCCCCCGGCTCGTTCAGCAGCCCCGCGCCCTTGAACCTCCCCGGCTGCCAGACGGCGAACTCCGCACCGTGCGGGTCGGTGAACTGCGCGAAGCCGCCCTGGTCGAAGACGGCCATCGGCGCCACGGAGACGGCGCCTCCCGCGGCCTGCACCGCCTTGGCCGTGGCCTCGGCGTCCGAGGTCGCCATGTAGGTGATCCAGCGGGGCCGGTCGCCCTCCGCCATCACCGGCCCGACGGCGGCCACGGGCTCGCCGCGCAGGGTGAAGAAGGTGTAGCCCCCCGCCTCCGGGGGCCCCGGCTCGGACTCCCAGCCGAACAGGCCGCCGTAGAAGGCGCGCGAGGCCTCGATGTCGGGACTGCTCAGATCGGTCCAGCAGGGTGTGCCGGATACGAACGCGGTGGTCTTCATTGCGGCCTCCAACCGGGGTGCCGCCAAGGGCTCCCTCTTCAATCCTCAGTCTGGGACCGACCACTGACAATCGGGGCCGCCGCCCTCGGCCGGACGTGGGTTCCGCCGAGGTCAGGAGGCCCGGCCGGCCGCGATGCCCGGTGGGCGGACCGCCGTGCCCGCGCGGGGGTGCACGAATTACAGTGAGGCCATGGCTCGACCGCGTCGCATTGTGCTCATCCGTCATGGGGAGTCCCAGGGAAACGCCGACGACACGATCTACGAGCGGGTCCCCGACCACGCGCTCAACCTCACCCTCAAGGGCGAGGAGCAGGCCCGTGCCGCGGGCGGGGAACTGCGCGGGCTCTTCGGCGACGAACGGGTCCAGGCCTTCGTCTCCCCGTACCGCCGCACGCACGAGACCTTCCACCTGCTGGGACTCGACCCGCGCCGCACCCGGGCCAGGGAGGAGCCCCGGCTGCGCGAGCAGGACTGGGGCAACTACCAGGACGCCGAGGACGTGCAGCGGCAGCGCAAGGCCCGGGACGCGTACGGCCACTTCTTCTACCGTTTCGCGCAGGGCGAGTCCGGGGCGGACGTGTACGACCGGGTCGGGGCGTTCCTGGAGACGCTCTACCGGGCCTTCGACAAGCCGGAGTTCCCGCCGAACGTGCTCCTGGTGACGCACGGGCTGACCATGCGGTTGTTCTGCATGCGGTGGTTCCACTGGACGGTCGACGAGTTCGAGTGCCTGTCCAATCCGGACAACGGAGAGTTCCGCGTGCTGCTCGCCGAGCCGGACGGCCGCTACCGGCTCGACCGGCCCTTCGCACGCTGGCGCACCACTGTCTCCGACCTGGCGAGATATCACGAGTGATATTGCGCACAGGACGATTGACCCCGATGACACGGGATGTCAGAGTTCTGGGCGCCATGACCGCTGATCCCTCTGATCCTTTTGATGCCTCGCGCTCCCGCGCGCTCGCCAGCCTGCGAGGACTCGCCGTCGGCGACGCCCTGGGCTCCCAGTTCTTCGTCCCCGCGCACTACCCCGCGCTGCAGAGCGGCACGCTGCCGGCCGGGGTGTGGCAGTGGACCGACGACACCGAGATGGCCTGCTCGGTCCTCGCTGTCCTGTCCGCGCACGGCGCCGTGGACCAGGACGCGCTGGCCGCGTCCTTCGCCGCCCACCACGACTTCGACCGCGGCTACGGCCCCGCGGTCAACCGCATGCTGCGGCTGATCCGGCAGGAGAACGGTGACTGGCGCACGCTGGCCGCCGAGATGTTCAACGGTCAGGGCTCCTGGGGCAACGGCGCGGCCATGCGCGTCGCGCCGCTCGGGGCGTGGTTCGCGGGCGAGCCGGAGAAGGCCGCCGAGCAGGCGGAGCTGTCCGCGTACACCACCCACCAGCACCGCGAGGCGGTCGCCGGCGCCATGGCGGTCGCCGCTGCCGCCGCCCTGGTCGCCGCACCCGGCGCCCCGGCCGATCCGGCCGCGCTGCTCACGTCCGTCGTCGGGCTCCTGCCGCGCAGCGCCGTCCACGCGGGGCTGCGGCGCGCCGTGGACATGCTCGACTACGACGACGTCGCCACCGTCGCCGCCGTACTCGGCTGCGGCCGGCGCACCAGCGCGCACGACACGGTCCCCTTCGCGCTGTGGGCCGCGGTCCGGGGGCTCGGCGACTACGAGCGCGCGTTCTGGACCACCGCCCGGGCGGGCGGTGACGTCGACACGACCTGTGCCATCGTCGGCGGCATCGTCGCGGCCCGGCCGGACGGCGAGCCGCCGCGGGCGTGGCGGGAACGCTGTGAACCGCTGCCGGAGTGGCTGTCCGCCGCCTGAGCGCGGCGGAAACCCCTCCACTGTCACGGCCCTGTCACAGACGGGCCAGGGAGTTCCTCGGCGCCTGTGCGCCCCGGACCACGGCGCATAGCCTGTCGGCCACGCTGCCCCGGCGATCTTCCCGGGGCGCTGACAAGCTCCGGTCCCGCGCCGCGTCATCGGCATGCGACCGGTGGGGAGGGGTCCTCATGTCCGACGTACCGAAGGGCGCCGCGCCGCAGCGGCCGCCGCACGGCACCGCGCACTCCGCCCGGCCGCCGGCCCTGCCGGCGTATCCACAGGCCCGCCCGGGCGGCCGTGCCCCGGTGCAGCCGCATCCCTGGACGCCGCCGCCCCCGCCGCCCCCTCCGCAGTGGATCATCGACAGCCGCGTGAAGGCACCGTCCGCCGTGCCCGCGGCGGTCCTCTGGATCGCCGTCTGCACCGGTCTCGTGGCCGCCGTGCTCCTGCGCGACGGCATCGGCGTCAACCTCCTGCTGACCGCCCTGCCCGCCGCGCTCGCCGCCGCCGTCGCGGCCGTCGTGCGCGGCCGCCGCCCGCGCGCGTGGACCCTGGTGTGGGCGGTCACGGCCCTTGGCCTGCTGCTCGTCCCCGCGCTGCGCGACGCCGGCTGGCCGGCCTTTCTCGCGGTCCTCGCCTTCTTCGCCGTGGGTTCGCTCGCCCTGCACGGCGGCCGCCGTTGGCCGGGCGTGCTGCTGGGGAGCCTCGGCGTGTGGGCGTCCGTGGTGCCCGGTACCGGCTGGGCGATGCGCGGCCTGCGCGAGCGCACCGCGGGCAACCGGCAGCGCTGGCTGCCCATGGCCAAGGCGGTCGTGGTCGCCGTTGTCCTGCTCGTCGTCTTCGGCGCGCTGTTCGCCGGGGCGGACGCCGCCTTCGCCGACCTGCTGAGCGGCATCGTCCCCGACATGACGCTCGGCGACTTCCCCCTGCGCGTCGTGATGTTCGCCCTCGGCCTGCTGGGCGCCCTGGCCGCCGCGTACACGGCCGCGGCACCGCGCCGCTTCGACCGCGTCAAGGTCAGGCCCGGCCGCGCCCGCGGCCGGGCCGAGTGGGCGCTGCCGCTGGTCGTCCTCGCCGTGCTGTTCGCCGTCTTCAACGCCGTGCAGCTCACCGTGCTGTTCGGCGGCTACCAGAAGGTGCTGGCGGAGACCGGGCTGACGTACGCGCAGTACGCCCGGCAGGGCTTCTGGCAACTGCTGATCGTCACCCTGCTGACCATCGCGGTGATCGGCCTGGCGCTGCGCTGGGCGCCGCGGGGCGGGGACGGCGACCGCCTGCTGGTGCGTTCGGTCCTCGGCGCGATCTGCGTGCTGACGCTCGTCGTGGTCGCCTCCGCACTGCGCCGCATGGAGCTGTACGTGGGCGCCTACGGGCTGACGCGGATGCGGATCTCCGTGGCCGGCGTCGAACTGTGGCTGGGGCTGCTGATCGTGCTGATCATGGCGGCCGGGGTGCTCGGCGCCCGCTGGCTGCCGCGGGCGGTGGTGGCGAGCGCGGCCGTCGGCTTCCTGGTCTTCGGCCTCTCGGGTCCGGACGCCCTCATCGCCGAGCAGCAGGTCACCCGGTACGAGAACACCGGACGCATCGACCTGGTCTACCTCCAGGACCTGTCCGCCGACGCGGTCCCGGCGCTCGACCGGCTGCCGGAGCCGCAGCGCTCCTGCGCGCTGCAGACGCTGGCGCACGACCTGCGCGGCGGCGGCGATCCCTGGTACGCCAGGAGCCTCGGCGAGAGCCGGGCCCGTTCGGTGCTGGCCGCGCGCCCGGTGGACCCCTCCGACGCCTGCTCGCGGGCGGGACTCGACGGGTACCGCATCGAAGTGCCCTGATGGGGCCCGGCGCACCGCCGCCCCGGCCTCCCCTCGGGCCGGGCGGCGGGGTGCCGTCAGGCGGCCGGTGTCCCCGCCGTGCCGCTCAGCGCCTCCAGGTCGCTCCTGCGCACCCGGATGACGAACAGCGCGGTGGCCAGGGCCAGTAGGACCAGGGCCACGGCGGCGTACAGGGCGGTGGAGATGCCGTGCGCCAGCACCTCGTGCGACCAGGGAGCCGGCAGTTCGCGCGTCCGCAGGAACTCCGCCTTCTGCGCCGGGGTCGCCCCGGCGAGGAACTGCGGCACCGTCTCGGTCGCCTGGTCGCGGCTCGCGGTGCCGAAGACCGTCACCAGGATCGACAGGCCCAGCGAACCGCCCACCTGCTGCATGGCGTTGAGCAGTCCGGAGGCCGCGCCCGCCTCGTGCTGGGCGACCCCGGAGACGGCGGTCAGCGTCAGCGTCACGAAGTTCAGGCCCATGCCGAAGCCGAAGATCACCATCGGGCCCAGCACACCGCCCACGTAACTGCTGCCCGGGTCGATGAAGGTCAGCCAGGCCATGCCGATGCCGGCCAGCGTCGAGCCCGTGACCAGGAAGGGCTTCGGCCCGAGCACCGGCAGGAAGCGGGTGGAGAGTCCCGCCCCCGTCACGATCGCCACGGTGACCGGGAGGAAGGCGAAACCGGCCGCGATGGCGCTGTAGCCGAGCACGTTCTGCACGAAGAGGACGATGAAGAAGAACATGCCGAACATCCCCGCGGCCAGGCTCAGCATCATCACGTAGGTGCCGGAGCGGTTGCGGTCGGCGAACATCCGCAGCGGGGTGATGGGTTCCTTCGCGCGACGCTCGATCAGGACGAACGAGATCAGCAGCACCACCGCCGCGCAGAACGCGCCGACCGTGAGCCCGTCCCGCCAGCCCTGGCTCGCCGCCCGGATGAAGCCGTAGACCAGGGAGGCCATGCCGAGGGTCGACGTCACCGCGCCGGCGATGTCGAAGCGGCCGGGATGCCGCTGCGACTCGTTGATCCAGCGCGGTGCCAGGAAGGCGATCAGCAGGCCGATGGGCACGTTGACGAAGAACACCCAGCGCCAGTCGAGCCAGTCGGTGAGCATGCCGCCCGCCAGCAGGCCCACCGCGCCGCCGCCCGCGGAGACCGCGGCGAAGACGCCGAACGCGCGGTTGCGTTCGGGGCCTTCGGGAAAGTTCGTGGTGATGAGGGCGAGCGAGGTGGGCGAGGCGATCGCGCCGCCGACACCCTGCAGGGAGCGCGCCGCGAGCAGCTGCCACGGCTCCTGGGCGAAGCCCCCGAGGAGGGACGCGAGCGAGAACAGCAGGATGCCGAAGACGAACACCCTGCGGCGGCCCAGGATGTCGCCGGCCCGCCCGCCGAGCAGCAGCAGGCCGCCGAAGGTGAGGGTGTAGGCGTTGAGCACCCAGGACAGGTCGGTCGTGGAGAAGGAGAGTGCGCCCTGGATGTGCGGGAGCGCGATATTCACAATCGTGGCGTCCAGCACGACCATGAGCTGGCAGGCCGCGATCACGGCGAGTGCGACACCCGGCCTGCCGCCGCGTCGCGCGGCGCCGGGCGTGGGTGGTGAGGTGAGTTGCTCAGTCGTCACAAGATCCCCCAGACGATGGCTAGTGAACGGTCGCGTTCACTATGGACGACAGTAGAGTGGGTCTGTTAGTGAACGCAAGCGTTCACTAGAAGCGAGAAAGCCGAGAAGGTGCCATGGTCATGTCGCGCAAGGCGGCAACGGAGCCGTCCAAGCAGGTCGCGCCGCGCCGCCGCGGTCCGGTGCTGGAACGGGCCATCCTCACAGCGGCCTTGGAGCAGCTGAGCACCGTCGGCTGGCGGGGGCTGACCATGGAAGGCGTGGCGTCCGCCGCCCAGACCGGCAAGGCGGCCGTCTACCGACGCTGGCCGTCCAAGCAGGCCCTGGCCACCGACGCGCTCCAGGCCGCGCTCCCCGCCGTCCCCGATGTGCCGGACCTCGGCAGCCTGCGCGAGGACCTGCTCTTCCTCGTGCTGAGAATGCGCGAGGCGATGTACTCGCAGAGCGGACTCGCCCTGCGCGCCGTCATCGACGAGTCCGACCAGGAGACCGCGCACTGCTTCGTGCGGCTGGTCGTCGAGGGCGTCGTCGAACCCACCAAGCACCGCATCCTGGACGTCGTACGGCGCGGAGTGGGACGCGGGGAAGTGCGCCCGGACGCCACCGGCGACATCGTCGCCGACGTCGTGCCCGCCCTGATGATGTACCGCTCGAAGATGGGCGGACGCGAGATCTCCGAACACGACCTCGTGGAGGTCGTCGACCAGGTGATGCTGCCCTTGCTCCGCCCCTGACGAGGCGCGCGTGGACGCGCGGGACCCGGCCTCGGACCGTACCGCGCGGAAGCGTAGGGTGGGCCCTGTCATGGTTCGTGAACCTCCCACCCACAGCGTCGAGCGCTCATTGCGCGCGACACTCGGCGCCAAGGTCGTCGCGGGCGTCGACGAGGTCGGCCGGGGAGCCTGGGCCGGACCGGTCACCGTCTGCGCGGCCGTCACCGGACTGCGGCGGGCGCCGGACGGGCTCACCGACTCCAAACTCCTCACCGTCAAGCGCCGGGGCGAACTCTCCGCCGTACTCGTCGGCTGGGTGAACAGCTACGCCCTCGGCCACGCCTCGCCCGAGGAGATCGACGACCTCGGGATGACGGCCGCACTGCGGCTCGCGGCGACGCGTGCCCTGGAGGCCCTGCCCGTACGGCCCGACGCGGTCATCCTCGACGGCAAGCACGACTACCTCGGCGGCCCGTGGCGGGTGCGGACGGTCATCAAGGGCGACCAGTCCTGCGTCGCCGTGGCCGCCGCATCCGTGATCGCCAAGGTGCGCCGGGACGCCATGATGGCCGAACTGGGCATCGACTATGCTCCGTTCGGCTTCGGCGACAATGCCGGGTACCCTTCGCCGGTGCACCGTGCCGCGCTGGCGGAGCTGGGGCCCACCCCCCACCACCGGCTGTCCTGGGCATATCTCGATACGCTGCCGCGTTGGCAACACCTGAAGAAAGTCCGGGAGACCGTGGAGGCGGGGGAGACAGGTGAGCAGCTCGGCTTCGATTTCTGAGCCGAGTTGTGACCTACCCGCCGATGCGCTGTTCCGGTGCATTTGATAGACATCAGCACATGCCTCTCATCCCCGAGGAGCCTCAGATTCACGAGAGTGTCCCGGGTTCTCGCGTAGCCCCGGCCGCCGGCCGGTCCGCGTCGACCCCCCGCCCCGTACCGGCCCCCGGCCCCCGTCCCGCGTCCCCGCGTCCAGCGCCACCGCGCGGCGGCACTGCGGGCAGCGCCCGGCCCGGTCGCCCCGGCCCCGCCCGCGGTCCGGCCGTTCCGCCGCAGCCGCGGTCGCCACGGGAAGCCGAGGTCGCACAGACCGGCTCCGCCGGTGCGACGGCGGCGCAGATCCAGCTCATCCCTGCTCCGGTCGAGGGCGCGCTCGACGCCGCCGACGAGGCCGTCGACCTGCTGCTCGACAGCGGCCGGGCGCCCGGCGAGGTCCTGGTGCTCACCACCGGCGAGCAGCACCCCTGGGCCGCCCACGAGCTGAGCTTCGGCGAGGCGTCCTACTGGGCGCAGCACGACGCCGGTGACGACGTCTTCTACGCGGCTCACGACGCGGAGCGCGCCCAGGGCCGTCCGGTCGTGGTCGTCGCCGTCAACGGCGGCTCGGACGAGGTCCTGGCAGCGCTGCTGCCCTCGGCGGTGCGGCGGGCCGGCGCCCTGCTGATCGTGTGCGGCGACCCCCAGCGGATCAACGGACTGCTCGGCGCGACCGCCTGATCAGCGGGCCGCCGCGCGGCGCAGGGCCGGTGTCCCCCCGGGACGCAGGGCCGCTGCGCCGTGCTGTTCTCCGGACCAGGACGAGGCGTTGGGGGTGCGCCCGACCCGGGCCTCGCCGTACACGCGCCAGCCGTCCTCGGTCAGGGTGATGTAGGAGCCGGGGCGCAGTCCGTGCAGCGAGCACGCGTCCCGCAGGCCCCATGCCCACGCACCGTCCGCCTCGGTCCACTCGGCGCCGCCCTCCCGGCACACCAGAAGGACCGTGGTGCGCACCGGCGTACGCCGCCGCAGGTCGTCCGGGGTGACCCGGCGCAGGTGGGACAGGATCGCGTTGCGGCGCTCCCATCCGTCGACGACGCCCTCGCGCTGGGCGAACGAGGCACTGGCCGTCAGCCGTCCGTCGGGCGACAGGACCGCGATCACCGCCGTGCCCGGGGCGGGGAGGTGGCGCGCGTGCAGGTCCTTGACCACGTCGCGCGGGCTGATCAGCAGCGGGAATCCCGAGGCGATCCACTCGGCCGGTTCCAGGGTGCGAACCCGGCGGACGGCGCGGGAGGACGTGCCGGAAGTGGTCTCCGGAGCGAAGCCCATGGCCACGATCCTCCCTTCGGGTATGCGTCCGAGACCGGGTGCGCGGGCGCATGCCGGTCGGGGGGCTCGAGGAGCCGAACGGGGAACGCCCCCAATTCTCGCTGGCGCACTCGCGAGCGGCAACGGTCAATTGGTCGATGTGCCGGTTATCGCGCCGTCCGCCGCATAGATCCCCGCGAGCTGTCCAGCATATGACGACGGATCAGCCTTGCAGCGCCAGGACCAGCGGAAACACGGCCGTAACACCGGACCTGCGGAGCAGTCGCGCGGCGACCGCCAGGGTCCAGCCCGTTTCGGTGACATCGTCGACGAGCAGGACCGGTCCGGGCACGGCCGCGATCGCTTCGGCCAGAGCGGGCGGAACGGCGAACGCCTCGTGCAGGGCGCGCAGTCGCTGGGCGCTGTTGCTGCGCGGCACGCGTGAGGGCTCGACGTCTCCGGTGTGGGCCAGCTGTCCCAGCAGCGGCATGCGCCCGGCGTCGGCGATGCGCTGCCCGAGCGAGGCGATCAACTGCGGCCTGGTGTGCGAGGCGACGGTCACCACACCGACCGGGCGGGGCGGTGCGTCGGGCCCGCCACTGGCCCAGCCGCCCGGTCCCCGGGCCCAGTCCGCCAGTACCGTGACCACGGCGCCGACCACGTCGTCCGCCACGGGGCCGTCCGCGGCGTTCACTGCGAAGAGCGGTCGCAGCCGGTTGCCCCAGCCGATGTCGGAGAGCCGTCCGAGGGCACGGCCGGGTTCCGCCTGTTCGCCGGCGGGAATTCGGCCCTTGAGGTCGATGCCCACGGACGGGAGCCCCGTGGGCCACATCCGGCGCGGTTCGACCTCGACCCCGGGGCGGCCGAGGGCCGCCCGGGCGGATTCGAGCGCCTCGCGGGACACCTCGGCGGAGTGGCGCGGGGCCGCGCAGTTGTCGCAGCGGCCGCAGGGTGCGGCCTCCTCGTCGTCGAGCTGGCGCCGCAGGTACTCCATACGGCAGGAGGTGGTCGTGGCGTACTCGCGCATGGCCTGCTGCTCCGCCTTGCGCTGGCGGTCGACCCAGGCGTAGCGCTCGGTGTCGTACGCCCAGGGCTCCCCGGTGGACGTCCAGCCGCCGCGCACCCGGCGGACGGCGCCGTCCACGTCGAGCACCTTCAGCATGGTCTCCAGCCGGGTGCGGCGCAGATCCACCCGGGCCTCCAGGGCGGGCACGGACATCGGCGCCGCCGCCTCCGCCAGCAGCGCGAGGGTCTGGCGGACCTGCTCCTCGCGCGGGAAGGCGAGGGACGCGAAGTAGCGCCAGATCGCCTCGTCCTCCGGGCCGGGGAGCAGTAGGACCTCCGCGTGGTCCACGCCGCGGCCGGCGCGGCCGACCTGCTGGTAATAGGCGATGGGGGAGGAGGGCGAGCCCAGGTGGAGCACGAAGCCCAGGTCGGGCTTGTCGAATCCCATGCCGAGGGCGGACGTCGCGACCAGCGCCTTGACCTCGTTGCGCAGCAGCGCCGCCTCCGCGGCCCGCCGGTCGGCGTCCTCGGTGCGGCCCGTGTACGCCGCCACTTCGTGCCCGCGCTGCCGCAGGAAAGCCGCGACCTCCTCGGCGGCCGCCACGGTGAGCGTGTAGATGATGCCGGAGCCCGGCAGGTCGCCGAGGTGGTCGGCGAGCCAGCCGAGCCGGTGCGCGGCGTCCGGCAGCTCCAGGACGCCGAGCGAGAGGCTCTCGCGGTCCAGCGGCCCGCGCAGGACGAGCGCACCCTCGTGATCGCCGGTGCCCAACTGCTCGGCGACGTCGGCCGTCACGCGTGCGTTGGCCGTGGCCGTGGTGGCGAGGACGGGGACGCCCGGCGGCAGGTCGGCGAGCATCGTGCGCAACCGGCGGTAGTCGGGCCGGAAGTCGTGGCCCCAGTCGGAGATGCAGTGCGCCTCGTCCACCACGAGCAGCCCGGTGGTGGCGGCGAGTTTGGGCAGGACCTGATCGCGGAAGTCGGGATTGTTGAGCCGCTCCGGGCTGACCAGCAGGACGTCGACCTCTCCGGCGGCGACCTCGGCCTGGACGGTGTCCCATTCCTCGGGGTTGGCCGAGTTGATCGTCCGGGCCCGGATGCCGGCCCGTTCGGCGGCGTCGATCTGGTTGCGCATGAGGGCGAGCAGCGGGGAGACGATCACGGTCGGACCGCTGCCGCGCTCGCGCAGCAGCGCCGTGGCCACGAAGTAGACGGCGGACTTGCCCCAGCCCGTGCGCTGGACGACCAGGGCCCGGCGGCCCTGGGCCACCAGCGCCTCGACCGCGCGCCACTGGTCCTCGCGCAGGCGGGCGGTGCCCGTCGGGTCCCCGACGAGCCGGCTGAGGATCGTGTCGGCGGTGGTGCGCAGTGCGGTGGTCATGCCCCCATGCAACCCGATGACACCGACACCGTGCCAACCGCCCTCACCGGTCCTGTGGATAACTCACTCTGAGTTATTACGGTGATATGACTGGTTTATCCACAGGTTCGGGAGGGGTCTGGCGGAGATCCACGCCGTGCGCCACCTTCGGATCATGACTCAGCACACCGCATCCTCCCGTCCCTCCGACGACCCGAAGGTCACCCTGCGCAGCCCGGCCGAACTCGCCGCCGCGCTCCCGTACTTTGTCGGCTTCCATCCGAAGAACTAGTGCGAGGGGTTGTTGCCTCGCTACCCTCGGTACATGCCGATCGCGCCGGAATACCTGCACCTGATCTACCCGGGCGAGGAGTT
>NZ_JBIVLI010000030.1:0-104021 GCF_044751205.1 Streptomyces sp. NPDC088732
CCCCGTGAACGTCTCCACCCACACGCGCTCAGCCCGTAACACCCCAGCCATACAGAGAAGATGCCCAGCTCAGAGCCTTGTGCAACACCCTTTAGAATCGTGTCGATGCGTTGATCTCCCGGGCGGCGGCCCCGCGCCGCCGCGGACGGTACCGGCGGCCCCCGGCAGGCGGGCCGCCGGCAGCCATGCCCGGCCACCACTCCGCGGAGATCACCGATGCCCCCTCAGCTCCCGCTCACCTACGCGGCGTTCACCGAACTCGCGCTCGCCGACCCGGCCGTCGTCGGTCTCGTCCTCAAGGGCTCACAGGCCCATGAGGGCATGACCACGGCGTACTCCGACCACGACCTGTACGTCGTCCTCGCCGACGGCGCGGCGACGGACCTCACCCGCTTCACGGGCCACCGCACCCCCGGACTGGACCTCGTCGTCGTCACCCTGACCGCGTTCCGCGCGGCCGGGATGCCCGGCTTCGAGCGGTACGCCCTCGCCCGCGCACGCGTCGTGCTCGACCGGCTCGACGGGGGCATCGCCCGCATCGTCGCCGCCAAGGCGCGCCTCGGCGCCGGCGAGGCGTTCCGCGACTCCGGCCGATGGCTGGACGCCTACGCCAACTCCCTCTACCGGTCGGTGAAGAACGACCGGGACGGCCACGGCCTCGCCGCCCGCCTCGACGCCGCCGAGAGCATCGGCTTCCTGCTGGAACTGCTCTTCGCCCTCGACCGCCGCCCCCGTCCGTACCACAAGTACCTGGAGTGGGAGCTCGCCCGGTACCCCCTTCCCGGCTGGGACTCCGCCGCGCTGCTGGCCGCGGTCGACACCGTCGCGCGCACCGGCGACGTGCCCACGCAGCGCCGCCTGTTCGCCCGCGTCGAGCCGGCGGCCCGGCGCGCCGGGCACGGCGCGGTGCTGGACGCGTGGGGAGAGGACCTCTTGCTGATGCGACCGCGGTGACTTACGTGGGCCAGTCGTACCCGAGGGCGAAGTCGACGACGACGGCGAAGGTCAGGTACATGAGCCAGCAGGCGGTCAGGATGCGGAACAGCCCCATCGCCCGCTCGGCGACGGGAACGCCGACGGACATGACGAGTTTGGCGGCGTAGACGAGGAACAGGCCGATGAAGACGATCCCGACGGGCCAGTCCTTCACGGCGAAGAACACCGTCGCGCCCAGGGCCGACAGCACCATGTAGGCCACCGAGACCCCGGCGTTCACGCGGGGGTCGTTGCCCCGGTAGCGGTCCCAGCCCAGGGCGAACCAGTGGATGCCGTACGCGGAGAAGGCGAGCGCCGCCATGTAGAGGGTCGGCGCCTTGAAGACCTCGAACCAGGTGAGGCCGACGAAGAGGATCGCGCCGGCCAGCAACTGGCAGAAGCCCGGGAGCCAGATGCCCCAGGTGCCCAGCGCGCGGTCCACGCGCTCGTCGCGTCGGGGCCAGCCGAACAACTCCTGCGGGCCCCAGATCAGGTAACCGGTGCCCAGGCCGAAGAAGCCGAGGGCGAGCGGCGGATACGCCGAAACGGGAAATATGACATCCATAAGTCGCTCATTCCCGACACATGGTAAATAATGCCCCCTTACCGGACATCGAAGGAAGGCGCAGGCCGCCCGTGAACGTGCCGACCCATCCGGGCCTCGACGGCGGCCCGGTGTACCTGGACTACAACGCCACGACACCGGTCGACCCGCGGGTCGCGGCGGCGGCGCGGCCCTGGCTGGAGCGCTGGTTCGGCAATCCGTCCAGCGGACATGCGGCCGCTGAGCGGCCGAGGGCGGCCCTCGCCCGCGCCCGCGAGCAGGTCGCCGCACTGATCGGGGCCGGAGCCGACGAGATCGTGCTCACCGGCTCCGGTTCCGAGGCGGACACCCTCGCGCTGCGCGGCGCCGTGCTGGCGGCCCCGGCCGGCCGGTCACGGGTGATCACCCAGGTCACCGAGCACCCGGCCGTGCTGGAGACCTGCCGCGCGCTGGAGCGGCTGCACGGTGCCGAGGTCGTCCGTCTGCCGGTGGACGGCGAGGGGCTGGTGGACCCCGCCCGCCTGGCCGCCGTACTCGACGAGCGGACCGCCGTGGTCTCCGTCATGGCCGCCAACAACGAGACGGGCACCCTCCAGCCCGTCGCCGAGCTGGCCCGGCTGGCCCGCGCGCACGGCGCGCTCTTCCACTGCGACGCCGCCCAGGCGGCAGGCAAGGTCCCACTGGACGTGCGGGAGCTCGGCGTGGACCTGCTGACCGTCGTGGGCCACAAGATGTACGCCCCGAAGGGCGTCGCGGCCCTGTACGTACGGCGGGGGGTCGGCCTGGAGCCCCTGGTCCACGGCGGCGGCCAAGAGGGCGGGCTCCGGGCGGGGACCGAGAACGTCGCCTTCGCCGTCGCCCTGGGGACCGCCGCGGAGCTGGCCGCCGCGGAACTCGCCGGCGGCGGCGTACGGCGCACCGCGGCGCTGCGCGACCGGCTGCACGACGGCCTCGCCGAGGCGCTTCCCGGGCGGATCCGCCTCAACGGCTCCGCCCGGCACCGCCTGCACGGCACCCTCAACGTCAGCATCGACGGCACCGCCGCCCACGAGCTGCTCGCCGCGGTGCCGCTGGTCGCCGCCTCCACCGGCTCGGCCTGCCACAGCGGCGCCCGCACCCCCTCCCCCGTACTGCGGGCCATGGGCCTGGACGACACCCGCGCCCTGGCCGCCGTACGCCTGTCGGTCGGCCGCTGGACGAACCCGGCCGACATCGACCGGGCCACCGCCCTGCTCACCACCGCGGTCCGCGACGCCGCAGCACCGTCCCGCACCTGACACCTGCCTGGCCCGGACTTGCGAGCGGCCTCCCGGCCGGTAGCGTCGGGAGGACGCAGGGCCACCGCACGGAGGAGCAGGCGGATGGGCTGGAAACGGTTGATCGAGGCCTGGCCGGTGTACCGGCAGCTCACCGGGGCCGACTGGCTGGGCCGCGGCAAGGCGGTCCAGTCGAAGCGGTCGACCGGTCTGCGGCCCCGCACGGAGGAGGCCGACCGGGTGGTCCACTCGGTCTGCCCGTTCTGTGCCGTGGGCTGCGCGCAGCGTGTCTACGTGCACGACGAGAAGGTCGTCCAGATCGAGGGCAACCCGGACAGCCCGGTCTCACGCGGCCGCCTGTGCCCCAAGGGTTCCTCCAGCAAGCAGCTGGTCACCGGGCCGCACCGGGAGCAGAAGGTGCGCTACCGGGCTCCGTACGCCGCGGAGTGGCAGGACCTGGACCTGGAGACGGCCATGGACATGGTGGCCGACCGGGTGCTCGACGCACGGCGCCGCGGCTGGCAGGACGCGGACGAGCAAGGCAACCCGCTCCGGCGCACGATGGGCTTCGCGAGCCTGGGCGGCGCCGCTCTGGACAACGAGGAGAACTACCTCATCAAGAAGTTGTTCACCGCCCTCGGTGCCCTGCAGATCGAGAATCAGGCGCGTATTTGACACTCCGCCACCGTTCCCGGTCTGGGAACCTCGCTCGGACGTGGCGGCGCCACGGACTACCCGGAGAACCTCACGAGGTCCGACTGCATCGTCATCATGGGCTCGAACATGGCCGAGGCCCATCCGGTCGCGTTCCAGTGGGTCACCGAGGCCAAGACCCTCGGTGCGAAGGTGATCCACATCGACCCGCGGTTCACCCGGACCAGCGCCCATGCCGACCAGCACGTGCGGATCAGGGTGGGTACCGACATCGCCTTCCTCGGCGGCGTCGTCAACCACATCCTCTCCAACGACCTGCACTTCGAGGAGTACGTGCGGGCGTACACCAACGCCACGTTCCTGGTGAGCGAGGACTTCCGGGACACCGAGGACCTGGACGGCCTGTTCAGCGGCTACGACCCGGCGACCGCCAAGTACGACAGCACCAGCTGGGCGTACGAGTGCGAGGACGAGGGCGACGGGAGGCAGGGCAGCACACTCATCTCCGCGACCCCCGCGCAGTCGGCCGGCGGGCACGAGGCGCCGCCCGGTGCGGCCGGCCGGATCGCGACGGACCCCACCATGGAGCATCCGCGCTGCGTGCTCCAGGTGCTCAAGCGGCACTTCTCCCGGTACACGCCGGAGATGGTCGAGCGGGTCTGCGGCATCACCCAGCGGCAGTTCCTGGACGTCTGCCGCGCCTGGACGGAGAACTCCAACCGAGAGCGCACCACCGCGCTCGTCTACAGCGTGGGCTGGACGCAGCACTCCGTCGGCGCCCAGTACATCCGGGCCGGTTCCATCGTCCAGTTGCTGCTCGGCAACCTGGGGCGGCCCGGTGGCGGGATCTACGCCCTGCGGGGCCACGCCAGCATCCAGGGCTCCACGGACATCCCGACGCTGTACAACCTGCTGCCCGGCTACCTGCCGATGCCCAACGTCACGCACACGAGCCTGACCAGGTTCATCGACGACGTGCGCCATGTCATGCGCAAGGGTTACTGGGGGAACGCCGACGCCTACATGATCTCCTTGCTGAAGGAGTACTGGGGCGACGCGGCGACCGCCGAGAACGACTACTGCTACGACTACCTGCCGCGCATCAACGACGACCACGGCACCTACCGCACCGCCATGGACATGATCGCCGGCACCGTCTACGGCTTCTTCCTGGTCGGGCAGAACCCCGCGGTGGGTTCCGCGCACGGGCGGCTCCAGCGGCTCGGCATCGCCAACCTGGAGTGGCTGGTCGTCCGCGACCTGGCGATGATCGAGAGCGCGACCGTCTGGAAGGACGCGCCGGAGATCGAGACGGGCGAGATCTCCACCGGGACCTGCAAGACCGAGGTCTTCTTCTTCCCCGCCTCCTCGCACGTGGAGAAGTCCGGCACCTTCACCCAGACGCAGCGCATGGTGCAGTGGCGTGACCAGGCCGTCGAACCGATCGGCGACCGCCGCTCCGACCTGTGGTTCTTCTACCACCTCGGCCGGCTCGTCCGCGAGAAGCTGGAGGGCTCGCGGGACGAGCGCGACCGGCCCGTCCTCGACCTGGCCTGGGACTACGCCATGGAGGAGGGGGACGAGCCCTCCGCGGCGGACGTCCTGCGCCACATCAACGGCATCGACCTGCGCACCGGACGTACCGTGAGCGGCTACGGGGACCTCAAGGCGGACGGCTCCACCGCGTGCGGCTGCTGGATCTACAGCGGCGTCTACGCCGACGAGACCAACCACGCACGGCGCCGCGGCTCACGTTTCGAGCACCCGGCCGCGGAAGGCCAGTGGGGCTTCGTGTGGCCGCTGAACCGGCGGGTCCTGTACAACAGGGCGTCCGCCGATCCGGACGGCCGGCCGTGGAGCGAGCGCAAGGCCCTCGTGTGGTGGGACGAGGAACGCGGTGTGTGGACCGGGGACGACATCCCCGACTTCCAGGTGGACAAGCCGCCGCACTTCCGGCCGCCGCCGGGCGCGACCGGTCCCGACGCGCTGGCCGGGGACGACGCGTTCATCATGATGGGCGACGGAAAGGCGGCGCTGTTCTCGCCGACCGGGCTGGTCGACGGCCCCCTGCCGACGCATTACGAGCCGGAGGAGTCCCCGGTGCGCAACGCGCTCTACGGCCAGCAGTCCAACCCCGCCCGGATGGTCTACGCACGGCCCGACAACCCCTACAACCCCTCGCCGCCGGAAGCGCACAGCGATGTGTTCCCCTTCGTGTTCACCGCCTCCCGGCTCACCGAGCACCACACCGCGGGGGCGATGAGCCGCCAGTTGCCCTACCTCGCGGAACTCCAGCCCGGGCTGACCGTGGAGGTCTCCCCCGAACTCGCCGCCGAGCGGGGGCTGCACCACATGGGCTGGGCTCATGTGGTCACGAGCCGCACCGCGGTGGAGGCCAGGGTGGTGGTCACCGACCGGCTGGCCCCGCTGAGCCTGGAGGGCCGCAGGGTGCACCAGATCTGGATGCCGTACCACTGGGGCGGCACCGGGCTCACCACTGGCGACGTGGTCAACGACCTGATCGGCGTGGTCGCGGACGCCAACGTGCTGATCCAGGAGAGCAAGGTGCTCACCTGCGACATCCGTCCCGGAAGGCGCCCCCGCGGTCCCGAACTCCTGGCGTACGTCGAGGAGTACCGGCGCCGCGCCGGGATCACCACGCAGACCGGTGCCCACAGGATCACACCCGACGGCCGTCGCCGGGCGCCGGACGAAACGCACGGGCCGGAGGACCCCTCATGAGCGAGCACCGGAACAGCTTCTTCGGCCCCCTGGCGGACCCGGCCGCGGACGCCGGCCATCCCGAGGACCATCCGCCCAGGGTGGGCTTCTTCACCGACACCTCCGTCTGCATCGGCTGCAAGGCGTGCGAGGTCGCCTGCAAGGAGTGGAACGGCGTGCCCGCCGACGGCATCGACCTGCTGGGCATGTCCTACGACAACACCGGCTCGCTCGGTGCCAGCACCTGGCGGCACGTCGCCTTCATCGAGCAGGAACGGCAACTGGGCACCCAGGACTCCGGCCTGGTCGGTCTGCCGACGGGACCGTCCGGTACGGAGACGACGGCCGAGGTGGCCGCCGAGGCCATCCGCAAGGGCCACCGGGCCGGCGGTGAACTGGGCACAGAGCCGGTGGACCTGGGCTTCCCCAGCTTCGATCTGCCCGGCGCCGCCGGCGGCGCCGAGACCCGTACGGACTTCCGCTGGCTGATGTCCTCGGACGTGTGCAAGCACTGCACCCACGCCGGCTGCCTCGACGTGTGCCCCACCGGCGCCCTCTTCCGCACCGAGTTCGCCACCGTCGTGGTCCAGCCGGACATCTGCAACGGCTGCGGCTACTGCGTCTCCGCCTGCCCCTACGGCGTCATCGACCGGCGCCCCGACGACGGCCGGGCCTGGAAGTGCACCCTGTGCTACGACCGGCTCAAGGGCGGTCTGGAGCCGGCCTGCGCCAAGGCGTGCCCGACCGACTCCATCCAGTTCGGCGTGCTGGACGAGCTGCGGGAGCGGGCGGACCGCCGCCTGGAGCAGCTCCACGAGGCGGGTGTGACCGAGGCTCAGCTCTACGGCCGCGACCCCGATGACGGGGTCGGCGGCGACGGCGCCTTCTTCCTGCTCCTCGACGAGCCGGAGGTCTATGGACTGCCACCGGACCCGGTCGTCACCACCCGGGACCTGCCCTCCATGTGGAAGCACGCGGCCGTCGCCGCCGGGGCCATGCTGGCCGCCTCCGCCGCCGTCTTCGTCAAGGGACGGTCGCGGTGAAGGGCCGCAAGGGCGGCAGGGCGGTCGGAGGCGGCGGGGGCGAGGAGCCGATGGTCCCCCGCGCGGACTTCCGTTCGTACTACGGACGCCCGGTGCTCAAGCCGCCGGTCTGGGAGTGGATGGTGCCCGCGTACCTCCTCACCGGCGGACTCTCGGCGGGTGCCGCCCTGCTGGCCGCGGGCGCCGACCTGACCGGTCGGCCGAATCTGTGCCGGTCCTGCCGCATCGGCGGCTTCGGGGCACTGCTGGCCAGCAGCTACCTCCTGATCGGGGACCTCGGTCGGCCGCTGCGCTTCCACCACATGATGCGGGTGGCGAAGCCCAGCTCGCCGATGTCGGTGGGCACCTGGATCCTGCTCTCCTACGGGCCGGGCAGCTCCCTGGCCGCGATGGTCGAACTCCTGCCCAGGTCCTGGCGCACCCGGGGCACTCTCGGAACCGGCCTGCGGTGGGCGGCGCGTCTGAGCGGCATCTCCGCGGCCGCGATCGCCCCGGCTCTCGCCTCGTACACGGCCGTCCTGCTTTCCCAGACCGCGGTACCGGCCTGGCACGAGGCCCACCGGGAACTGCCGTTCGTCTTCACCGGCTCCGCCGCCGCCAGCGGTGCGGGCCTGGCGATGATCTGCGCGCCGGTCGCCGAGGCGGCACCGGCCCGCCGGCTGGCCGTCGTCGGAGCCGCGATCGAGATCGCGGCGGCCCACCTCATCGACCGCAAGCCGCAGTTCGAGACCTCGACGTTCACCCATGGCAGCGCGCACATGATGCGCAGGGCCTCGGAGTACCTGACCATCGCCGGCGCGGCCGCCGCGCTCACCTACGCGCGGCGCAGCCGGACCGTCGCCGCGCTCGGCGGCCTGGCCCTGCTCGCGGGCAGCGCGTTCCAGCGCTTCGGAACCTTCGAAGCGGGGGTCGAGTCCACGAAGGACCCCGCCTACGTGGTCAAGCCGCAGCGCGAGCGGCTCGACGCCAGGGCCGAAGGCCGCCACCCGCAGGGGAGCGACAGCGGCTGACACGACCCGGGCGCCTCCGCGGTGCAACCGCGAGCGGCGCCGCTGAGCTGAGGCGCGCGGGCCGCGCACGGGCCCTCGCCGGGGGCGGCATCCCGGATCCGGACACCGCGGTGGCCCGCGTGGCTGCTCGGCCTCGGGCGGGGCCCACGGCCGCCGAGGCCGACGGGACCGGCGCTCCCGGTGTCGCGGACGGGCCCCTCCGCACAACAGGAACCGGTGTGGCGCGGGCACCCCTGGCCGCGGTCCCCGTAATCTGATGGGGTTTCAGTGGGGCCAGAGCGAAGGTGCACCAGATGGACCGCGAGCACGCCTCCACCGCGCCGCCCGACGAGCGGCGCCGACTGCCGCGCACCGACGCGCTGTTGGCGGACCCCCGGCTCGTCTCGGCGGCGGAGCGGCTGGGACGGGGTCTGGTGAAGGACGTGGTCGCGCGGGTGCAGGAGCGGGCGCGGGCGGGCGAGGTGCCCGTCGCCGACGTCGCCGAGCACGCCGTGGCCGCACTGCCGGCCACCGCAGCCGGGCTCCGGCCGGTCCTCAACGCCACCGGGGTGCTGCTGCACACCAACCTCGGCCGGGCCCCGCTGTCGGCCGCGGCCCGCGAGGCCGTCATGGCCGCGGCCGGGACCACGGACGTGGAACTGGACCTGACCACCGGCGGGCGCTCCCGGCGGGGGCGGTCCGCGCTGGAGGCGCTGCTCCGGTACGTGCCGGAGGCGGAGGCCGCCCATGTGGTCAACAACGGCGCGGCAGCGCTCGCGCTGGCCGCCACCGCGCTCGCCCAGGGCCGGGAGATCGTCGTCAGCCGCGGCGAACTCGTGGAGATCGGCGACGGCTTCCGCCTGCCCGACCTGCTGGTCTCCACCGGCGCCCGGCTGCGGGAGGTCGGCACCACCAACCGCACCACGCCGGCGGACTACGCGGCGGCCGTCGGACCGGACACCGGCTTCGTGCTCAAGGTGCACCCGTCCAACTTCCGCGTCACAGGCTTCACGCGCGAGGCCGGGGTCGCCGAACTGGCCCGGCTCGGCGTGCCCGTGGTCGCCGACATCGGCTCCGGCCTCCTCGCGCCGGAGCCGGCGCTGCCCGAGGAGCCCGACGCCGCGACCTGGCTGCGCGCGGGGGCGTCCCTCGTCACCGCGAGCGGCGACAAGCTGCTCGGCGGCCCGCAGTGCGGGCTGCTGCTCGGCCGCGCCGGCCTGGTCGAGCGGATGGCCCGTCACCCGCTGGCCCGCGCGCTGCGGGTGGACAAGCTGACCCTCGCCGCGCTGGAGGCGACGGTCCGCGGACCCGCCACCCCGACCCGTACGGCGCTGCACGCCGACCCCGCGCGGCTGCGGGAGCGCGCCGAACGGCTGGCGGAGCAGCTGCGTGCGCAGGGCGTCGACAGCAGGGCGGTCGGCACGCGGGCGGTGGTCGGCGGCGGAGGGGCGCCTGGGGTCACCCTGCCCAGCGCCGCCGTGTCCCTGCCCGCCGCCTACGCGGCCCGGCTGCGGCAGGCCGACCCCGCCGTGCTGGCCCGGGTCGAGGACGGCAGGTGCCTGCTGGACCTGCGGGCGCTGCCGGAGGACGCCGACGGGGCGCTGGCGGCTGTCGTGCGCCGCGCCGGCCCCGGGCCGGACGGGGAGTCGTGAGGATGCGCGTCGTCGCCACAGCGGGCCATGTCGACCACGGCAAGTCCGCGCTGCTGCGGGCCCTGACCGGGATGGAGCCCGACCGCTGGGCGGAGGAGCGGCGCCGCGGCATGACCCTGGACCTGGGGTTCGTGTGGACGCGGCTGCCGGACGCCGGGGACATCGCCTTCGTGGACGTGCCCGGGCACGAGCGCCTGGTGGGCAACATGCTGGCCGGGGTCGGGCCGGTGCCGGCCGTCGTCTTCGTCGTGGCCGCCGACCAGGGGTGGCAGCCGCAGTCGGAGGAGCACCTGGCCGTGCTGGACGCCCTGGGGGTGCGGCACGGTGTCCTCGCCGTCTCCCGCTGCGACCTCGCGGACCCCGGCCCGGCACGGGAGCAGGCCCTGGCCCGGATCGCGGAGTCCTCGCTCGGCGACGTGGACTGCGTGGCCGTGAGCAGCGTGACCGGCCAGGGCCTCGACGCGTTGCGGGCGGCGCTCGCCCGGCTGGCCCAGGCACTGCCCGCCCCCGACCGTACCGCCGACGTCCGGCTGTGGGTCGACCGGGCGTTCACGGTACGGGGGCGGGGCACCGTGGTCACGGGCACGCTCGGGGCGGGCACCGTGCGGGTCGGCGACCACCTCCACCTGGCGCGGAGCGGAAAGCCCGTACGGGTGCGCGGACTTGAGTCCCTCAAGGAGCCGCGGGAGGAGGTCGGGGCGGTCGCGCGGGTCGCGGTCAACATCACCGGTCCCGGGTCCGCCGACGTGCGCCGGGGCGACGCGCTGCTGACCCCGGACCGCTGGCTGACGACCGATCAGGCGGACGTGTCGCTGTGCGGCGACTCCGCCCGTGAACTGCCCCGTGAGCTGACCCTGCACGCGGGGTCCGCGGCGGTCCCGGTGACGGTCCGTCCGCTGGGCGACGACACGGCACGCCTGCGGTTGGCCGCGCCCCTGCCGCTGCGCGTCGCCGACGTCGCGCTGCTGCGCGATCCGGGGCGGCATCGCGTGGCCGCGGGGATCACCGTCCTCGACGTTCGGCCGCCCCGCCTGACCCGCCGGGGAGCGGCGGCTGCGCGGGCGGCCGACCTGCGGAGCGCGTCCGGGCCCGCCGACGGGGCGGCGGAACTGCGCCGCCGGGGGCTGGTGCGCCGCCAGGAACTCCTGGCCATGGGCGTGCTCCCGCCGTCCGGCCCCGTGGCCGGGGACTGGCTCGCGGACCCGGCCCACTGGGCGGACCTGCGCGCGCGGCTGCGCCGGGCCGTCGACGACCACGCGGAGCGCCATCCCCTGGAACCGGGCATGCCGCTGGAGGCGGCCCGTCAGGTGCTCGGGCTGCCGGACCGCTCCCTGGTCGAGGCGCTGCTGACGTCCGAGCCCGGGCTGCGCCACAGTGACGGGCGACTGTACGGCGGCCGGGGCCGCCCCGCGCTCCCGCCCCCCGTGGCCGCGGCCGTGGACGCGGTCCGCGCCGATCTGGCCCGTACGCCGTTCCGCGCCCCGGAGGCCGACCGGCTGGCGGACCTCGGGCTGACGCCGAAACTGCTGGCCGCCGCCGAGGCGGCGGGCGCGCTGCTGCGGATCGGCGAGGGCATCGTGCTGCTGCCGGGCGCGGACGCGCGGGCGGCGGACGTCCTGGCGCGGCTGGAGCAGCCGTTCACCGCGAGCGAGGCGCGCCGCGCCCTCGACACCACGCGGCGGGTCGCGATCCCGCTGCTGGAACACCTGGACCGGCACGGCCGCACGGTGCGGCTCGAAGGGGCGCTTCGGCGCTGCCGCGGGGCGGGCCCGACGCCGGACGAGGACGGGGCGGACGCGGGATGAGCCCTCCGGGTGCGACGTGCCGGCGGAGACGGACGGGAATCGAACCCGCCTGCCCGAGTTGCTCGGACACCTCGGTTTTGAAGACCGGGAGGGCCACCAGGCACCTGTACGTCTCCCTGCGGCGCCGTTCCGGCCACGCGCCCATCGAACCCGCGGCCCCCGGGCCTGTCAACGCGCCACACGGCGCACCCTCCCACGAAAGGAACGACGCACCATGACGGAAACCGACGTCCGCCGGACCGGCGTGCGGCTGACCCAGTACGCCCACGGCGGCGGCTGCGCCTGCAAGATCCCGCCCGGCGAGCTGGAGGAGATCGTGGCCGGGCTGGCCTCCCGGGCGGGGACGGACAGCGGCACCGCGGCCGGCCTGCTCGTGGGGCTCGACAGCGGCGACGACGCCGCAGTCGTCCGGCTGCCGAACGGTCCCGGCGCGCCCGCGGTGGTCGCCACCGCGGACTTCTTCACGCCCGTCGTCGACGACCCCTACGACTGGGGCCGCATCGCCGCCGCCAACGCGCTGTCCGACGTCTACGCGATGGGCGGCACGCCCCTCGTGGCCGTCAACCTCCTGTGCTGGCCGCGCGAGGTGCTGCCCTTCGACCTCGCCGCGGAAGTGCTCCGCGGCGGTGCGGACGTCGCCGCGCAGGCGGGCTGCCTCGTGGCCGGCGGCCACAGCGTCGACGACCCGGAACCCAAGTACGGCATGGCGGTGACCGGCACCGCCGACCCGTCCCGTCTGCTGCGCAACGACGCCGGGCGGCCCGGTATGCCGCTGTCGCTCACCAAGCCGCTGGGGCTGGGCGTGCTCAACAACCGCCACAAGGCGACCGGGGAGGTCTTCCCGCAGGCGGTGGAGACGATGGCGGCGCTCAACCGGGACGCGGCTCAGGCCGCGCTGGCGGCGGGCGCGGTCTGCGCGACCGACGTCACCGGCTTCGGCCTCCTCGGGCACCTGTACAAACTCGCCCGGGCCTCCGGTGTGACGGCGGTGCTCGACCCCTCCGCCGTCCCCTTCCTCGACGGCGCGTGGGAAGCGGCCCGTGCCGGCCACATCAGCGGCGGCACGCGCCGCAACCTCGACTGGGTCGCCGCCCACACCGACTTCGGCATCACCGACGAACTCACCTGCCTCCTCCTCGCCGACGCACAGACCTCCGGCGGACTCCTGGTCGCCGGCGAAGTACCGGGCGCCCCGGTCGTCGGCGAACTGACACCGGCCGGCCCGAACCGCCTGATCGTCCGCTGACCCCGGGTCAGGGGGTCAGCGGTCGAGCACCCGGTAGCTGAGGGCGGGGAAGGCGAAGCCCGCCGTGTGGAGGCTGCCGAGGACGAAGACGGTGTCGCCGCTGCTGCCGGGGATGCCGGGACGGCAGCCGGGGTTGTAGTAGACGGCGATGTCGGTGCCGGACAGGTTCTGCGCGGAGAGCGCGGGACGCGGCAGTGCCTGGCAGGCGGTGCTGCCGAGGTCCGCGGTCATCGCGGATCCGCTCCTGCCGGCACCGGTGTAGAAGACGGCGTCCGGGGAGGTCGCCGCGCCGGCGGGCTGCACGGAACCGGCGAAGGCCAGCAGTGCCGTACCGAAGAGGCCCGCGGCGAGACCGGCGAGCGGGCGTGTCCTGGAACTGGTCATGCGATCCGCCTTGTGTCCGTGGGGGGTGGGCTCTCACAACGACGTGTGACACTGCTGTCGCACCGTCACAACATCGCCGATTATTGCCCGTTCAACCATGCGGACGACAGATCAGATCAAGCCGTCCGGACGGGGACGCCGCGGCGTCAGCGGATCCGGACGCCCGCGCGGAAGACCGCGTGCACGTCGCGGAGGGCGTCGAGATCGAGCAGTGGATCGCCGGCGACCGCCAGGAAGTCGGCGTCGGCTCCGGCCTGGATCCGGCCCTTCCTGCCCTCGACCCCGCACGCCGCGGCGGCCTCACTGGTGATGGCCTTCAGCGACTCCAGGGGCGTCATGCCGAGTTCCACGAGTTCGCAGGCGCTGTACGGCAGCACGTCATGCGGTTTGTGCGGCGCCACGCCGCCGCCGGAGGTGACGACCACGCGCGCCCCCAGCCGCACCAGGGAACCCGACGCCGCCCGGATGCCGTCGGCGCGCAGCGCGAGACCGTCGAAACCGGTCCTGACGGGCTCGCCCCGCCGGCCCAGGGGCAGGCCGACGAAGGTGCCGCTGCCCGCGATGCGGGCCATCAGTTCCAGGTCGCGGGTGACGCCCCACTCCTCCCAGAAGCTCACGTACCCCAGGATGTCCACGCCCGCGGCCAGCGCGTCCCGTATGGAGGTCGTCGCGTGAGCGTGCGCCGCGACGGGCAGGCCGAGGCGGTGCGCCTCCTCGACGACGGTGCGCAGTTCGGTCACCGAGAACTGCGGGAGATGGGCCGGCGAGCCGTACGTCATGGCCCCGCCGCTGGCGAGGATCCCCACCACGGCGCAGCCGCGGGCGTGCCGCTCCCGCACGGCCTCGATCAGGGCGGCCTCGCCGGAGACGGCTCCGCCGAGGAAGTGGCACTGACCGCCGGGCGTGGTGATCGGCGGCCCGGACGCCAGGATCTCGGGGCCGAGGTGCGGTTCCCGCAGGGTCTCGTCCGCGAGCGTCAGGGACAGGAAGTTCCGGTCGCCCAGGTCCCGGGCGGTCGTGATGCCGGCGAGCAGCGCCTCGTGGGCCGCCGCGCGCATACGCGTCAGCACCTGGTCGTCGTCCTCGGCCACGAGCGAGGCGACCGGGTGCGTACTCGCGTCGAACGACAGGTGGAGGCCGGACTCCACGAGCCCCGGCAGGAGGCAGATGCCGGCGCCCAGGTCGATCACATGGGTGTCCCGCGGTACCGAGCCGGTGCGGTCCACGGCGACGATCCGGCCGCGCCGGACGTGCACCGTCACGGGGCCGGACACGGAGAAGCCGTCGAACATCGCCTCGGCCCGCACGGCGTGGGAGTCCGGCAGGACCTGGTGACGCGGCACCCGGCCGCTTCCCTTCGGCCGGGACCTGCCTCTTACGTCTCCTCGCACCACCATGTCGCGCTCCCTACCGCAGGGCACATCCGTGCCCCGCCCCCGTTGACACTGCCGCCGCCCGCGGGGACCTGTGGCGCCCGCGGACATGAGGCCCGCGCCGCCGACCTGGACGCCCGGGGCCATGCTCCGGGCGTTCCGGCTCCGGCCGCGCGCCCTCGGTCGTCCCCGGCCGGCCGGTTCTCCACCGTCGGCCAGTGAGACGAGGTCCAACCCTATACACGCTTCAGTGACACTCAAAGTGCGGAACGCAAGGCACACACCTTCACTCGTTCTGCACACCGTGTGCGGCCGGCGGAGGCGTTCCCAGGAATGGCGGGGCCGGGACGGCAGCCTTCACAGCGCCATGGCGGCAGGTGAAAGCCGCTGTTCAGCGCCCGAGAAGTGCGTGTACACCGAGAGTTCCCCGCGGACGTGACAGGGCGGCCGCGGCGCCCGGTCCGCCGGGACCACGTTGTACGATCACATGACGACAACAGCACTCCGGCAGTGTGTTCACCTACGACAGGGGGAGGACCGCAGGGGCGACCACGTTCACCGCACCGGGACGCGCGGGACGGTCAGGTGGCGGCGCGGTACAGGCCGCGGCCGGCGCGTTGCGCGCGGGACGCGCCGACCAGCCGGTCGAGGGTGCTGCGCACGGCGTTGATGCTGCCCGCGTTGGCGTCCCGGCCGAGGGCGGCGGCGACGTCGCGCGCGCGGACCTCGGCGCCGTCGGTGGTGGCCAGGTACTCCAGGATCTGCTCGGTGAGCCTGCCGTAGCCCGGCTGCGCGGTCGCGTGGGCGTCGTCGTCGCCCTCCGTGCCCGGTTCGCCGGGTTCCGCCTCGGGCGCGACCTTGACCGCCTCGGCGGCGGACTTCGGCGTGAGGTCGGTGTAGCGGCCGACGAGGGACGACGGGGCGGCGGACCTGGGGCGCCCGATCGTGGCGGTGTCGGGGACGGCCGACGGCATGAGCTTGCGGAGGGCGTCCAGTGCCTTGTGCACGGAGCAGAGGTGTGCCGCGACGGCCGCCAACTCGCGTTCGAGTCCCTGCTTCTGGGCCTCGAGCCGCTCCGCCTCGTCCCTGAGGGCCGCTGCCGTGGCCTCAATGTCCCGGGGGGTGTGCGTCATTGAGTCCAGGTGTCCTCTCGTCCTCAACCGGTCGGCAGCTTCCAATATGGCACGTTCCGGCGTTCCTGATATCCATCGTGGCGGGTAAAGCCGCAACGGATGAACACCCGCACACCGGATGACAGATTAGTACGCCGAAGTGTGAGGTGATCACAACAGATCGTCCCGGATCCCTTACTCGAGAAATCGTTACCATCGGCTCGATGTGACGCATCTCGCAAGCGTGCCCGCGGTGCGACGGGACACCGACATCGCAGGTGGGCCGCCCGCGCGAAGGGCGGGTCGGCACCGCGCCCCGGCCCTCCCCGCCATCCCGGCGCACCGCATTGCGCCGGTGTCCCCGGACCCGGCCGATCCGCTTCCTCTCTTTTTGTTGGGCGATGTCGTTCACATACGCGTTCAAGGGGATCGTTGTCGCCCACAAATGAACGCGCGCGACGGAATGCACAAGGCGGTCGCGGAGGCCCGGACGCGCTCCCGGAAGACACGGCTCCCGGAAGACACAGCGGGCCCCGGCCCGTCAGGGCAGTACACGGGCGCAACTGATGTACCGTCACCTCGCAGCGGGCGGCGGACACCTGCGCTTGTCACCGAGGTTTCTCCCACGAGCCCTTGGCGGTTGACGTGCGCGTCTCCGCGCGGGGCTGGGATGGCGTTCGATCGCGGTGCCCGGAGTTCCGGCACCGTGGAGGACCGTACGTCAGGAGAGGCATGTCCGTCACAGCCGAGAAGACACGCCGCGGAACGAGCCGGGTACGGCACGGTGCCTGGAGAGGGGCCGGCCTGGGCGCCGCCCTCGCCCTGGTGGCCCTGGTCCCGCCCGCGACAGCCGGGGCGTCGTCCAACGCGTCCCAGGTGTCCGCCCCGTTCACTGCGTCTTCCCCGCACGGGATCGCCTGGACCACGCAGAACGTGGCCCCCGGCATCCAGGTCCGCACCGGCGTCCTCGACGACGCCGACGCCGCCGGGGTGTGGACGGTCACCGTGCAGGCGCCCGCCGTCAACCGCCTCACCGGCGCGGCCACGTGGGCCCCGCTCGGGGACCGCACCTGGGCCGACGCCACCGCGGCGCGCCTGCGCGACGCCGGTTTCGAGCCCCGCCTGGAGCGCGTGGCGTGGGACGACTACTCCGACACCCCGCACGGCACGATGGGCTGGCAGGTCAGGGTCGGCGGGTTCGCCACCCAGGCCGCGGCGGGCACCACCAACTCCGGGATGACGGGAGCCGGTTTCCGCACCTCCGTCGAGTGGACCGGCTACGACGGTCGGCAGGCCGCCGACGGGGAGCGCATCCACGTCGCCGTCCTCGACCCGTTCCGCCTGCGCGGGACGATCGAGGTCAGCGACGGCGGCAACGCGGCGGACCGGGAGAAGACCTCCACGGTGGCCGGCCGGCTCGGTTCGCTGATCGGCGTCAACGGCGGCTTCTTCATCACCTCGGACGCCGACGGCGTCCAGGGCACGATGGCGGGTCTGTCCGCCGTGCACGGCGAGCTGGAGTCCATGGCCGTCGGTTCGCGCACCGCGCTGATCCTCGGCGACGGGGGCCGGCGGCCGCGCATCGCCGATCTGTCGACCACCGTGACGGTGCGGTCCGGCAACGCCTCGTACGCGGTGCAGGGCATCAACCGCGTCCCGGGCAAGCTCCGCAACTGCGGCCGCCCGGGCGCCGTTCCCACCGAGCAGCCCCGGCACGACACCACCTGCACGCTGGCGGACGACCTGGTGAAGTTCACCCCGGCCTTCCGGGCCGCGCTTCCCACGGGCGCGGGCACCCAGGTGGTCCTGGACAAGCGGGGCGTCGTCGTCTCCGCCGGTGCGCGCGGCGGTTCGGTACCGGAGGACGGCTCGGTCCTCCAGGGCACCGGCGCGGCGGCGGACTGGCTGAACGGCCACGCGGCGACCGGCCGGCGGCTGTCGCTGAGCGAGGTCGTCCGCGACTCCTCCGGGCGGCAGGTCCGCCTCGGCCCCGACGACAGCATCGTCAGCGCGGCGCCGACCCTCGTGCAGAACGGGCGGATCCACATCGACGCCGCGACCGAGGGCACGCTCGACCCGCGCGACCTGTCCTTCGGCTTCGCCTGGTCCAACGTCCGCCAGCCCCGCACCCTCGCGGGGATCGACCGGCACGGACGTCTGCTCCTGGTCACCGTCGACGGGCGCCAGCCCGGCGTCAGTGAGGGCTTCACGCTCGGCGAGGCCGCCCGCTTCATGCGGTCGCTCGGCGCGGTCCAGGCCCTCAACCTCGACGGCGGCGGCTCCTCGGCGATGACGGTCAAGGGCGCCCTCGTCAACGTCCCCTCGGACGCGACCGGTGAGCGCGCGGTCGGCGACACGATCCAGGTGCTCCCGGAGACGGGCAGGCACTGACCCCGAAGGGTCCCCCGGGGCGGCGTCCGTACGGGTGCCGCCCCGCTGTGCTGTCAGCGCGGCGGCACCGGGAAGAGCATGCAGCTGCTGGTCGCGTGGGCGAGCAACCGGTCCTGGGCGTCGAACAGTTCGGCCTGGGCGAGGGCGGTGCGGCGGCCCTGGTTGAGGACGCTGCCGACGGCGCGCACCTTGCCGGTGTCCACATTCATCGGGCGCAGGAACTTCAGGCTCAGGTCGAGCGAGGTGTACCCCGTGCCGGCGGGGAGGACGGACTGCACGGCGCAGCCCGCGGCCGAGTCGAGGAGCGTGGCGTAGACGCCGCCGTGGACACTGCCGATGGGGTTGTAGTGCTCCTCCCCCGGTTCCATGGTGAAGACGGCATGGCCGAACTCGACCTGTTCCAGGGTGATTCCGAGCGTCGCGGCGATGGGCGGGGCGGGCAGGCGTCCGGCCACGATGTCCTGGAGGAACTCCAGTCCGCTGCGCTGCCCGACGGCGGCCGCGGAGACGCTCGGGTCCTTCCACTCGAACGTGCGTGACCGGGTCATGGCCGCCCTCTCTCCAGCTGACTTCGGCATCCGAAGTTAGAGGGTCGCACATCTGGCTGTCAATGCCGAAGCCAGCTTACGATGACGGGCATGACCTGGCTGGAGACCAGCACCGAGAACTGCACCGTGCAACGCACCCTCGACCTGATCGGCGAGAAATGGTCGCTGCTGGTGCTGCGCGAGGCGATGAACGGCGTGCACCGCTTCGACGACTTCCGCCGGCACATGGGCCTGTCCGAGGCGGTGCTCGCGGACCGGCTGCGCAAGCTCGTCGCCGCCGGGATCCTCGACACGGTCCCGTACCGCGAGCCGGGCAGCCGCACCCGGCACGAGTACCGGCTGACCCGCAAGGGCTGGGACCTGTGGCCCGCGATGATCGCCCTCAAGCAGTGGGGCGACCGCTACACCGCGGATCCCGAGGGACCGCCCCTGGAGGTGGTGCACCGCGAGTGCGGCGCACCGGTGGAGGCGGTCGTCGTCTGCACGGACGGCGACGGGCCGCTGACACCCCGTCAGGCGGCCACGCGGCCCGGGGCGTCGGCCCGCGCGGCCACCTGACACGGCTGCCCGTGCCCGGACCTGACAGGTCCGGGCACGGGCCGGGTGCTGCTCAGCGATCACCGGAAGCCGTAGCCACCGAATCCGCCGAAGCCGCCGTAACCCCCGTAGCCTCCGAAGCCGTAGCCTCCGAAGCCGCCGTAACCTCCGTAGCCGCCGAAGCCACGGTAACCGCCGTAGCCTCCCCAGCCGCGGCCCCAGCCGCCACCCCAGCCGCCGCCCCAGCCGCCGCCACCGAAGTGGGCGGACGACACAGTGGCGGGAGCGACCTGCGGAGTGGCGGCGCTGGCAGCGCCGGCGCCGGCGAGTGCGAGAAGCGGTGCCGCCAGGGCGGCCGCGGCGACTCGACGAGTGGTGATGTTCGCGCGCATGGGACTTCCCTTCGGGACGGGAACGTCGGATCGCGGTCCGCGTGGGGCGACCGCTGCCGCACCGGCCCTTACGTGGTGGACCGGTACGACCTGGGCGCTTCGTCCGAGGACGTGGTCCCGCCGTTACAGACGTGACCAATGTGGCCAAAGCCACTAAAAACGCCCAGATATGACCGTGCCACGAGGGGGTCCAGGAGTCAAAAGATAGACAGGAGGGGGCAAAGCGCCGCCTGGGAACTGGACTTTCGCCGTATTCGCCACGCTCAGTAGCGAGTTGATCACTCACCGTGCGTGAGCGGTGCCCGTAAGGGCGTACAGCGCGCCGCACCGCTGCGTCGCCCGCCAAGTCCGGTCGTTCCACGGTGCGTTGAGCCTCGCTGCCGGCCTACCGCCGACCCGCCGACGACCGGCGGGCACCCCGTTTCCCGTACCGGAGCCCCGGAGTCGTGACGGAAAGTGTTCGTGCGACAACTTCATGTCGCGCGGAAATCGGCTTCGGTCCGTGAGGCCTCCGGCCCGGGCCCCGGGCCCGGTCATCCCTCACAGAGATGACTGACATCATCATTCATCTCCACCGCATGGGAAGCGACGAGCCCTCCCCGACGCTGCACCAGGCGGAAGGGCGGGAACCGGCGAACGGCCCCGCCCGCAGGAGAGCCCCACCCGGACCGCCCGACGCGGTTCCCGTACGAGGAGAGACAGCACCCGTGCTCGCAACAACCGCACAGCGGAGCCCGCGCACCACCGCGTCCGGCAAGGACGTACACGGTGTGCCGGGCTGGCTGGTCGCACTGCTCGCCGTCGCCACCGGTATGACCGTCGCCAACCTCTACTACGCCCAGCCGCTGCTGTCCTCGCTGAGCCGGGTCTTCCACCTCGGTACGACCGCCGCCGGAGGGCTGATCACCCTCACGCAGGTCGGCTATGTGATCGGCATGCTGTTCCTGGTGCCGCTGGGCGACCGGCTGGAGAAGCGCCGGCTCATCACCGTGCTGCTGGCCGTCACCACGGTGGCCCTGGCCGTCGCCGGATTCGCGACGAGCTTCCCCGTGCTGCTGCTCGCGTCCCTGGTGAGCGGCGCCACGTCGGTGGTCGCCCAGATCCTCGTGCCCTTCGCCGCGAGCCTGGCCCCCGACCACGCGCGGGGCCGGATCGTCGGCCGCGTCATGAGCGGGCTGCTCACCGGCATCCTGCTGTCGCGCACCATCAGCAGCCTGGTCTCCGACATCGCCGGCTGGCGCTACGTCTACCTGGGCTCCGCCGTCCTGATGGCCCTGCTCGCGGTGGCGCTGCGCGTGGCCCTGCCGGAGCACGCCCCGACGACCTCCATGCCGTACCTCCAGGTGCTGCGGTCGACGGCACGCCTGGTGCGCACGCACCCCGCACTACGGCGCCGGGGGCTCTACCAGGCGGCGATGTTCGGCGGGTTCAGCGCCTTCTGGACCACCGTGTCCTTCGTCCTGACCGGGCCCCGGTTCCACTACTCGCCCATCGGCGTGGCCCTCTTCGCGCTCGTCGGGGCCGCCGGTGCCGCCGTGGCCCCGCTGGCCGGGCACTGGGCGGACCGCAGGCTGGTGCGGCCCATGACGGGGGCCGCGTTCGCCGTGGCGGCGGTGGGCTTCGCCGTGGCGGGCTTCGGCGGGCACCACATCGTGCTGCTCGCGCTGGCCGCGATCCTGATCGACATGGCCGTGCAGACCACGATGATCCTCGGCCAGCACACCGTGTACCAGCTCGACGCCGGCGCACGGGCCCGCCTCAACAGCGCCTTCATCGCCATCTTCTTCACCGGCGGCGCCCTCGGGTCCCAGCTGGGCTCGCTCGCCTACCACGCCGCGGGCTGGACGGCGGTGAGCGCGTTCGGCGCCCTCCTGCCGCTGCTCGCGCTGGCCTACTGGGCCACCGAGCTGCGGCGGCCGCGGCCGGGCGCCACGGGCTGAGGCACCCGGAGCGGGCGACCGCGGCGGGGACGGCCGGTGTCATCCCGGCCCGGCGGTCCCCGCCGCGGGGATGTGCTCGATGTGCCGCAGCAGGGCCTCGACGGCCGGGGTCGGCTCGCCCTGCGGCCGGACCACCATCACCTTCCAGGCCGGGACGTGGTGGGTGAACCGCCGCACCGCCAGGCCGGGGAACCGGGCGGCGATGGACGCGGGCATGATGCTCACGCCCAGGTCGTGGCGGACCAGCTCGGAGGCGGCGACGATGTCGTTGACCTCGTAGGCGGTGGCGCGTTCCACTCCGGCGGCGCGGAACGAGCGGTCGACGGCGTACCGGACCGCCCACCCCGGCGAGAAGTCGACGAAGGGCAGCCGGGCCACCTCCGCGTGCGACACCACGTCGGTCTCGGCGAAGGCACGCGCGGGCGAGGCCACGAGCAGCATGTCCTCGCGCGAGAGCAGGCGGGTCACCAGGCCCCGCTGCTGCTCGCGGGCGAGCGCGACGACGGCCAGGTCCACGGTCCCCTCGCGCAGTGCCTGCCGGATGTCGGCCACGGCCGCCTGCCGCAGGTGGACGCTGACACCGGGATGGTCCCGGCGCAGGTTGGCGAGGGCATGGTGCAGTCCGGCCCACACCCCCTGCATCGTGCCGACGGTGACGCGCCCGCGCAGTTCGCCCCGTACCGCGTCGACGGCGGCCCGCGCGTCGGCCGCGGCCCGCAGCGCCGTCCGGGCCGCGGGCAGGAAGGCCTCACCGGCCGGGGTGAGGGAGACGCGGTGCGTCGTACGGTCGAAGAGCGGGCTGCCGAGCTCCTTCTCCAGGGCGCGCACCGTCCCGGACACGGCGGACTGCACCACGTGCAGGCGCCGCGCCGCCGCGGTGAACCCGCCCTCCTCGGCGACGGCGACGACCACTTCCATCTGCCGCAGGTCCATCGGCGCCCACCACCGTCCTCGCGTGTCCCGGGCCCTGGCGGCCATCTCCGCGGGAGATGGCCCGTACCCGTGATCATCGCATCCGCCGGTCCGGGCGGCGGGGCGGGCGCCGAGGTTCACGCGGAGGGTTCGCGGGCGCGGACTCCGTGGCACTGGACGACGACGGCGGCGATGTCGTCGCCGAGCCGTCCCCCGCCGTAGCGGAGCAGGTCCTGGTGGAGCCGGTCCAGCAGTTCGCGGGGCGACCTGCGGCCCTGGCCCCTTATCCAGTCCGCGAGCGGGAAGAAGGCACCGGTGCGGTCCCGGGTCTCGGTGACCCCGTCGGTGTAGAGCAGCAGCTGGTCACCCGGGTCGAAGGCGAAGGTGTCGACCCAGTAGCGGCCGCCGATGAGCCGCGCGAGGTTGAGCGGCGGGGACGGTGTCGTGGGCTCCAGCACGCGGATCTCGCCGCGGTGGATCAGCAGCGGCGGGGGGTGCCCGCAGTTCAGGATCCTGACGTGGCCGCTGCCGTGCGGGATCTCGGCGAGGACGGCGGTGGCGAATCGTTCCGGCAGATCGGGCCCCGGGAAGGTGGCGCTGTGCCGGGCGATGCTGGTCTCCAGGCGCGGCGGGATGTCCATCAGATCGGGCTCGTCGTGGGCGCTGTCGCGGAAGCAGGCGGTGATGGCGGCCGCCGCGCCCACCGCCGACAGGCCCTTGCCGCGTACGTCGCCGATCAGCAGCCGCACACCGTGCGGGGTGTCGGCCGCCTCGTAGAAGTCGCCGCCGATCCTGGCCTGCTCCTGCGAGGCCAGGTACAGCGACTCGATCTCGACGGACTGCATGCGGTGCGGCAGTGGTCGCAGCAGCACCTGCTGTGCCGCGTCGGCGACGAGCCGTACCTGGAAGAGGGCTTCCTCGCGCTGGAGCCGGACGTGGCTGGCGTAGGCGGCCGCCAGCGTGACCGCGACGATCGCGGCGCCCGTGTACGGGGTCCCGAGGTCGGGGTAGACCATGCCGACGCCGATCATGACCAGGAGGCAGCACACGCCCAGCAGGATCGTGGGGATGACAGGCCACATCGCGGCCGCGAGGGCGGGCGCGGTGGGCAGCAGCCGGCTGAAGGCGATCTCGCGCGGTGTGGCGAACGCCAGGACGGCGATCAGGACGGTCAGCAGCACCGGCGGCAGCAGGGCCGCCCGCCACCGGCCGACGCGGCGGGGGCTGCTGCCCCGTAACTGTCTGCGCATGACCACGAAACGCATCATATCGGCATAAAGAGTTCAACAGCAGCCTCGCGGCCCAGGGGTGAGGGTGGCCCAGAGTGAGTGCGGCCGCGCAGGCGGCCGGAGCAGCCGCCCCCGCGGACTCGGGTCACGAGCAGCCGAGGGAAGTATCACCGAGAGCTGACAGTCCCTCACATCCCAGCCGCAGAGGGCCCATTGGTGTGCCTGTCACCGTCCGGTGCGCGACGGGCCCTCCCCCGGGCCGCCGCGCAGGCGTGCGCAAGGGCCTGCCCGTGCGGGCGGCGGGAAGGCGGCCGCATAGGCTTCGCAGGTGTCCGACGAAACATCGCTCTCCCTCTTCGCCCTGCCGCCCGGGGCCCGCCGTACGACGCTGCCGACCCGGCGGGGTGAATTCGCGGCCCTGGAGGCCGCTCCCGAGGCCCCGGTCCGGGGCACCGTCCTGCTGCTGCCCGGCTACACCGGCAGCAAGGACGAGTTCATCCCCCTGCTGCGGGCCGTGACGGGCGCCGGCTACCGCGCGGTCGCCGTCGACGGCCGCGGCCAGGACGCGACGGCGGGCCCGGACGAGGAGTCCGCGTACGCGCAGGAGGCCCTGGTGGCCGACGTCCTGGCCCAGGCGGAGGCGCTGGCCGTGCCCGTGCACCTGCTCGGCCACTCGATGGGCGGACAGGTCGCCCGCGCCGCCGTCCTCACCGACCGCCGCCCGTTCCTGTCCCTCACGCTGATGTCGTCCGGCCCCGCGGAGGTCGGCGACGAGCGCGCTTTCCTGCTGAAGCTGCTGCTGGACGCCCTGGCGACCATGACCATGCAGCAGATCTGGGACGTGATGCAGCAGCTCAAGCCGTCCGCCACGACGCCGGCCGACACCGAGCTCCTGCGGCAGCGCTGGCTGCGCAACAGTCCGGTGCAACTCCGCGTCGCCGGGGCCCGGTTGCTGGAGGAGCCCGACCGGACCGACGAGCTGGCCGCCGTCGCGGCGCTGCCGGTGCACGTGCTGTACGGCGACCGGGACGACGCCTGGGCGCCGGACCTCCTCGCGGACATGGCCCGCCGGCTCGGCGCCCGCCGGACCGTCGTGGCGGACGCCGAGCACTCGCCGAACCTCCAGCAGCCGGCCGCCACGGCGGCCGCCCTCACGGCGTTCTGGGACGCACTGCCCGCCGCGGGCGGCGACGGCCCGCCAGACGGCAGCAGCCGTAGATCGTGAACGAGATCGTCGTGACGTAGGGGCTGATGGGGATGGTGCTGCCGAGCGCGAGGAGGATGCCGCCCTCGATCGAGAGGACGGCGAATCCCGCGCTCAGCACCGCCAGCAGAACCGGTGAGGCGGTCACCCGCGCCGCGGCCGCGGCGGGGGTGACAACGAGGGTCAGGACCAGCAGCGCCCCGATGATCTGCACCGACAGCGCGACCGCCGCCCCCAGGGCGAGCATGAAGGCGAGCGACAGCCCGCGCAGCGGCACGCCGCGGGCGGCCGCGACCTCCGGGTCCGCGCTGGCGAACGTCAGCGGCCGCCACATCACCGCCAGGGCGGCGAGGACGAGCACGGACGTGCCGATCAGCCAGGTCGTCTGCGGGGTGTCGACGGCCACGATCTGCCCGGTGAGCAGGCCGAACTTGTTGGCGGCGCGGCCTTTGTAGAGCGCGAGGAAGAGCACGCCCAGGCCGAGCCCGAACGGCATGATGATGCCGATCGCCGAATTGCGCTCCCGGGCCCGCGCGCCGAGCACGCCGATCGCGCCGGCCGCCGCCAGGGAGCCCACGATGGAGCCCGCCACCACGTTCACGCCGAGCAGCAGGGCGCCCGAGGCCCCGGCGAAGGACAGTTCGCTGATCCCGTGGACGGCGAACGGCAGGTCGCGCATGATCACGAAGACTCCCACCAGCCCGCCGACCAGTCCGATCACCGCACCGGCGATCAGGGAGTTGCGGACCAGGGGCAGGAGTTCGCCGTAGTGGTCGAAGACGAAGACCTGCTGCCACAGGCCGTCGGCGAGCGTCACGCCTGTCATGTCGGTCATCTCCGTGTCTGTTCGGGCGGTTCGGCGTGGTGCGGAGGGGCGGCCGTCTCGTCGGGCGCGCCGACGACCGTGACACGGCCGCCGACGCGGACGACGTCGACCCGGGTCCCGTACAACTCGGACAGCGACTCCGAGGTCAGCACCTCGTCCGGGGGCCCGGCGCGGTGGCCGCCGCGGGCGAGGTAGAGGACGCGGTCGGCCGCGGCCAGCACCGGGTTGATCTCGTGCGTCACGAACACCACGGCGGTGCCGTGCGAACGGCGCCGGGCGTCGACGAGCCCGGTCACCGCCCGCTGGTGGTGCAGGTCCAGGGAGAGCAGCGGCTCGTCGCACAGCAGGATCCGCGGATCGCCCGCCAGCGCCTGCCCGACCCGTACGCGCTGCCGCTCACCGCCGGAGAGCAGGCCGACCGGCTCGTCCGCGTAGGCCTCGGCGCCGACCGAGCGCAGCACCTCGTCCACCCGGCGGCGCACCGCGCGGCCGGACCGGCGCGGTCCGAAGACATGGCCGTCGATGCCGAGGCGCACCAGGTCCCGGGCCCGCAGCATGGTCTGCGCGGACAGCGCGGCCTGCTGCGGGATGTAGCCGATGTGCCGGCTGCCGCTGCGCGGGGGTTCGCCGAGTACGGTCAACGTCCCTGCGGACAGGGGCCGCTGGCCCAGCAGTGCGCGCACCAGACTGGTCTTGCCCGCGCCGTTGGGACCGAGGACGGCGAGGAACTCACCGGGCTGCACGTCGAGGTCCAGCCCCTCCCACAGCACGCGCGTGCCGTAGGCGAGCGCGCCACCGCGCAGGCTGATCACCGGGGCCGCGGCGGTGTCGCCGGTGCCGCCTTCCGGGGAACGGCCCTGGCGGGCCGGGGGGATGCGGGCCGCGGCCGGGTCGCTCATGCGCCCAGCGCGGCGGCGAGCGCGTCGACGTTGGCGGTCATCCAGCCGAGGTAGTCCTTGCCCTCCGGCAGCGTCTCGGTGACGGGGACGACCGCGACACCGGCCGCCTCGGCGGCCTGCTGGACCTTCTCGGTCTGCGGGCCCGAGGTCTGCTCGTTGTAGACCAGCGCCTTCACCTTCTTCCCGGTGAACAGCGCCAGGGTGTCCTGCAGCGTCCGCGGGGAGACGTCGTCGCCCTCCTCGACCGCCTCGCTGAAGTCCGGGGGTGTGGCGTTGCGCAGGCCGCTGGCGTCGATCAGGTACAGCGGGACCGGTTCGGTGATGGCCACGGCCTCGCCGGCGTGCGCCGCCTTGATGTCGGCCTCCTTCGCCATCAGCGGCTCCAGCTTCGCCTTGAACGCGGCGGCGTTGGCCTGGTAGTCGCTCGCGCCCGCCGGGTCGGCCCCGGCGAGCGCCCCGGCTATCTCGTCGGCGATCGCGGCGACGGAGGGGAAGTCGTACCAGATGTGCTCGTTCAGCTCACCGCCGGGCGGGGCGGTCTTGCCCGACACCTTCACCGCGTTGATCACACGGGCGGAGCCGTTGCCCGCGCTGCGCAGCATGCGGTCGACGAAGTCGTCGTAGCCGCCGCCGTTCTCGATCACAACCTTGGCCTTCGACAGCGCCAACTGGTTCTGCGTGCCCGCCTCGTAGGAGTGCGGGTCCTGGTCGGGACTGCTGATGATCGAGGTGACGGTGACCCGCCCGGCGCCGATGCTGCGGGCGATGTCCCCGTAGACGTTCGTGGAGGCGACCACCGGCACGTTCGCGGACGGTGCCGAGCCGGAGGACGCGGCCGCGGGCGACGCGGTGTCCTCCGTGGTGCCGCACCCGGCGGCGAGGACCGCGAGGCAGAGTCCGGCACTCAGGGCCAGGAGCCGGGACGGTGACGTGGGCAGGGACATGGATTCCTCCGACGCGCTGGGCAAGGGGTGGCGGCCCGGCACGGCGCGGTGCGTGGCGGGCTCTGGCGAGGACTATACACAAACGGTTTTCATTTCCGATAAGCACTTCCGCGCCGCTCGCAGCCGGTGGGGGGAGGATGGTGCGGGGATCACCCGGGACCCCCGACACGACGGGAGGGCGGGACATGACCGAGGCACTGGTGCTCGGCGGCGGAGGGGTCGCCGGGATCGCATGGCTGACCGGGCTGCTGGCCGGGCTCGCGGACACGGGTCAGGACGTCTCCGGGGCCGAGGTGGTCGTGGGGACGTCGGCGGGTTCCGCCGTCGCGGCCCAACTGGGCAGCGGGCTGCCCCTGGAGGAGCTGTACGCCCGGCAGACCGAGCCCGGGCTCCAGTCCGCGGAGATCATGGTCGACGTGGACCTGACGACCCTCGGCGAGCGGATCGGCGGTTCGCTGCAGAACGCCACCGGCGTCGCGGACATACGCCGCGCGGTGGGCAGGTTCGCGCTGGAGACCGGGACGGTGACCGAGGAAGTGCGCCGCAAGGTCGTCGAGGGGCGCCTCCCCTCGCACGCGTGGCCCGGCCGCACACTCAGGATCGTCGCCGTGGAGGCCGGGACCGGCGAGCCCCACGTCTTCGACAACACGTCCGGCGTGAGCCTGGTCGACGCCGTCACGGCGAGCTGCGCCGTGCCGGGCGTCTGGCCGCCCGCCACCATCGGCGGGCACCGCTACGTCGACGGCGGTGTGCGGTCGGCCACCAACGCCGACTACGCCGGGGGCGCCTCCCGGGTCCTGGTGCTGGCGCCGCTGGGGAGCACCGATCTGTTCCCGACCGAGGTACCCCTGGAGCGGGCCGTCCGCGAACTGCGCGCCGGCGGCGCCGAGGTCGCGGTCGTCGAACCGGACGAGGCCTCGCTCGCGGCCATCGGCACGAGCCCGCTGGACCCGTCCACGCGCCGGCCCTCCGCCGAAGCGGGCCGCGCGCAGGGGCGCGCGCTCCGGCTCCCGTGGAGCCGCTGACGGTGCACGGCAGTGGGCCCCCGCAGCGGCACGTCGCTGCGGGGGCCCACCTGGGGGAAAGGGTCAGGAGCAGGTGCCCGCCGGGCGGTTGCGGGTCACGAGATCGGTGTCGGTGGTCGTGGTGTCCAGCCACAGGACACGCCGGCCGGTGTCGGCGGCCGCGTTGGCCTGCTGGCCGTGGCTGCACGAGACCCGGCCGAGCGGGGCGCCCTTCGGGGTGAACTGGTAGAGCTTGGCCAGGGAGTCGTTGTAGTCGTCGAAGACCTGGCTCCAGGACGCGTAGACCGTGAGGGTGACCGCGGTGTCCGAGGCGGTCAGCCCGTAGGCGCGGACCGGGTGCGCGCTCTTCTCCGGGATCAGGTCGGTGACATGGGAGCCGTCGATGTCCGCCCGGCGCAGCGTGGTGAAGTCGTCGTCGGTGTAGTCGGTGTCGATGACCCAGTAGACCCCGGAGGCGGTGACGACCGGGGCGCTCATCCACTCCGGCTGCGAGGGTGCGCCCAGCATCGTGGTGGTGCCGGCCGCGATGTCGTACACCTCGACGGCGACTCCGTAGACGCCGTCGAACAGGCCGTCCTGGATGTACGCGATGCGCCCGTCGCGCACCGACGGCTCCGCGGCCTGGTTCTCCTCGCGGCTGAGCGGAACCTTGCGCGGGACGGTCGCGCCGCCCTTGAGGTAGAAGACCCGCTGGCGGCCGGACGACGCCTCGCGGTACGACCACGCCACGGTGTCGCCGTCGACGCTGAGGCCGCTGATCTCGGCAGTGGTGCTGAAGAGCGTCTTCGGCTTCCCGCCGGTGACCGGCGCGGCCAGGATGTCGTAGGTGCGGGTGTAGGGGTCGTCAGGGGAGACGAGGTCGCCGACGGCCACCCAGACCACGCGCTTGCCGTCGGTGACGGGGCTGAGGTGGGAGCGGCCGTCGTCCGGGGAGACCTGGCGGGGCTTGCCGGAGCCATCGGTGCGGCCCACCCAGACGGCGTACGGGGCCAGGCTGTCGGCGCTGGACTTCGGCGCCGCCCACCAGCCGTTGCCCGCGCTGGGGTTGTTGCCGCTGCCGGTGTACGACATCAGGGTGCCGACCCGGCCCATGAGGACGTCGCTGTCCAGGCCGAGGGACTTCTCCCAGCCGGGGACGATGCCGTGGGCGTCGAAGGCGCCCTTGACGACGGCCAGTTGGCTGCCCTTGACGCCGAGCGACCGGGCCGCGGCGACGACCGCGTCACGGCCCTCGTCGAACCCGTCGAGCGGGGCTATGTAGGAGGTCAGGGCGCGGTAGACGATGCGGTCGGCGAGTGTGCCGCCCAGGCGCTCGCGGATGTCCCACAGGGCGCCGCTGAAGATGGTGGAGTTCATGTGCACGCCACCGTTGTCGTACGAGGAGCCGAGCGGCAGGCCGAGGAACTTGGCCGTGGTGGCACCGTCGTTGAGGTCGCGGAAGGCGCACTGCCGCGGCGTGCGGGTGCGGCACAAGTCGCCGCCGATGAGCCCCGCGTCGGGGTCGGTCATCGGGGTGTGGTTGACGGTGACGTCGATGGTGTTGCCGAAGTAGTCGGCGATCGCCTCGTTCATGGCGCCGGACTGGCCCGCGTAGACGAGGTTCGCGGTGTGCTCGACCACGCCGTGGGTCATCTCGTGGCCGACGACGTCGAGGTCGGAGGCGAGCGAGCGGTACTCGTCGTCGCCGGTGCCGTAGACCATCTTGGTGTGGTCCCAGAAGGCGTTGACGAACGGGGAGCCGAAGTCCGTCACGCCGACCAGGGAGTTGATGGTCATGCCCTTGCCGTCGAGGCTGTCGCGCTTGAAGGTGTCGCGGTAGAAGTCGTACACCTGGCCCGCCGCCCAGTGCGCGTCGACCGCCCCGGTCTCGGTGAACTCGGGGCCCACCTTCGGCGTGGGCGAGACGAACGGGACGACGCTCTCGGGCCACGCGCCGGAGACGTCCTGGTACCAGACGCTGGAGGCGTCCCAGGTCTGGATGACGCCGTGCTGCTTGCTGTCCGCCATGTGCGCGGTGTCGCGCAGCAGGTACTGGCCGGTGGCGGCGTCCTTGGTCAGGTACAGCGGCACGGTCCTGCCGCCCAGCAGGGTCCCGCTGCCGGTCACGCTCCCCGAACCGGCGCCGGGAGTGGCCGGCTTGCCGGTCCGCATCGACGTGCCCTCGGTGCCGACGGCGGAGGCGGCGGGCGACGGGGCCGCGAAGGTCGGAAGGCCGCCGGACTGGAAGAGCGCGACGCCGGTGGCGGCGTCGACGTACACCTCCTGGACGAGCGGCGTGCGGCTGACGGGGTCGGTGCCGCGCACGGTGACATGACGGGCGAGCACGCCCTTGCCGACCGGCAGGACGGTCAGGCCGCGGTCGGTGCCCGACAGGTCGTCCGCGGCGGACTTGGAGTGGGCCGGGCGGTAGCCGCCGCGGGCCAGTCCGGACCGGATCTCCTCGACGGCGCTCCGGACGGCGGTGGCCGCGGGGAGGGCGGGCCGGGCGGTGTCGACGTCCAGGGCGGCGAAGTAGGCCCCGGAGGTGCCGGTGACGGTCCGCTTCCCGTCGCGGTGCGTCATGCGCACCACGTACTGAGCGCCCAGGACCGGCACACCGCGGTACTTCTGGTCGAGCCGCACGGTCTCCGTCCCGTCGGTCTCCGTGGTCACCGACTCCGTGACCAGGTCCCGGTCGGGTGCGGGGATCCGGTACCGCTCCTGGTGCCCGGCCAGGTGCGACCGCGCCGCCTCGGCGGCCGGCGCCGACGCGTCCACCGCGTCGTCAAGTCCCTCCACCAGCGCGGGAGTCGCCGTGTCGGGAGTCGGCTGGGTCCCGGTCGGCGCGGCCGGTGCCGCTTCCTCGGCGTGTACGGGAGAGGTCAGGCCCGCGACACCCAGCGCCGTGGTGACGGCGAGCAGGGCGGCGAGGCCGGCGCGGCCGGGTCTGTGAACGGGCGTGCGCCGTGTACGAGATGACATGGACAACGTGCCTCCGACGGCCCGGTGCGAACCCGGGCCCGGTAGTGGGACAGCAGATGCATGGCGCACCATCGCGCCCGCGGCTCGCCCCGACCTTTGTCGCCTCACGCGCGCATGACAAGAGAAGATCCCGTGGGAGTACGCGCAATTGCGCAGGTGCGAAGGCCGGGTGTCCGTCAGGCGCGGGCGCCGGAACGCGCGAGGGCACGCGACACGTCGGAGGTGGCGGCCGGTCTCAGTCCGAGGGAGTGCGCAGCGCGAGCACGGCCAGGTCGTCGTGGCCGTCGCTCGGGTGCTGGTCGGCGATGACCGAGCAGAACCGGTCGACCGGCAGGTGGAAGTTGGCCGAGGCGAGTTGCGCCAGGGCCCGCAGCCCGATGTCGACGGGGACGTCGCGGTGCTCGACCAGCCCGTCGGTGTACAGCACGACGGTGGAGCCGGGTTCGAGGCGGTGGGCGTGGTCGTGCCGGCGCTCGGAGATGTCGACACCGAGGGGCAGGTCCGGCTCGGGGGCCAGATAGCGGGCGTGGCCGTCCGGGGTGACGAGCAGCGGCGGCGGGTGGCCGGCCGTGCTCCAGTGCAGGGTCCACGCGTCGGGGCCCCTGGTCTCGATGCGGACCAGGCAGGCCGTGGTCACGGAGTGCTCCTCGAAGGCGTCCTGCGTGGTGTCCAGCCGGGACAGGACGGCGCTCGGCGGTGTGCGCAGTTCGTAGAGCAGGGCACGGAGCATGCTGCGGGTCTGGGCCATCGAGGCGGCCGCCCGCAGGTCATGGCCGGCGACGTCGCCGACGACGGCGGCGCAGGAGCCGTCGGGCAGCAGGACGGCGTCGTACCAGTCGCCGCCGATGTGCTCGGGCTGCACGGGGGGCCGGTACACGGCGGCCGCCTCGACGGGGCGCAGGTCGGGCAGGCCGGGCAGGAAGAGGCGCTGGAACTCCTCGTTGCGGTCGCGGACGCGCTCGAAGAGGCGGGCGTTCTCGATGGCGACGCCCGCCGCCCCGGCCAGTGCGACCAGCATCGCCTCGTCGGACTCGTCGAAGGGGTTTCCGTCGAGGCGCTCGGAGAGGTAGAGGTTGCCGTAGACCTGCTGGTGCACGCTGATGGCCACGCCGAGCAGCGTGCGCATCTTCGGGTGGCCCGGCGGGAAGCCGACCGAGTCGGGGTGCCGGGCGATGTCGGCCACGCGCAGCGGCTCGGGGTGGTGGATGAGGTAGCCGAGCAGACCGCGGCCGCGCGGGAGTTCGGTACCGGCCAGGCGTTCCTTCTCGGACTCGTCCAGGCCGACGGTCAGGAACTCCCCCAGGGCCTCGCCCTTGGCGTCGAGCACGCCGAGCGCCCCGTAGCGCGCCCCGACCACGTCCACCGCGGCCGACACGATGCGGGACAGCACGACTTCGAGATCGAGCTCGCGGCTGATCGCCAGCATCGCCGCCATCAGCAGCTGGAGCCTGCGCTGGGCCCGCGCCAGGTCGTTCAGCTCGGTCGAGATCCGTTCCAGGCCGGGATCCAGCGGGAACCACGCGTGTCCCAGTTCGCCAGGGTCCCGCCCGGCGCCACTCACCTCACCCATAGCAGCGACACTCGCCCACGACGATCCGACAACGGCAGGAAGCGCACACGACACCACCAGACACCACGATGCAGAACAAAAGCTTCGGCGGTGCCCGCGCGGTCCGCCACCGCGCGCCGCACCGCCATCAGGGTGGCGGCGCGCGCCTGGACGTCCGGGCGGCGGCCGGCGGCGCCGCGCCCCGGTGCGCCGGGGCGCGACGGCCCGGCCCATGCACACGGGCGCGGTAGGGGCCAGTCGGGGCGGCCGGGCACATCACCGGCATGGCCCACGGCGGCCGGGAGGGGTCAGCCCGCCGCGTGGGTACGGGCGTAATGGCGTGCGACGCGGGCGCGGTTGCCGCAGATGTTGCTGGTGCACCACTTGCGGCGCCGGTTCTCGGCGAGGAACAGCATCGAGCACTCGGGGTTCGCGCAGCGCCGCAGCAGGCGCAGCCGGTCGGGGCTGCCCAGCAGGGCGACGGCCTCGCCCGCGATGGCGGCGAGTGCGGCGTTGCCGCCGTGCTCGGTGTGCCAGCGGGTGGCGGCGCGCGGCCCGTCGCCCGTGAGGACCAGGCGCGGGCTGGCGGGCACCGCCGCGGCCGCCGCGTTGATGTCGTCCACGGCGGCGGCGTCGGCGGGACGGTCCTCCAGATGGGCGTCCAGCACCTCGCGGATCGCGGCGCGGAGCCTGCGCGTCGCCCCCGGGGCCGGGACCGGGCCCGGGGGGAGCCGGCGGGACTGGATGTCCCACCAGGCGGTGGCGGCGGCGGACGGTTCGATGAGGTCGACGGGCGGCTCGGCGACCATCATCACCGTGTCGGCGAGATCCAGCGCGACCAGGGGCTCGCCCCCCATGGGGAAGCCCGCGGCCTGGAGCTCCTCGACGCTTACTTGAATGCTCACGTATTGATGCTACCCATTAGTCACGGTGAGGTCCACCCCGCACCTGCACGACACAGTCCGGTCGGCATTGCCTCCACGACCTAACGGAACTACTGTCGATTGAAGCATTAGTCATCGAGCACGGAAGAGGGACCGCCATGGGACTGTCATGGCAGCAAGGACCGCTCTCCACCACCAGGCTCGGGCGCTTCCTGGTCCCGGACCCCCTCCCCGAGCGGATGCTGTTCGCCGAACGGCTGCGCCGCCGCATGCGGGTCCGGTACGCGGGCGAGTGGATCGCCGACAGCGAGGACGTGGTCCTGCTCCACGAGCCCGGCCGCTATCCGGTGGCCTACTTCCCGCGGACCGCCGTCCGGGACGACGCGCTGATCCCCACCGACCGCACCACCCGCCACCAGGACCTCGGCGAGACCTCCTGGTTCACGGTGCGGGCCGGCGACCGGCGGACCGAGCGCGCCGCCTGGCAACTGACCGCCCTACCGGACCACGCGAGCGAACTCGAAGGGCGCGTCGCCTTCGCCTGGCGGGCGATGGACGCCTTCTACGAGGAGGACGAACGCATCCTCGGGCACGCCGCCGACGCCTACCACCGCATCGACATCCGCGACACCTCCCGCACCCTGGAGGTGCGCTCCGAGGACCGTGTCGTGGCCCGCTCGGAGCATCCGGTGGTGCTGTACGAGTCCGGGTTCGCGCCCCGCTGGTACGTGCCGCGCGCGGACGTCGACGAGACCGCGCTCAACCCGGCGGAGGGGCAGACGTTCTGCCCCTACAAGGGCCTCGCCGACTACTACGACATCGGCGGCTCGCGGAAGGCCGCGTGGTCGTACCGCGACGCCTATCCCGAGGTCGCGCGGGTGGGCGGACTCGTCTCGTTCGAACCCGACAAGGTCGAGGTGCTGCTCGACGGCGAACGGCTCGTCCTCGAACCCGGCCAGCAGGTCGTCCCCCACGGCGTGGACCGCGGCCTGGACGCCGCCGAGGTCCGCGGCGCCTGACATCCCGGGGACGGCGCGCCGGCCGCCCCCTCCCGACCACCAAGGAGATCCCCATGCCCACATCCCTCAAGGACCGGACCGTACTCGTGGTCGGCCGCGGCAGCGGGATCGCCCGGGCCGTCGCCGACGCGGCGCTCGCCGAGGGCGCGCGCGTCGTGGCGGCGGGCCGTTCGGTGACCGGCCTCGAGGAGGCCTACTGCGGCACCGGCGTGACGGTCCGTCACGTCGACCTCACCGACGAGGCGTCGATCGCGGCGCTGGCCGAGGACCTCGGCGCCGTCGACCACATCGTGTCCGCGGCCTCCGCGCGCGCCCGCGGCCTGGTGGGCGAACTGGACCCGGCGGCGATCGTGCTGTCCTTCCACACCAAGGTCGTCGGACCGCTGATGCTGGCCAAGCACTTCGCGTCGCGGATGCCGGGGGACGGCTCGTTCGTCCTGCTCTCCGGTGTCGCGGCGCTCGAACCCGACCCGGGCTTCATCGGCGTCGCCGCGACGAACGGCGCGGTCAACACCGTCACCCGCTCGCTGGCGGTCGAACTCGCCCCGATCCGGGTCAACGCCGTCTCCCCCGGCACCGTCGACACCGGCGCGTGGGACGCGCTCGGCGACAAGAAGAAGAGCGACTTCTTCGCCCGGCTGTCCGCCGCCAATCCCGTCGGGCGCATCGGCACCCCCGAAGACGTCGCCCACGCGGCGGTCTTCGCGATGACCAACACCTTCCTGACGGGCGTCTGCCTGCCCGTCGACGGCGGGCAGCCGCTCGTCTGACCGGCGTCCCGACCGGGCCGGCCGCACTCCCGGGCGGCCGGCCCGGTGATGTCGCCGTGCTGCGAACCAGCCGCTCCGCCAGCCCACTCGACCGCCCCGCCCCTACGCGCGGCAGCGCGCGGTGCCGTCCACTTGCCACGCCCGACGAGATGTCCCCTGCGCACCACCGGGCTCAAGACCGGTGGCCCCATGGGCTCGGGCACACCGGCAGGGCACCGGGTCAGGCGTCGCCGTCCGGCAGGCCGTGTCCGGCCGCGCGTACGTCGGTGAGCCGTCCGAAGGCGTTCTCCAGGGGTGGCCCACCGGGCCGGAGCACCTCCGCCGCGATGCCGAAGAGCCCCCCGAGCACCGCCTCGGTGACGGCGACCGCGGCCACGCTCTCGCGGTTGGAGACGCCGCGTTCGGCGACGCGGTAGCTGCCGTCCGGGGTCACCTCCATGGCCTGGCCCCACAGGGCACCGGAGGTCGTGCGGTGCGCCCGGCGGAGGATGCCCGCGGCGAGGTCGGGACGGCCGAGGCGGCACAGGCCGTACGCGGTCGCGCCGGGCCAGGCGGCGAAGGCGCCCGCGGCACCGTGGTCGGGGCGGTCGGAGAACGGGGCGACGGGGTCGCGCGGGTCCAGGGCGCGCATCCAGTCGCCGTCGAGCAGCCGCCCGGTGACGAACCCGACCATCTCCTCGCGGTGCGCGGGGGTGAGGTCGCCGGTCATGTCGGCGGCGACCAGGACGAAGTCCAGGCAGTGCCCGATGACGTCCGTCCCCTGCGGGTGGCTGATGCGCCAGCGCCCGTCGCCCGCGTACTGGCCGAGCACCGCGCGGGCCAGTTCCGCGCCCTCCGCCTCGGCCTCCGCGGCCTCCGCGTCGCTGCCCACCGACCGCAGCAGTGTGCCGAGCGAGCGCAGCATGCCGGCGTACCCGGCGTTGAAGGAGACCACGGCGTCCCGGTAGTTCGGCACGCACTCCAGCAACTCCCAGGCGTCCGAGCCCAGATCGGCCAGGATGCCGTCCGCGTACCGCGCGCGCCGCTCGCGCGGCCGGAAGGCCATCGCGCGCAGGTGGTCCAGCACGCCGCGGTCGCCGGCCCGCTCGGCGAGGAGGCCGGTGTCACCGGTGACGGTGACGTACGCGGTGACCGTGCGGAAGAGGGCGTGGTCGTTGGCGGCGTAGTGGTTGCCCACCGGCAACAGGTTGTGCGTGTCGAAGGAGTGGCAGTGGTCGTAGGGCTGCGCGAGGGCGGCCAGCAGCCAGGCGCGCAGGCCGCGGGGTTCCAGCAGGGCGGCGGTGCGGGCGAATTCGGACTGGTCCCAGAAGAAGGTCGTGGTGGGGCCGAGGCGCGGCCCCCCGGTGAGGAAGACCGGACCGGTCCGGGACACCCGGGTGTTGCGCAGGTAGACCGCGAGCAGCGCGCCCAGGTAGTAGGTGCGCGCGAGGTCGGCGTCGTCGGTGTGCAGGGTGGGCAGGTGGCCGGAGAACTCCGGGTTGCCCGGGGTGAAGGCGTGTCGCCAGGTGGTCCGCCACCGCTCCGCGATCCCCGCGAAGCCCGCCTCGAAGGCGTGTGCGGTCGCGGTGGCCGCGCCGCGTGTCTCCTCCCGGGACGTCCCGATGTCGAGGACAAACTCCAGCACGTGTGCCTGCCCGGGCGCGAGCCGGAGGTCCCAGTGCGCGAGCCCTCGGGCGCCGTTCGCGGTCAGGGTGGCGGGCGGCTCGGCGAAGGCGTACGCCGACCGCGCCGGGCTGCGGGAGTCGGCCACGCACAGGGCGCCGTCCGTCACCCGGGCCGTCCACCGCTGTCCCTCCCACCAGGGCCGGGTGCGGGCGCGCTCCGTGCCGTCGACCTCCAGGCGGGCGCCGTCGTCGCCGAGGCGGAGTTCTATCCGGTGCCACCGCCCGGTGGTCAACGCCACGTCGGCGCCCACCTGTTCACCGCCGATGCGCAGGAAGGGGCGGCCCTCGTCGAGGCCGATCGTCGCGGAGTCGGGGTGGTTGCCGTGGGTGATCACGATCCCGTGGGCGGCGGCCCGGTCGACGCGCACCCGGAAGGCAAGGACGTCCCCGGCGCCGAGGGCTGTGGTCCCGACACGCAGGTCGGTGCCGGGCCGCACGGTCCAGCCGGCGACTTCCGTGCCGACGGGGGTGACCGTGCCGTCCGGCCGCCGTACTTCGAGCCGGTCCACCAGGCACGGGGCGCCGGGCTCGCGGACGCGGTCGGCGTCCGGGGCGGAGTGGTCGGGCAGTTCGGACTCCAGGAGCATGGGCGCCGCGTCCTCGTCCCGCTGGATGCCGGGGATGCGCGGCGAGCCGAGCCGCAGCCACCGCTCGCCGTGCGGCAGGGTCTGCACCTGACGCGGCCGGTCGGCCAGCACCTCGGCCCGCAGGCGTTCCGTGGCGTAGAAGTCGTGGTGGTGGCCGTGGTTCCACGGGGTGCCGTACAGCCAGCCCCAGTCCGTCCCGTGGTGCGCGAACATCGCCAGGAGTTCCTGTTCGACGCGGGTGCGCACGGCCCGGGCCGAGGTGTTGCGCAGCGTGATCCGCCACAGCAGCCGGCTGCGCTCGTAGCCCATCCGCACCTCGGTGTGCACCGTCAACGCGCCCCGGGTGGCTGCGCGTTCGACACCCCACGGGGACCAGCGCAGCCGCTCCGCGGCGAGCGGGCGGCCGTCGATCCGGAGCACGCCGGTGTGGTAGCCGCCGCTGTACGGCGGGAAGGCCAGCCAGGACAACGATGTCAGGTCGGCGTTCACATGCCCCTGCCCCCACTGGTTGCGGAGGCTGGGCAGGTGCGCAAGCCGGTCGGCGGGTATCCAGTCGCCGGCGAGTCCGTCCAGCGGGGGCACCCCCGCGGTGGCGGGTGCGGGGCCGGGGGCCGGAGCGGGCGCCACGGTCCGCGGCGTCGCGCTCACTTGGCCGATCCCGCGGTGAGCCCGGCGGCGAACTGCTTCTGCATCAGCAGGTAGCCGGCCACCGGGATGATCCCGGCGAGGAACATGATGCCGAACAGCTGTCCGTAATCCATCTGGTACTGCCCCACGGAGAGATAGAGACCGGTGGTGATGGTCTGGCCCTGCAGCGGGCCGAGGATGAACTGCGGGTTGAGGAAGTCGTTCCAGATCCACAGCGACAGGAAGATCGCCACGGTGGCGGTGGCGGGCCGGACCAGCGGCATGACGATCGTCCACCAGATCCGCAGCCCTCCCGCCCCGTCCAGCCGTGCCGCCTCCACGACCTCGTCCGGCACCGCGCGCATGAAGCCGACGTAGACGAAGACCGCGAAGGAGAAGTAGCCGCCGCCGAGGTTGGACAGGACGAGCCCGGGATACGAGTGGTCGAGGCCGAGGAAGGTCAGGATCCTGATGGTCGGCAGCAGCACGACCTGCGGCGGGATCATCAGCCCCGCCGCGAGGACCGCCAGGATCGCCGCCCGCGGGCGGGTGCGCCGGCGGGAGATCCAGAAGCTGAACGCCGAGCCGAGCGGGATCAGCAGCAGCACCGAACAGAGCACGACGATCAGCGAGTTGCGCAGCCCGAGCTGGATGAGCTGGTCCGGACGGCCGAGTGCGGTGGACAGATTGCCGAGCGTGGGGTGGACCGGGGGCGCCGCCGGGTTGGCGACGATGGCCTCCTCGGTCTTGAAGGCGTTGACGACGGTCAGGTAGATGGGGCTGACGAAGAGCAGCACCACGACGACCGCGGCGGTCAGCCGCACCGGGGAACGGAGCCCGCGGTACCGCCCGGTCCGCCCGGGGGCGGCAGCCGGCCGCTCCGGCCTCTGCCGGCGGCGCGTCGTGGGGCGGGCGGGGGCGTGCTGGACGGTCAAAGGTCGATCTCCCTGCGGCGGAGGATGCTCGTGACGGACAGGGCGATGACCGCGGACAGTGCCAGCAGGAACATGGCGACGGCCGAGGCGTAGCCGAACCGGTCGGTGGTGAACGCGGTCTTCACGATGTACTGCGCGGTGGACTGGGTGGCGTTGGCGGGGCCGCCGGAGGTGAGGACCTGGATGATGTCGTAGAGCTTGAGCACGGTGATCAGCGAGATGGTCACGCTGATGGTCGTGGCCGGGGCCACCATCCGCAGCGTGATCATGCGGAACTGCTGCGTGCCGGTGGCCCCGTCGATGGAGCCCGCGTCGTACAGCTCCCGCGGGATGTTCTGCAGGGCCGCGAGGTACACCACGGTGGTGAAGCCGGAGAGCACCCAGGCCACCACGATGCCCACCGACAGCTGGGCGAGGTGCGGCCTGCCGAGCCAGTCCACCGGCTCGCCGATGACATGGAGCTTGATCAGTGTGTCGTTGAGCAGGCCGCCCTGGGTGAAGATCGCCTTCCACACGAAGCCGACGATCACCCCGGAGACCACCTGCGGCAGGAAGGCCACGGTGCGCAGCACCCGGTAGGTGAGCGCGGTCCGGTCGAGCAGCACGGCGAGCAGCAGGCCCGCGACGTTGGCCACCGCCGTCACTCCGACGGCCAGTGCCAGGGTGAACAGGACGCTGGCGCGCAGCTGCGGGTCGTGCAGCATCTCGGTGTAGTTGCCGAACCCGATCCAGTCGCTGCCGGCTTTCAGGGGGTTCTCGTCGGTGAAGCTGCTGCGCAGGCTCATGAGGACCGGGACGACGATGAACACCGTGTAGAGCAGCAGGCCGAACCCGGCGATCAGACGGAGCCCGAGGTCCTGCGAGGCGTCGCGGAACCACGTCGACAGCGGTTTCACCCGCCTTCTCCTTTCGTTGGGAGTGCCTGACGGACCGTCAGATCACTTCGTCGCGGAGTCCCACGCCTGGTCGAGCTTGGCCATCTCGCCCTTGACGTCGTCGGTGTTGAACAGGGCCTGGGCGGCGGCGTAGAACTCGTTGTTGAGCGAGCCCGGCAGCGCGTCGTCGTTGGTGGCCCAGCCGATCGCGCTGACCTTGGTGTTGTCCTTGGTCACAAAGGCGTAGGAGTCGGTGAAGGCGGGGCTGACGTTGACGCCGTAGTCGTCGAGGGTCTTGTCCTTGAGCATGGGGAAGGCGCCGTCGCCCTCGATCAGGGCCTTGAGGTTGCCCGCGTCGAGCGACCACGCCTTGGCGAAGGCCATGGCGCCCTTGGCGTCCTTGGCCTTGCTGCTGATCGCCATCGAGCCGCCGACGGCGAACGGCACGACGGTGGATCCGTCGTCGGTCGGCCAGGGGAAGACGCCGATGGTGTCCCACTGGTCCTTGGGGATCGCACCGAGGTACCAGCTGCCCATGGGGTACATGGCCGCCTTGCCGGCGTTGAAGTCCTTGATGGAGTCGGCGTAACTGACGTTGAGCGCGCCCTCCTGGAAGTAGCCCTTCTTCACCAGGGTGCGCATCTTGGTCGCGGCCGCCACGACGTCGGCGTCGGTGAACCTCACCTTGCCCGCGTGCCGCTGCTGGATCCACTGCGGGTTCTTGCCCAGCACGTCGGCGCTGAGCGCGCCGGTCAGCGGCATCCCCGCGGCGAACGGGTCGTTGCCGCCCAGTTCGAGGGGGGTCACGCCGGACGCCTTCAGCTTCTCCGACACCGCGAGGAACTGCTTCCAGGTCGCCGGCGGGGTGACGCCGGCCTTCTGGAAGAGCTTCTTGTTGTAGAAGACCAGCGGGATGATCTGCGAGTTGGTCGGCGGGATGTACACCTTGCCCTTGATGGCGTTGCCCTGCGGCAGCAGGAAGTTCTGGTCGATCCAGGCCTGGTCGTACGGCGTGAGCAGGCCGGCCTCGGTGTACTGCGCGGGGGTGATCGACTGGAGCAGGTCGGGGAACTGGCCGGAGGCCTGCAGCTGCTTGGCGTAGGAGTCGCGGTCGGTGCTGGGTGCCACGACCTGCTTGATCGTCACATCCGGCGCGGCCTTCTGCGCCCTGGCGATCGAGTCGGTCCAGAACGCCGGTGTCAGGGTCGGGGTGTTGAACGTCAGGTATGTCAGCGCGTTGCCGCCGGCCCCTCCGGAGGCGGTGGAGGAGCAGGCGGCGAGCAGGGAGAGTCCGGCGGCTGCGAGGAGAGCGGTGCTGCGCCTGCCGAGGGCCGTTCTTCTGGGCATGGCGGTCCCTTTCCGGGTGTGGAGTTGTCGGGAGACAGGCACCTGGCCCTCCGGGAAACGGCGCGCACCGGCCGCCGGCGCCCCGCGGCAGCGGCGAACGACCGCATCCCGACGGTGGGATAACGTTGTCTCGCCCCATACAGTAGAGTTCTCCGACAGCACGTCAAGTCCTCCGAGGACCGCGGACCGGTTCCGGAACACACTCCGGCCGGTCCGGACGGCCCCGGCAGGGGAACCGGGGAACTCCCGGGAAGACTGCGGACGCAGGGGAACGAGAGAACCGCGAGAGGGGAAGCCACGTGCCCGGACCTGACGCCGCCGGCGAGACCGCCGAGACTGCCGAGACCACCAGGACCAGCCCGCACCGGCCGCGCCGCCCCACGATGGTGGACGTGGCCCGCGAGGCCGGCGTGGCGCTGCGCACGGTGTCGCGCGTGGTCAACGGCGACACCACGGTCGGCGACGACTTCGCCGAGCGGGTCCGGGCGGCCGTCGACCGGCTCGGCTACCAACCCGACGAGCGGGCAAGGCAGTTGCGCAGCGGCCGCAGCGGCGCGATAGGCGCGGCGGTCCGTCACATCGCCGACGCACACCCGGTGCTGCGGGCGATCGACGAGACCGCCCGGGCCGCCGGCCTCACCGTGGTGGCGATGTCGACCGAGGACGACGAGGAACGCGAGCGCGACGCCGTGATGTCCATGTGCCGGCGCCGCATGGACGGCATCATCATCGAGCCGATCGCCCAGGACCACCACTACCTCCAGCCCGAGATCGACTCGGGCCTGGCCGTGGTCGCCTTCGACCGCCCGGCCGCCGGCCTGGACGTGGACACCGTGCTCACCGACAACCGCGGCGGCATAGCCCAGGCGTTCGCGCACCTGACCGCGCAGGGCCACCGGCGGATCGGCTACATCGGCGACGACGAACGGATCCACACCGGGCGCGAGCGCGCGACCGCCTTCCGGGACGCGCTGACCGGGATCGGCCAGCCCCTCGACGGCATGGTCCACCCCGGCCCCGTCGAACCGGCCCGCGTCACCGCCGCGCTGGCCGCCCTGCGCGACCGGCCCGACCCGGCGACCGCCCTGGTCACCGGGAACTTCAGCACCACCGTCGCCGTCATCCGGGCGCTCGGCGCGGACTTCGGCGGTATCGCCCTGGTCGGCTTCGACGACTTCGGCCTCGCCGACCTGCTGCGCCCGGGGGTCACCGTCGTCGCCCAGGGCGACGAGGAGATCGGCCGCACCGCGATCGAACTGCTCACGGCGCGGCGCGCGAACCGGGCGCGCCCGACCCGTACGGTCATCGTCTCCACCCGGCTGATCCCGCGCGGGTCGGGCGAATCGGCGCCCTGACGTCACGGGCGCCGTACGGGCCCGTAGTTGACCGAGACATCGGACGATAACGTTGTCTCCCCTCATGCGGACCGGCCACCGCCGCTGCTTGCCAACGGAAGGGCGCGTCAGTGACCGTCGAGCACGATGTCGAGGCCGTCATGCGCGACGGGACGGTGCTGCGCGCCGACGTCCACCGGCCGCCTGGGGGCGGCGAACCCGGACCGGTGCTGCTGGCCCGCACCCCCTACGCCAAGGACGACCCCGGCCTTCTCGCCCGGCTCGACCCGGCGGCCGCCGTCCGGCGCGGCTACGTCGTCGTCATCCAGGACACCCGGGGCCGCTCCGCCTCCGACGGCGGCTGGGAACCCCTGGTGAACGAGTACGCCGACGGCCACGACACCGTGCGCTGGGCCGCCCGCCTGCCGGGCGGCGACGGCAGGGTGGCCATGTCCGGCCCCAGCTACCTGGGTCACACGCAGTGGGCGGCCGCCGCGGGCCGCCCGCCCGGACTCGTGGCGCTCCTGCCGGAGTTCACCTGGTCCGACCCGAACCAAGGCCTCGTCGCACGGGACGGCGCCCGCGAGACCGGCCTGCTCACGCAGTGGACGCTCGGCCTCGGGGCGGACGTGCTCCGCAGGCGGGGCGTCGGCGGCGCGCAGGCCGCGGCCGCGGCGCTCGCCGCGCTGGACACCCCGGGCACCGCCGACTGGCATCCACCGGTCCTGCGCCGGCTCCCCGTCCCCGGCCGCCCGGACGGGCCCCCGCTGCGCCGCGTCTCCCCCGCGGACCTCCCCACGTTCACGGTGGCCGGGTGGTACGACGCGTTCCTCCAGGGCAGCCTCGACAACCACCTCATGGCCAGGGCGTCGGGACAGCCGGCCGCCCTGGTCGTCGGGCCCTGGACCCATGCCGACCTGCCGTCGGTGATCGACGGCGGCCGGTCGCTCAAGGAACTCCAACTCGACTGGCTCGACGGGGTGCTGGGGCGCGGCAGCGGCAGCGGGCCGGAGTCGCCGGTCCTGATCCACGTGACGGGCGCGGAGGTGTGGCGGCGGCCGGACCGCTGGCCTCCCCCGGCCGTCGAGACGCCCTGGTTCCTGCACGGCTCCGGTGCGCTGTCCCCCGACCCGCCCGGCACGGACGAACCCCCGTCCACGTTCGTGCACGACCCGGCGCACCCCGTGCCGGTACGCGGCGGCACCCTGCTGCTCACCGGCGCGTACCCGGCGGGCCCGTTCGACCAGCGCGCCATCGAGGCCCGCCCCGACGTGCTGACCTGGACCGGTCCCCCACTGCCCGCGCCGCTGGAGGTGGCGGGCCGGATCACCGCGGTGCTCGCGGCCGCAAGCGACGGCCCGGCGGCGTGGGTCGCCCGGCTGTGCGACGTCCACCCCGACGGCAGGTCGATCAACCTCGCGGACGGCATCGCGCTCTCCCCCGGCGGGGACCCGATGGAGGTCCGCGTCGACCTGTGGTCCGTGGCGCACGCGTTCCGCACGGGCCACCGCATCCGCCTCCAGGTGACCGCGTCCGCGCACCCGCGCTGGGAGTTCCGTGACAGCGCGGGCCCGCGGCGCGTCCTCCACGCCCGGTCCCGCCCCTCACGGCTGCTGCTGCCGGTGTCCCTATAAGCGGCATCCTGCCCCGTGGACCGTGTCGGAGCTGGTGCCGATGCGCCCACTCCTGCTGATCCGGCGCGAACGCGCCAGGTCGAGGAGATCCGCCAACCGCTCAAGCGAGGGGATCGCCGACCTCGCGGACCCATCAACCGCGTTCAGCGTACGGACCTATCCCAGCACAAGGTCTCGTGCGTCCCTCACCCGTTCCAACCTACTGGTCTCGGACAACGTCCTGACAGTTGCAGCCCTTTGGTCGAGGCAGCGCGCGGTCAAGAACAATCTGAGCGGTAGGCGAAGGGCCTGTCGGGGCAGCTGACGCATTCGAACAGGTAGATGCCGCCCATGTCGCCGAGCATGAGCCCAGGGGGGCTTTGGATCTTGGTGCGTTGTTCGTAGGGAAGGTCCCAGATGGTTCCTGTGGCCGGTGTGTCCTCGATGGGCAGCCACGTGCGCCAGCTCCCGCCGTCGAATTCGGAGCTGCTGATCGTCAGGAGATGCTCCATACGCACACTGCATGCCGGGCATGCCGGCCAGTCGGGCTCCTGCGTCCACGTCGGATACCCGCCGATCTTGACGCCGTCCGACACGGAGAGGTGGTACCAGTAGGACCAGCCGGTTTCCTCCTCCAGCTCTTCGAACCTGGCTTCCAGCGCGTCGGCGACCTCGTCCGGGAGGTCCCAGTTCGGATAGTCGGTGACGCGCTCGGGGTGCAGCACGCACGGGTCCGGGAGGTAGTCGTTGTGGGCGCCGGTCGGGCGCGGTGGGTCGGCCGGCCGCAGGTCGTCCAGGGACCCGTCCCGCCAATGGATCTCGGGGCAGGGAACGTACCCGTCCTCGTGATCGAAGGGGCACCACAGCACCTGCAGCAGATCGGTGCCGCTCGGGAAGGCCAGGTCAGGCACGTCGGCCGCGAAGAGCTGGAGGACCGGGACCAGCGGGATCGGTCCCTCGCCGGGAGGGGAGAACGCCGTGCGCGGGTGGTCGTCGTCGCAGTGGGGCCAGGGCTCCGAGATCGGCCAGAGCACGGGTCCGCCGAGCGAGCTGTCCCGCGCACTCGGATCGCCCAGGCGCGGATGCAGGCGAACCGCCGTCTTCCGACAGCCGGCCACCTCAGGGAACAGCGTCTCGACTTCGAGTGGACGTGGCGGGGTGGTGCGAGCCATCGGACGTGCTCCTCACAGACCAACGCGTTGCTTGGCCACGACCGAGGCCGCGTTGGGCTGAGAGTAGCCGCACGGTCCGCCGCATCCACCTACGGGCCCCGTTCTCGGTCGCGGGGACCACACAGTGCACTGCCGGCGGCAAGTTGTCCTCCTTACGCCGACAGCAGCATCGGAACCCAGTGGTTCATCACCTGGTGCAGGCGTTGCCTGTGGTCAGCGATCCAGTCGTCCGGAGGAACGAGCGGCACCCGCAGTTCCCGGGGAGCGGTGGCGCCCATGGCCGCCCTTTCATCGGCGAGCACCGGGAGATCGTCGCCTGCCAGAGGGACATCCGCCACGTCATGTCGTCAGGGGTTCTTCGATGCTTCGGTGTCGAGCTGGTGGTCCGCCCAGACATAGCTCTCGGGCAACAACTCGGCGATGGGAACCGCCCGGAGTCGGTCGCCGTTGCCGACGATGACGTCGACGGCCGGGAAGTAGTCGAGAAGGACCTGACGGCACCGGCCGCACGGAGGGACGACCCCGCGGTCGCGGTCGCCCACGGCGACAATGGTGCGCAGGGCGTAGGAGCCCTGGGCCGCTGCGATGCCGATGAGGACCAGTTCGGCGCACGGGCCACCGGTGAAGTGGTACGTGTTCACCGCGGTGACGATGCGGCCGTCCTCGGTGCGGCCCGCGGCCGCCATCGTGTGGTTGTCGCCCTGGCAACGTGTGCGCGCTACGTGGGCCGCGGCCTGGACGAGTTCGTGATCGACGTCGCTGGGTTGCCCGGTCATCGTCCCTGCCTTCATGAGGTGTCGGACGACGATGGCCCGAACGAGGCGCGCACGCAAGCGGATATGGACGGGGTGGCCCGCTGCGGCACGTACGCCGGACGGGCCGCGCCGATCGGTCTCGTTCCGCCGATCGGCGCAAATCACGGCTGCCCGCTGAGGCCGAGTTTCCTCTTCCCATAGGGGGAGAAGATCGACGCCCAACCGGTCCAGCCGGCATGGACCTGGGCGATCTGGGAGGGCAGGGGCATCACGGGGAGCAGGTCTTCGCCCTTGGCCCAGTTGGTGAGGAGGCCCTCCGTGGTGTCCACGGCGGAGACGACCATGGTGACCCTCGCCCTGCCGTCGACCCAGGTCTCCCATAACGCCCACCCTTCGGGGCGTGCTTCCACTCCCAGTCGGGCGCAGGCATGGGGGTAGGTCTCGTCGATGCCGACAGGCATGGCCTCTGGCCGGATGAGGGCCACGGCGGCGAGGGGAACCACCGGGCGCTCTTCTTCCTCCTCCATGCACCCGTCCAGGGGGAAGTGGTAGCGCAACAGCGCCTTCCTCAAAGCGTTGACACTGCGTTGGAGCGGCCCCTGGTCCTCGGTGTCGTCGGCGTGCCACTGCTCGGCGGCGGCTGCGGAAGCGACTGCCCGGGCGAGCCGTTCGATCTCGCGCAGGTAGTCGAGTTCGGAGAGCTCCGGCCTGGTCATGGACGCAGTGTCACATCGCCGCACCCGATCTGCGCAGCTGTTTTTCGCGCCGAATCGGCGCGACCGCGCCCAGGCTCACCCCTGCGGGGCTCCACCGCGCCGGCGGATCGTCACGAACTCGCTCGCGTCCCCGCTGTTCAGGCGACGCAGGAGCGAGCCCGCGATGCGCTGCGCCTGGGTCTTGGCGAGTTCGGCCTTCTCGCCGCGGTAGAGCGCGTCGACCGTGGTGGTCCACAGCGCCAGCCAGCGGTCGAAGTGGGCGGGGCCGAGCGGGGCGAGGCGGTGCAGGGCGAGGTGGGGGTGGAGCGCGTTGCGCCGGTAGAGGCCGGCCGCGAAGAGCACCGACTCCCAGAAGTCGCACATCACGGGCATGTGCGCGGCCAGGTCCATCTTTGCCACGTCGGTGAAGACCGGGCCGATGAGGGGGTCGGCGAACGCCCTGCCGTAGAAAGCCGAGACCAGCGCCTCGACGTCCGGGCGGCCGGTCAGGTCGCGGGCGGCGGGTGCGCCGCCGGCCGGGGTCACAGCCGCCCCAGGACGAGCGCGGAACCGCAGACCGCGAGGGCGAGCACCTTGGCGCCCTCCAGCGCGACGTACACCAGGTGCGTGCGGCTGCGCGGCACCTGTTCCCCCGCGAGGACCCGCGCGGTGCGCCGGTTGAGCGTGGGTCGTACGGCGGTCAGCTGGACGGCCAGTACGGCCGCGGCCACCGCGCCGGCGGCGATCGCGACCGGGCCGGGAACGTCCGCGGCCGTCGCGGAGGCGGCGCACACCGCGAGGGCGACCTCCACCCGGTTCAGGGCCCGGAAGACGATCCGGCCGATGCCGAGGCCGAGGGGCAGTGTGATGCCTTCGGCCCGGAACTTCAGCGGGGCCTCCAGGAACGAGATGCCCAGGACCATGCCCAGCCACAGGAAGACGGCGGCGATCTGCACGAGGACGGCGGCGGCGTTCATCGGCCGGGACCGGCATTGCGGCGGAGTTCCATGTGCCCACCGTAGCAAAATATGCATCTGAGATGAATATTTGAGAGCGGCATCACAGAGATCACGGAAGAAATGCCCTGCGTCCCACCGGCCGGCCCTGTTACCGTCGTCCGCATGAAGCGCGCTGCCATGACGACGACGCCGGAGAGTGTCCCGGCGCGCTGACCGATGCCATCAGTCGAAGCCCCGGGGCGAGTGCCCCGGGGCTTCGGCGTACCCACGGTCACTCGCCCGCCACCCCGCGAGGAGACCGCCATGCACGACCACCGCAGACTCGGCCGAGAGCTCGGCCTGTTCGACACCGACCCGCTGATCGGGGCGGGGCTGCCCTACTGGCTGCCCGACGGCGCGACCGTACGGCACGCCCTGGAGAGTTACGTCCACGAAGCCGAGCGGCGTGCGGGATACCGGCACGTGAACTCCCCCGTGCTCGGCAAACGCGAGCTGTACGAGATCTCCGGGCACTGGGACCACTACCGCGACGACATGTTCCCGCCCATGGACCTGGGCGGCGAGCAGGTCGTGCTGCGGCCGAGCCTGTGTCCGCACCACGCGCTCATCTACCGCTCCCGTGCCCGCAGTTACCGTGAACTGCCGCTGCGCATGGCCGAACTCGGCGGCATGTACCGCTCGGAGCTGTCGGGGGTGCTCGGCGGGCTGACCCGCGTCCGCGCGATCCAGCTCAACGACGCGCACATCTTCTGCACCCTCGGCCAGGTCGCCGACGAGGCGCGCGGGGCGCTGGAGATGATCCGCCGGGCGTACGCGGCGCTGGGCATCACCCCGGCCCGCTACCGGCTCTCCCTGCCCGGTCCCGGCGGCAAGTACGTGGCGGCGCCGGAATTGTGGCGCAGGTCGACCGAGCTGCTCGAAGAGGTGCTGGACGGCTCGGGCCTGCCGTACGAGGCGGCGGAGGGTGAAGCCGCGTTCTACGGGCCAAAGATCGACGTGCAGGTCGCCGACGGCGCCGGTCGCGAGTCGACCCTGTCCACCGTCCAGGTCGACTTCCACCAGCCCGACCGCTTCGACCTGCACTACGTCGGCGCGGACGGCGCCAGGCACCGCCCCGTGATGGTCCACCGCAGCGTCATCGGCAGTGTGGAGCGGGCGGTGGCGCACCTCGTGGAGCAGCACGGCGGCGCCTTCCCCGCCTGGCTGGCGCCCACCCAGATCGCGGTCCTGCCGGTGTCCGAGGCCGAAGTACCGGTCGCCGAGGCGTTCGCCGGGCGGGCCGTCGACCTGGGGCTGCGCGCCGAGGTCGCCGGGCCGGAGCGCGGCACCCTGGGCGCGCGGGTCCGGGATGCCCGCCTGGTCCCGTACCAGGCCGTCATCGGCGCCGAGGAGGCCGTCGACGGTCAGGTGGCGGTGCGGCTGCGCGACGGCCGGCGGCTCGCGCCGCTCCCCGCCGAGGACATGCTGGCCCGCGTCCGGGCGCTGACCTCCGCGTACGGGACCGGCCTGTGGGACGGGGACACCGGCGCATAGCGGTCCACGGATCACGGGTCGCAGAGGCGGTCCATCAGGCGTCCGGCCAGGCGCAGCACCTCGCGTTCGGTCTCGCTCAGCCCGGCGAGCGCCGACGCGAGCCACGCGTCGCGTTCGGCCACGTCCGCCAGGAGCGCGGCGTGGCCGGCCGGCGTCAGGGCGAGGAGTGCTTGGCGGCGGTCGTGTTCGGCGGGGGCGCGGGTGATCAGGCCGTCGCGTTCGAGCTCGGTGAACACCCTTGTCAGGGACTGCGGTTGCTGCCGGTCGGCGCCGGCCACCGCGCCGGGTGTGGCGGGGCCGTGGCGGTAGAGGTGGCCGAGTACGCCCACCTTGTTGGCGCTGAGGGCGCCGGGGGAACGTTCGGCGCGGAGCCGGCGGGAGAGCCGGGTGGCGCCGCGGCGGATCTCGGCCGCCGCCCCCAGGAAGGGCTGGGGTTCCTCGCTCCGCCCGGGCTCCCCGGCTGCTTCCGTTGTCACATTCCTACGCTATCACTTGCTACTGTCGACCAGGATTCAGCCTTCAAGTGGAAAAGCGGTCAGCGAATGCGAAGTATTTTTCGCGGTATACCCGACGCCGCGGTCACCTCCGCCGCCCTGCTGCTCGCGTTCGGCTGCGCCGTCCTGCTCAAGGACTCCGGGCTCGACGACAGCATCGTGGTGCTGACGGTCGCCCTCACGCTCACGCTGGCCCGCGTCCAGCGGGGGGCCTCACCGCGGCGCCGGTTGCTGGGGCTCGCGGTGCTGCCGGTCGTGGCCGTGGCGACGTCGGGGGTTGGCTGGCTGCTGTTCCACCACCTCGCCGTCGGCGGCACGCTCTTCGCGCTCGGGGTGGGCGCGGCGGTCTGGGTCCGGCGCTTCGGGCCCGTCGCCGCGGCGGCCGGGACGCTCGCGACCCTGCCCTTCGTCGCCGTCCTCATCACACCGGTGCCACCGGGCTCCGGCGGTGCGCGGTTGCTGTGGGCGGCCGTCGCCGCGCTGATCGCGTTCCTCAGCGTGGCCGTGTGCCAACTCGCCGCCGCCCGGGCCGGGATCGGCCGGTCCGCTCCCCCGGTCGCGCCCGTCCCGCGGCCGCCGCGTGCCGCGGGCGGGTGGGCCGTCAGCGACCGCATGGCCTGCCAGATGGCCGTGGCACTGGGAGCCGCGTTCCTCCTCGGCAGGCTCGCGTTCCCGGACCACTGGAGCTGGACCGTGCTCACCGCGTTCATCGTGTCCAGCGGCAACCGCGGCCGCGGTGACGTCGTGCACAAGAGCGTGCTGCGGATCGGCGGCGCGGCCGCGGGCGTCGTGGCCGCGACCCTGCTCGCGGGGGTGTTCCCGCCGGGCGACACCTCCTCGGTCGCGGTGATCCTCGCGGTGCTGGCGGTGGCGTCGTGGCTGCGCGGCCTCAGCTACGCGTACTGGGCTGCGGCGATGACCGCCGTGCTCTCGCTGCTGTACGGCTACTACGGCCTGAGCGGCACCGACGTGCTGCTCACCCGGATCGAGGCCGTCGCCGTCGGCGCGCTGGCGGGCGTCGGCGCCGCCTGGTTCGTCCTTCCCGTCCGGTCGGGCGACGTGGCCCGGCGGCGCACCGCCGACGCGCTGGCCGCCCTGACCGACATGCTGTCCGCGTTCCGGGGCCAGGACGCCGGGCAACTCGTCGCGGCACGCGCCCGGTTCGACGACAGCCTCGTGCGTCTCGGCGAGATCGCCGCTCCCTTCCGGGCCCACCGGGGGCTCGTCCGGCTGCTGCGCCGCACGGCCCCTCATCCGGCCGACGCCATCGACGCGCTGATCGGCTGCGCCGGGCCTGTCGGCGACCTCGCCGCGCTCCCCGGCCCGCCCGGGCCGGACCTCGCCGCCCGCGCCAAGGCCCTGACCGCCAATGTCGTCGCCGCCCGCCGCGCCCTCGGGCGCCGGCCGGGACCGCCCCGGCACCCTCTGCCCACCGCTCCGGACGGGGCACCGGCTCACGCGGCCCTGGACCGCGTCGACGCGGCCCTGCGGTGCCTCACCGCCGTGCACGGCGATCCGCCCCCGGCGGAGGCCGGGCCCCGCGACGGCGGTGACCAGACGGCCCGTCAGGACACCGGCACCCGGTCTCAGCCCGTGGGGCGGGGCTCCTCGTAGGGGATGCGGTTGAGGTGGAGGACCTCGCCGAGGGTCCCCCACTCGTCAGCGCCGAGCTTGGTGAGCGGGCGCAGCAGCGGCGCGCTCGGACGGCCGTCGGCGAGGACGTCCTCGTCGGCGACGGCGTGGAGCACGCGCCCGAAGACGAGGGTGGAATTGCCCATGCGCACGGTGGTGTGCGAGCGGCACTCCAGGGCGACCGGCGAGGCGGCCACCCGCGCCGGGCGCACGCGCAGGCTGGGTTCGCGCTCGATGCCCGCGTAGTCGAACTCGCTGACGGTGCGCGGGAAGTCGGTCGCCGTCCGGTTGACGAGGCGCAGCAGCGCCTCGGAGGCGAAGTTGACCACGAACTCGCCGGTGTCCTCGACATTGCGCAGCGAGTCCTTCCGCCCGATCGAGGTGAACTGCACGATCGGCGGATCGGTGCTCGCGATGCTGAAGAAGGAGTGCGGCGCCAGGTTCCCCGTGAGCCCGTCCGGTGTGACGGTGGAGATCCACGCGATGGGCCGGGGGACGACGACGGAGGTCAGGAACCGGTAGAAGGCGCCACTGCTCATGGCCTCGGGATCGAAGTCGACGCGCATGGCCGCAGTATCGTCGGGCGTCCCGCGCCCGGCCGCGCTGCCGGGTCCCGGCGTGTCGGGAAGGTGATGATCCACAGCGGCCGCGGAGGCTACCACCCCCGGCACGACCTGCGCGAGTGCCGTCGTGAACCACTCCACGGATTGATCAAGTTCCCTTAAGCTGCGCGTCATGCACACGACCCTGACGGAGCACGCCCGGTGCTTGTACGGAGACGAGTACCGGCCCACGCGCGACTGCGTGCTCGACCACCAGGAGCAGCACTTCGTCGGCGAACTGACCTTCGCCGACGCCGACTCGATCGTCGCGATGCTGCACGACCTCAGTCCGCACGTCGTCGACGGACTGCTGCCGGTGTGGATCCGCAACCTCGCCTACCGGCTCGCCCTCCTCCAGCGCCCCCACGACGCGGCGCTGCTGCGGGAGGCGGCCGACAGCCTCTACCTCCACGGGCCGGCCTGGGACGACATCGCCGCCGACCTGCGGCGCCGGGCCGACGAGGTGGACCGGCAGCCGGCGGGACCGCAGGCGTACTGACGGGGCGGCGCCGACCCCACGCCGACCCCCGGGGCCCGCCAGGCCCTCACCCGCCCGGCGCAGCCACCGCCCGGCGATCGGGCGAAACCCCGGGCGGGTCCGGTTGCCGGAGGCACGGGCATGGAACGTGACCCGGCACACCGACCCCGGACAACCGCCCAGGAGCAGCGCCATGACCAGGATCGCCGTCATTCTCGGCAGCACGCGGCCCGGCCGCAACGGCGCCGCCGTGGCGGAGTGGGTGTACGACAACGCCGCGGCGCGCAACGACGCCGAGTACGAGCTGGTGGACGTCGAGGACCTCGGGCTGCCGCTGCTGGACGAGCAGGTGCCGCCGTCGATGGGCCACTACAGCCGCCCGCACACGCAGGCGTGGGCGGAGCGGGTCGCGTCGTTCGACGGGTTCGTCTTCGTGACCGCCGAGTACAACCACTCGATCCCCGGCGCGCTGAAGAACGCCATCGACTTCCTGTACGCGGAGTGGAACAACAAGGCGGCGGGGTTCGTGGCCTACGGCAGCGCGGGGGGTACGCGGGCGGTGGAGCACCTGCGGCTGGTGATGGCGGAGGTGCAGGTGGCGACGGTGCGTGGCCAGGTGGCGCTGTCGCTGTTCCACGACTTCGTCGACATGAGCCGCTTCGAGCCGGGCCCGCGCCGGGCCCAGGAGCTCGCTGTCGTCCTGGACCAGGTCGTCGCCTGGAGCAAGGCGCTCGCGCCGCTGCGCCAGGTCTCCGCCGGCTGACCCGTCCCTCGGCGGACACCGAACGGCGCCCGCCCGCCGGGTGACCGGCGGGCGGGCGGGTCCGGGCTCAGCCGGAGCAGGCGGTGCGCTGGGCCTCCTGCCACTCGCAGCGCGGGCAGAGCGGGGTGCCCGGGATCTGCGCCTTGTACTCCGTGGGCTCCCGGCACAGGGTGCACTCGGCGACCGGCTCCCCGGGGGCCGCCGTCCAGTCGACGGAGGCCAGTGCCGGGACCGGGACGTCGCAGTACGGTTCACTGCTCATGTCGTTGCCTTTCGCGAGGACGGCCGGGGACCCGCGGAAGGGTCCCGTGACTCAGACGGTACCCAGTGCCTCGCGCAGGACGGTCTGGGCCTGGGTGATGGCGGCCTGGGCGGCGTGGGTGCCGCGCAGGGCGTTGACCATGACGAAGTCGTGGATGATGCCCTGGTAGCGGACGGCGGTGACGGGGACGCCGGCCTCGCGGAGCTTGTTGGCGTAGGCCTCGCCCTCGTCGCGCAGGACGTCGGCCTCGCCGGTGATGACCAGCGCCGGGGGCAGCCCGGTGAGCTGCTCGGTCGTGGCGCGCAGCGGGGAGGCGGTGATCTCGGCGCGCTGGGCGGGGTCGGTGGTGTACTGGTCCCAGAACCACTGCATGCCGTCGCGGCGCAGGAAGTAGCCCTCGGCGAACTGGTGGTAGGACGGGGTGTCGAAGTTCGCGTCGGTGACCGGGTAGAACAGCACCTGCTGCACCAGGGGCAGGCCGCCGCGTTCCTTGGCCATCAGGGTCAGGGCGGCGGTCATGTTGCCGCCGACGGAGTCCCCGGCGACGGCGATGCGGGTGGCGTCGAGGTCCTTGGCGGCGCCGTCGGTGACGATCCAGCGGGCGACGGTCCAGTTCTGCTCGATGGCCACGGGGTAGCGGGCCTCGGGGGACAGGTCGTACTCGGGGAAGACGACGGCGGCCCGGGCGCCGGTGGCCAGTTCGCGGACCAGGCGGTCGTGGGTGTGGGCGTTGCCGAAGACCCAGCCGGCGCCGTGGATGTAGAGGATCACCGGCAGGGTGCCCTCGACGCCGGCGGGACGGACGATCCGGGCGCGGACGCTGCCGGTCGGGCCGCCCTCGACGGTGATCCACTCCTCGTCGACCTCGGGCTTGGCGATATCACCGGACTGGACCTCGTCCACGGCCTTGCGGCCCTCGGCCGGGGCCAGGTCGAACAGGAACGGCGGCTTCGCCGTCGCCGCCGCGAAATCCGCCGCGGCGGGCTCCAGGACAGGGGCGGTGGGCACGTGCTCGGACATGGCCGACTCCTTCGAGAGCGGTGACCGGACCGTTGCGGCCGGTTCACGAGGAGAAACATAGCCCACGATTGACTTGTGCACAAGTTAACTGCAGTGCCTGCCCTGCGCGCTCGGACCAGCCGGCGGCCGTCAGGGACGCGAGGCCCCTGACGGCCGCCGAATCCTGCGCCGGCACACCGCCGACGCCCCACTCGTGCGTGATCGCGGGGTGACTCTCCCGCCCCGGAAGGGCGCCCCTACTCCAGGACGCCTTCGTGGAGTTGGGCGAACAGCTCGGTGTTGCGGCTGTAGTCGACGGGGACGTCGATGACCGTGACGCCGGGCTGGACCCGGGCCTCACGGGACAGCGACTCACCGAGGACCTTGCTGAACTGCTCGTCGGTGTGCACCCGGTAGCCGTGGGCGCCGAAGGCGGCGGCGTAGTGGGAGATGTCGTAGTCGCCGAGCCGCACCCCGGAGGTCCTGCCGTACTTCAGCTCCTCCTGGAAGCCCACCATGTCGTAGCTGTTGTCGCGCAGGATCACATGGGTGAAGTGCAGGCCGAGGCGTGTGGCGGTCTCCAGCTCCTGGGCGCTGAACAGGAATCCGCCGTCGCCGGAGACGGACACGACCTGTTTGCCGGGGCGCACCATGCAGGTCGCCATCGCCCACGGCAGGGCCACCCCGAGCGTCTGCTGGCCGTTGGAGAACAGCAGGTGACGGGGCTCCCAGGCACGGAAGTGGCGGGCCATGTAGATGTAGTGCGAGCCGATGTCGCAGGTGACGGTGGCGTCGTCGTCCACCATGTCGCGCAGCGTCAGCAGCACCGACACCGGGTTCAGGCCGCTCCCGTTGTGTCCGGCCATGCGCGCCGCCTCGTCGATGCCGGCCAGCGCGCGTCGCTGTTCGGCCAGTTCGCCGAGCACCTCCTCGCCGAGCCGCAGCCCGGACAGCCGGCCCGCCAGTTCACGGAGGGTGGCGGCCACGTCGCCGCGCACCTCCACGGCGGGCCGGTAGTGGGTGTCGACGTCAGCGGGAAGGGAGTCGATGTGCACCAGGGTGCGCGACGGATCGCTGTTCCACAGCCGGGGGTCGTACTCGACGGCGTCGAAGCCGACGGTCACCAGCACGTCGGCGTGGGAGATCAGGATGTCGCCGGGCTGGTTGCGGAAGAGGCCGACACGCCCGGCGTAGTGGTCCTCCAGCTCCCGCGGCACCACGCCCGCCGCCTGGAAGGTCTCCACCACCGGCAGGTCGGTCGCGGCGATCAGCTCCCGCAGTGCCGCGCAGGCCTCGGGGTCCGCCCCGCGCAGCCCGACAAGCAGCACCGGGCGCTCCGCGCCGCGGATCATGCGTGCCGCCTGCTCGACGGCGGCGGACGGCGCGGCCCCCTGGGCCGGTGCGCGCACCGGCTCGGTGATGCGGGCACCGGTGGGCGCGGCGAGCACGTCGGACGGCAGCACGACGGCCGCGGCTCCGCGGGGCTCGGTCACCGCGGCACGCAGGGCATTGGCGACGGCCTCCGCGACGTTGTCCGGGTCGTCCACCTCGCCGGTGTACTTGGTGAAGGGTTTCAGGGCCGCGGCGGCGTCCATGGACTGGTGGCTGCGCTTGAGACGGTCGGCGCGGGGCACCGCGCCGCACAGCGCGACCACCGGGTCCTGCTCGGTGTTGGCGGTGAGCAGCCCGGTCGCGCTGTTGGACGTGCCAGGGCCGGAGGTCACCACGATCGCCCCCGGCACGCCCGTCAGCCGGCCGACCGCCGCGGCCATGAAGGCCGCGTTCTGCTCGTGCCGGCACACCACCAGCTGGGGGCCGCCGTCCACCAGCGCGTCGTAGATCGCGTCGATCTTGGCGCCGGGCACGCCGAAGACATGGGTGACGCCGTACGCCGAGAGCACCTCGACCGCGCTTTGGGCGGCGCGTACGTCGGATGCGGTCATCGGAAACCCCTTTCGCCGTGGGTTCGGTGGGGAACATGAGGCGCGGCCCGCGCCGGCGGTCAGCCGCCCTCGGCCTGCCGGATCCGGTCGGACAGTCCGGAGGGGTTGAGGTCGGACGAGAGGAACTGCTCCGTCGTCGGCAGGCTGAGGTGGAGCTCCGATCGCTCACCGAGGGCGATCGTCCCCTGGTCCAACCGGAAGTCCAGGCAGTGGCCGCCGCGGGTGTGCGCGTCGTCCAGGAAGTGCAGGTGGTAGCCGGCCACCGAGATGCCCTGCTCGTACTCGGGGGTGCGATAACCGGCCAGGGTCCCCCGCAGGCCGGTGAAGGCGGTCTCGGCCTGCCCTTCCGCGGCCTGCGTGAGCGGTGGGTAGGGCGGCTCCTGCCGGCGCACGGTACGGGTGCGGACCTCGCCGAAGAGCCCGGTGATCCGGATCGCGTAGATCAGGTTCGGGCTGCGCGCGGTGCGGTCGACGAGCGCGGTCACCTCGGCACGGGTCAGGGGCGCGGCCACCTCCTCGGTGGTGTCGGCCCCGAACCAGGTCAGGGCCGCGAACGGGGAGAGTTCGCCGTCCCCGGCCACTTCCACGCGGCCGCCGGCGCGCAGGTGGTAGCAGACACCGTCCAGGACGAGCATCTCGCCGTCCAGGTGGTTGAAGGTACCCAGGCCGAAGTCGCCGTGGCGGAGCAGTTCCGCCACCGACACGTCACCGTCGTACACGCCGTCGATCAGCGCACCCATGGTGGAGCTCTGGTACACCTCCCGCGCGTGCTCGGGGTCGTGCCCGGCGCCGCGGCCGCCGTGCCGGTGGGCCAGGACGGTGCGGACGAACCTGCGGAAGCGGTCCTGTGCGTTCTCCACGGCAGCCATCGCTCGTCCTCCGTCGCGCCTGGCGGGCCCTCTACACATGCTCTCGCCGTGGTCGGGGCTCGCAACCGGAGTGGCCGCCCGCGGCCCGCCCCCCGGTGGCCCCGCGTCCTCCTGGGCTTCCCTTCCCGGCCTCCCCGCGGTGGCCCGATCCGGGCATGGCGGGACAACCGGGAACACCGCCCGCATCCACCCGGAGGCGCCGCTGACCTGGAAGGTTGCGGTGACGATGTGAAGATGTGCAACTGCCCGAACCGCGTGGTTATTTAATGATCCACTGCTGCTAGGGTGAGCGGGTTTCCAGAAGGCTGATGGCGCGTCATGCGCGCGGGGGACAGTCTCCAGGGCCCCATCGCGGAGGAGCGGCTCTTGGCTCGGCTTGACGGCACACGCCCTGTCGCGGTGTTCGCCATCGGCCCGACGCCGCGGCCCGGATCGTCGCTTCCGTCGTGATGCGACTTGAAGAGAGCCTCATGACATCGATTTGGGATGATCCACTTCTGTGGATCTCGATAGTTGTATTTTGTGCCGCTGTCCTGATCATCCTGCGTGCGCGCAGGACCAACATGATCCTGCGCGGCAACAACGCCCGGCTCCAGGGTGAGCGCAACGCGCTGCAGCAGGAGCGGGACCACGTCCGCGCGGCCCATGCCGAGCAGCGGGAACAGCACGCCGCCGAAGTGGCGGAGGTGCGCAAGGACGCGGAGGAGGACACCAAGACCGTTCTGAAGTCGGCGATGCGCACACTCCAGGTGCTCGCCGACGAGCAGCAGGTCGTCATCGACCGGGTGCAGAAGAAGTACGGCGACGACCCCCAGATCCTCGCCGACCTGATGGCGATCGACCACGCCAACAGCCAGTTCGGCCGCCGTGCCCAGGGCATCGCCGTGCTCTGCGGCGGCTGGCTCGGCCGCCGTGAGGCCGTCGCCTCGGTGTACGACGTGGCGCGCAGCGCCCAGGGCCGCATCCGGCGGTTCGACCGGGTGCAGATCCACGCGCAGGTGCACTTCACGGTCGCCAGCCGGGCCGTCGAGCCGGTGGCGGTGGTGCTCGCCGAGCTGCTGGCCAACGCCACCAACTACAGTGCGCCCGACACCCCGGTCGAGATCAACATCCGCTCCGTGCCCAAGGGCGTCTGCGTCATCGTCGACGACGCCGGCCTCGGCATGAGCCAGGAGGAGAAGGACCGCGCCGCGGCCCTGCTCTCTCCGTCCGCACCGGTGGGGATCACCACGCTCGGCAACCCCCCGAAGTTCGGTTTCGCCGTCGCGGGCATGCTCGCGGCCCGCTACGGGTTCGAGGTGTCCGTCGACTCCGTCTCCCCGTACGGCGGCGTGCGGGCGGTAATCCTTCTGCCGGAGGACCTTCTGAGCAACGAAGTCCCTGCACCGCAGCCCGAGGCCGTTCACGACCGCGCGCACGCCCACCCGCACGACAACGCGGAGCCGGCGCCCCCCAAGCGCCTGGCGCCCGTGAGCGCTCCCGTCGCCATGGCGGCCACGGGCACCACGGCGGGCGGCCTGCCCAAGCGCCGTCGCCAGCGGGTGACGGTGCTGCCGCAGCCCGCGGCCTCCGACGCCGAAGGCACGGCCGCACCGGTGGGCGAGCCGTCCAGCGGCACGCGGGCCTCGCGCATCGGGGCGTTCCAGCGCGGCACCCTGTCCGGTCGGGACACGACGAACACGGAAGGACTCCAGGACCAATGAACCCCGATCTGTCGTGGGTGCTGAACGACGTACTCCAGGTGCGCGGCGCCCGGCACGCGATCCTCGTCTCGGCAGACGGTCTGCTGCTGGAGAAGTCCAGCGAGATCGGCCGTGACGACGCGGAGACCAACGCGGCGGCGATGAGTTCGATGCAGTCGCTGTCCCGGGCCGTCGCCCCGTTCACCGGTGGCGGCGGCAGTCCGTGGCGGCAGACGCTGCTGGAGTACGAGCACGGCTGGATCTTCCTGATCGCCGCGGGCGACGGCGCGTACCTCGCGGCCTCGGCGGCTCCGGACGTGGACATGGAGGCCATGAGCTTCCGGATGCAGCAGCAGGTCGGCGCGCTGGGCAAGGCGATGACCACGCCGCCCCGCCAGAACGCCGGTGCCGAGGCATGACGTCGTCCGGCAAGGAAGAACCGGTCTCGAGCGACTTCGTCCGCTCGTACGTCATCACCGGCGGCCGCCAACTCCCGGCCGCGGACAAGCTGTCCCTGCTCACCCTGGTCACCATCGCCCCCGACCGGGAGCTGCCCCTGGGGGCGGGTCCCGAGGTGCGCGCCATCTGGGAGCTGTGCTCCGGGGGGTATCTGTCGGTGGCCGAGGTCGCCGCCCACCTGGAACTCCCGGTGGGCGTCGCGAGGTTGCTGCTGACCGATTTAACCGAGCATGGGCACCTGCTGCGCCGTGAAGCCCCGCCCCCCGCCCAGGCCGTCGACAAGAGAATCCTCGAAGAGGTGTTGCATGGACTCCAAAGGCGCTTTGCCTGACAACGCATATGTGTCGGAGGGGGTGACCACCGCCGCGAAGATCCTCGTGGTGGGTCACTTCGCCGTGGGCAAGACGACGTTGATCGGCACGCTCTCGGAGATCGCCCCGCTGCGCACCGAAGAGAAGATGACGCAGGCGTCGCTCCACGTGGACGACCTGGCGGGCGCGCCGGACAAGCGGACCACCACGGTCGCGCTGGACTTCGGGCGTCTGACGCTGAGCGAGGAGCTGGTGCTCTACCTCTTCGGCACCCCCGGTCAGCAGCGCTTCATGCAGCTGTGGGAGGACATGTCCCGGGGCGCTCTCGGGGCACTGCTGCTGGTCGACCCCGCCCGGCTCGCCGAGTCGTTCCCCGTCATCGATCTCGTCGAGAAGTACGGCCTGGAGTACGCCATCGCCGTCAACAACTTCGACACCGAGCACCGCTACCAGGAGGACGAGATCAGGGAAGCGCTCGACCTCTTCCCGCACACCCCCGTCGTGTACTGCGACGCCCGTGACGAGGCCTCCTCGGCACAGGCGTTGATCTCCCTCGTCAAGCACCTGCTCACCCACGCCGCCTGACCGCCGGAGCTCTTCCCCGCCCGCCAGGGCGGGAGGACTCCGGCCCCCTCAAGGAACCCCCATGGAATCTGAGCACCCCACCCCCGTCCCCGGCGCCCCTTCCAGATGCCCGATGCACGGCCACGACTTCGCGGCCGACCCCGGGCGGATCTACGACCAGTTGCGCGAGTTCGGCCCCGCCGCGCCCGTGGAGCTGTCCCCCGGTGTCGACGCCACCTTGGTGACCGAGCACCACACCGCGCGCCGTGTCCTGCAGAACCCGACCCTGTTCGCGCGCGACTCGCGCCGCTGGAACGCGCTCAACGAGGGCCGCATAGCGCTGGACAACCCGGTCCTGCCGATGATGGCCTACCGGCCCAACTGCCTCTTCACCGACGGCACGGTGCACCTGCGACTGCGCAAGGCGGTCACCGAGAGCCTGGACCGGCTCAACGTCAGCCGGCTGTCCCGCGACGTGGAGCAGATAGCCGACTACCTGATCAGCCAGTTCAGCGAGCGCGGCCGCGCCGACCTGCTGAACGACTACGCCAAGCTGCTGCCGCTGCTGCTGTTCAACAAGCTCTTCGGCTGCCCCGCCGACATCGGCGACCGACTGACCACCTCGATGGCCGCCATCTTCGACGGCGAGGACGCCCTGCGGGCCAACGAGGAGCTCACCGCCTGCCTGATGGAGCTCATCGCCCTCAAGCGGCGCACGCCCGGCGACGACATCACCTCCTGGCTGATCGTGCACCCCGCGGGCCTGAACGACGAGGAGCTGAAGGACCAGCTCGTCATGCTCATGGGCGCCGGCGTGGAGCCCGAGCGCAACCTCATCGGCAACACCCTGCTCCTGCTGCTGTCCGAGGACTCCTCGGGCCGCCACTCGGGCATGCTGATCGAGGAGGCCATGGACGACGTGCTGTGGAACAACCCCCCGATCGCCAACTACGCCACGCACTTCCCGCTCCAGGACGTGGACCTCGACGGCGTGGAGGTGGCGGCCGGCACCCCGCTGGTCATCAGCTTCGCGGCCGCCAACAGCGACCCGGCGCTCACCGCGGAGCGCGAGACGCTGAGCAAGGGCGCCCACCTGGCCTGGGGCGCGGGACCGCACGCCTGCCCGGCGAAGTCCCCGGCCCAGCTGATCGCCCTGACGGCGGTGGAGAAGATCCTCAACACCCTCCACGACCTGACGCTGGCCGAGGACCCCGAGAAGCTGCAGTGGCGCCCGGGGCCCTTCCACCGGGCCCTGGTGACGCTGCCGGTGAGCTTCAGCCCCATTCCGGCCACCCGGTTCGCCGAGCCGCTGCCGCGCGCCCAGGTGCCGGCGGCGACCGGTCCCGCGGTGACGGAGGCACAGCCGACGCAAGGGGGCCGTCCGCAGGTGAAGAAGGGGTTCTGGAGCACCTTCCTGGACCTCTTCCGGGTCTGACGAGCGGCATGTGACAGGAGCAACACCCAAGGACCGCATGGCCGCTGGAGAGGGAGGGGTAGGTTCCGCCGGTCCGGACGCCCAGCCTGAGGAGCTCTGCGTGACCGCAGTCGGTGACATAAGTGGCACAGTCATTGACCGTCGAGCCGTCATATCCGTCCTTCGGCGCCTTCGCACCGCACAGGGGCAGGCCGATCCCTTCCCCCTCTACGAGGAACTGCAGTCCATGGGTGATGTCGTGCCCGCCCCCTGGGGCGGGTACTTCATCACCGGATACGACACCTGTGACCAGGTCCTGCGCGGCAGGAACTGGATCGTCCCCGACTTCGCCTGGCAGGAGCGGCAGCGGGACACCGAACGGTGGCACGCCCCGGCCACGCAGGAGATGAGCCGGACGCTGTCCCGGCTGAACGCGCCCGCCCACACCTGCCAGCGCCGCAGCCTCGGCAATCCCTTCGACCGCAATACCGTCGCCGCCATGGAGCCGGAGGTCGAGGGGCATGTCGCCCGGCTCCTCGACACACTGGAGGACCGGCTGCTCGCCGACGGCGTCGCCGATTTCGTCGGCACCGTCAGCGAGCAGTTGCCGGTCGTCACGGTCGGCCGCTGGCTGGACATCCCGGCCACGGACCACGCCCGTATCCTCGATTTCACGCACCGTCAGGTGCATGCGCAGGAACTGCTGCCCACCAAGTCGGAGTTGGCCATCTCGGAAGAGGCCACGGCCGACATGCGGGCCTTCTTCACCGACCTGGTGGCCGGCCGCCGCGCCCGGCCTGGCAACGATGTCCTGTCCGGCTGGATTCGTCACTGGGACGAGCAACTGCCGGGCGATCGCGAGGCCGCCGACCGGATGATCTACCAGTTGGTCATGTTCCTCACGATCGCCTCCCTGGAGACCACGGCCACCTTGCTGTCGGTCGCCGTGTGGCTGCTGCTGGACGAGCCGGCTCGCTGGGAGTGGCTGCGACGGCACCCCGAGCACGTCGACGACGCCATCGAGGAGGCCCTGCGCTACGACCCGCCCATCCACCTCAACAGCCGTGTCGCCGCCGACGACACGGTCCTCGCGGGTGTCCCGATCGCCAAGGACACGATGGTGCACGTGATGTACGGGGCGGCCAACCACGACCCGCGGCGGAACGCCGATCCGCACGCCTACGACATCCTGCGCAAGGGCACGCATCTCACCTTCGGCGGCGGCGCCCACTACTGCCTGGGGGCCGCGCTGGCACGACTTGAGGCCCGTACGTTGCTGACCGCTTTGCTGAAACGATTCCCCGCACTCCGCCTCGCCTCCGCGCCCACCTACGCGCCCCGCATGGTCTTCCGCCGTGTGACCTCGATGAAAGTGACCGCATGAACGCCCCGCAGTCCCTCCCCCACCCGGCCGGCGGCGCGCCCCGGCCCCTCACCACGCTCAGGACCGGCCGGCGGGGCCCGGTCCTGGACATCGAGCTGCACGACCCCGGCCAGGGCAACGCCGTCACCGAGACCATGCTGGACGAGCTGCTCGCGGTCCTCACCACCGCGGAACCGGGGGTGCGGGTCATCGTGCTGTCCGGCGCCGGCGACGACTTCTGCCTGGGCGGCGACCGTACCGAGTACGCCGGCTTCCTCGACCACGACCCCACCGGCGGCGGCATCCGCGCGTCGGCCACCAAGGGCCGCCTCGTCTGCGAGGCACTCAGCGGCAACTCCGCGGTCACCATCGCCAAGGTCCACGGCAAGGCCATCGGCGCGGGGCTCGGCCTGGCCCTCGCCTGCGACCTGCGCGTGGGCTCCGACACCGCTTCCTTCCGCCTCCCCGAACTCGCCCTCGGCCTCCCCACCGCCTGGGGCGGCCTCCTCCCCCGGCTCCTGAACGAGGTCGGCGCCGCGCGCGTGCGCGAACTCGTCCTCACCGGAAGGTCCTTCGACGCCCACGAGGCGCTGTCCCTGTCCGTCCTGCAGAAGGTCGTCCCCGAGAACCGGCTCGACGACGCCGTCGCCGCGTGGGCGCGGCCCGTCGTCCGGCGCCCCGAGGGCGCGCTGCGCGTGACCAAGACCCTGCTCAACTCCTACACGGCCCCGACCCGCCTCGCCGACGCCTCGGCCCTGGACGCGGAGCTCATGGCCGCCGTCCTGGCCGTCACGCACTACGCGCGCAACGAAGGCACGGTCCACCACATGTAAGTCCGGGGCCCGCCGCGCCGGCGGGCCCGCTGCCGGCGGCACCGCGACGCGCACGCCCGGCCCGGCCCCCGCCGGGCGGCGCGTCACGGTACCGCCGATATTCATGTGCGGGGCACGGCCGGTCCACGGCGCGCCACGCGATACTCCTGCACCGCACCCGTGTCCTGGCATCCTGCTGGACGTCGCGACCCGCGCCGCGCGCCGTGGGGTTCCGCCCGGAGCCGCCCGGATTCCCACCGAACCGAAGGACTCGCCCATGCCCGCGGTCACGCCCGAGCCGCACCAGACCACCGCGCTGATCGTCAACCGGCGCGGCCAGTACCTGCTCCACCTGCGGGACGCCAACAAGCCGATCAGCGACCCCGGCACCTGGTCGCTGCCCGGCGGCGCCAGGGAGGGCGACGAGACGCCGGAGGAGGCGATCGCGCGGGAGCTGCTGGAGGAGACGGGCCTCACCATCGACGGCCTCACCCGGTTCGGGGTCGTCGAGCGCCCCGGCCCCGACGGCCGCCCCCGGCCGCACGTCCAGATCTTCCTGGGGCAGTGGGACGGCGACCCCTCCCGCCTGGAGGTGGGCGAAGGCATCATGTTCGCGTTCTTCGACGTCGCCACGATGGCCCATCTGACGATGGCGCCGTGGGCGGCCCGGGTGATCGAGCGCCACCAGGCCGCCGGGGCCGCCGTGCCGCCGCCCGGCGGGGCGCCGGCCGGCCGGGGCGTTCCGAACGTCGTCGGCGCCCACCTGTACCTCGAACGCGACGGCCAGGTCCTGCTCGGCCTGCGCCACCCGGACTCGGCCTTCGCGCCGCTGCAGTACCACTTCCTGGCAGGCCACTGCGAGCAGGAGTCCGCCGTCGCGTGCCTGGTGCGCGAGGCCCGCGAGGAGGCGGGCCTGGTGATCGAGCCCGGGGACGTGGAGTTCGTCCACGCCGTGCACATGCTCTGGGCCCCCGGCACCCGGCCGCGCCTGCAACTGGTCTTCCGCGCCCGGCAGTGGAAGGGCGAGCCGCAACTCCTCGAACCCGACAAGTGCGTCAGCTGGGACTGGTGGCCCGTGGACCGCCTTCCGGAGCGCACCGTCGCCTACACCCGCGCCGCCGTCGACGCCGTCCGGCGCGGCCGGCCCTACACCGAGATGGGCTGGTCGTGACGGGCGTCCGGGCCCGCGGCGGGCCGGCTCAGAAGCGGACGTAGACGTTCTTCTGCTGGGTGTACTCGGCCAGTTCCTCGATGCCCTCCTCACGTCCGACGCCGGAGTTCTTGACCCCGCCGAACGCGGTGCCGGGGAGGTGGGAGGAGCTGGCGTTGACCCAGACGTAGCCCGTGCGCAGGTCGCGGGCCGCGGCCAGGGCGGTGTGCAGGTCCTGGGTCCACACGCTGGCGGTGAGTCCGTAGGGCAGGGCGTTGGCCTCGCCGACGGCCTCCTCGTAGCTGTCGAAGGGGGCCGCCACGAGGACCGGCCCGAAGATCTCGTCCGTGAAGAGGGGACCGCCCGGTCCGCCGGGTGCGGAGAAGAGGGTGGGGCGGACGTAGTAACCGGGGCGGTCGGGGAAGGTGCCGCCGGCGACGAGGTCGAGGGCCGGGTCGGCGAGGCCGGCCCGGACGTAGGAGGAGACCTTGCTGTAGTGGGCCGCCGAGACCAGCGGACCGATGTCGGTGCCGGTCTCGGAGGGGTCGCCGATCCGCAGGTCGTCCATGCGCCGCCCCACCTCCCCGACCACGCGCTCGTACAGCGACTGGTGGACGAACAGCCGGGAGGTGGAGCCGCAGCTCTGGCCCTGCCACTTGAAGTTCATCCCGGCCATCACGCCGTCGATCGCGGCGCGCACGTCCGCGTCGCGGAAGACGATGATCGGGTTCTTCCCGCCGAGTTCGAGGGTGACCGTCTTGACGGCGGCGCTCGCCGCGCGCGCCTGGACGCGCCGTCCCGTGGCGGACGAGCCCGTGAAGGCGATGCGCGGGACGTCGGGGTGGGTCACGAGCCGTTCGCCCGCCACGGACCCGAGCCCCGGCACGATGTTGAGCACCCCCGGCGGCACGATGCGCGCGGCGATCTCGCCCAGCCGCAGCGCCGACAGGGAGGTCACCTCGGCGGGCTTCAGGACCACGGCGTTGCCGGCCAGCAGCGGCGCGGCGACGCGGGCCGCCGCGAACATCAGCGGGTGGTTCCAGGGGACGATCCGCCCGACCACGCCGTAGGGGTCGCGCAGCGTGAAGTCGAACGCGTCGGGGTCGGCCATGGGGACGGTCTCGCCGCGCAGTTGCAGGGCCAGGCCCGCGAAGTAGCGCAACTGGGCCACGGCCACGCGGAAGTCGTCCCGCATCACGCCGATGGGGCTGCCGTTGTCGATCGTGTCGATCCAGGCCAGTTCCTCGCCGTGCGCCTCCACGGCGTCGGCCAGCACGTTCAGCACGGCGGCCCGGTCGGTGATCGACGTCGCGGCCCACGCCGGCGCCGCGTCGCGGGCCGCGTCGACCGCGGCGTCCACATCCGCGCAGCCCCCGAGGGGCATGCGCGCCACCACCGTCTCGTCCGCCGGGTTGATCACATCGAGAGTGCCCCCCGAGACCGCGTCGGTCAGTTCCCCGCCGATCAGCATGTGCCAGGGACGGTCCACGATCTCGCGCGTGCGGGGCCGCGCGGCGAGGGTGCCCTGCGGATGAGTCAACCACGAAGTACGCATACATCCCATGTTTGCACCATTAGGGGATATATGCGCTAATATTTTGGATTCGTTCCAGACAACCCTGCCGCCGTGGCGGGCGCACGGGCCCCGGTGCACGGCATCGCCCCTGGTGAGCGGGGTGCGCACCGGCGGCCCCGGCGCGGGCGCCCGCCTCCTCAGGCGCTGTAGAAGTTGCGCTGCCAGCGGTGCCGGGCCAGTACGCCGAGCTGTCCGGAGTCCAGGGCACGGCCGTCGCTCACGGCGGCGTTCCGCTCGACGTTGCGCACGGAGCGCATGCCGGGGATCACCGTGGAGACCGCCGGGGAGCTCAGGACGAAGCGCAGCGCCGTCTCGGCGAGCTCGTCGCGGCCGATGCCGAGGTCGGCGACGATGGCGTCGACGTGCCGCTCTACCTCGGCGGGCCGGTCGCCGCGGAAGTAGCGGTTGCGGAAGTCGCCCTCCGGGAAGGTGGTCCCGGCCGTGACACCGCCGGTCAGTCCGCCCTCGTCGAGCGCCACCCGGACGATCACGCCGACGCCGTGCTCCTGGCACGCCGGGAAGAGGGCGTCCGCCGGGGCCTGGTCGAAGATGTTGTAGATGACCTGCACGGTGTCGACCACGCCGCTGCGCACGAGCGCGAGCGCGTTGGCGGGCTCGTGGTCGTTGACGGAGACGCCGAAGAGGCGGATCTTCCCCTCCCGCTTCAGATCGGCGACCGTCTCCAGCCAGTCCCCGCGGCCCACCCACTCGTCGCTCCACACATGGAACTGGAGGACGTCGAAGTGGTCGAGGCCGCTCGCCCGCAGGCTGGTCTCCAGGCTCTCCCGGATGTGTGCCCCCGGGAACGCCTCCGCGGGGTCGACGCCGTCCGGCGCGGGCCACAGGCGGTTCATCGGCGGGACCTTCGTGGCCACGAGGATGTCGTCGCCCGCACCGGCCCGCCGGCGGACGAACCGCCCGACGATGCGCTCGCTCTCGCCGTAGCCGCGGGCGGTGTCGATGAAGTTCACCCCGAGGTCGACGGCCCGGTCCAGCGCCCGCACGGACTCGCCCTCGGTCGCACCCACCCAGGCCGACTCCCCGATGCCCCAGGCTCCGTAGCCGATCTCGGACACCCGAAGCCCGCTGCGTCCCAGGTCCCTCGTACGCACAGTCGTCCTCCCGCGGATGCCGCCGTGGCGGCGTGATCGATCCCCGTCGGCACGACGATAGGCGATCACGCGCGGGGCGGGCGGAGCGGTCCACGGCGGACCCGCGGACCGCCAGGCGGACCGGGGACGACGGAATTTCCGGAACACTGCCATCGGCTTGATCGCCCTGACAAGATGAACCGGCGGCAGCTTCCCGCCAGGTGTCGTGAGAACGACACATGTTCACGCTTCCGGCGCACGGAGAAGGATCATGCTCGAATCGATCGGCCTGAGCCGGCAGGACGAAGCGGTCTACGAGATCCTCATCCGCCGGACCCGGGCCACCGCCGCCGACCTCGCCCACGACGGCCATCTCTCCGTCGCGGTCGCCCGGCGCTCGGTGCAGTCGCTGGTGGCGCTCGGCCTCGCGATCCGCGCCCCCGGCCGTCCCGTCACCTACGTGGTCGTCGCCCCGGACACCGGGCTGGAGGCGGTGCTGCGGGACCGGGAACGCTCGCTGAGCGAGGTGCGCGCGCAGGTCGCGGGCCTGATGGACGTCTACCGCGCCGCCACCCGCTTCGTGAACCCCGACGACCTCGTGGAGGTCGTCTCCGGGCGCGAGGACGTCAACCGCCGCTGGGCGCACATGCAGCAGAGCACCCGCACCCAGGTACGCGGCTTCGACCGGCCCCCGTACGCGGCGGTCGAGGCGCACACCGAGCCGAACCGGGACGAGCTGGCGCTGCTGGACCGCGGCGTGGCCTACCGCGTCATCTACGACAGCACCGTGCTGTCGCTCCCCGGCTGGCTCGACGACGTCACCGTCGGCATACGCCACGGCGAACAGGCGCGCATCGCCCCCGGCCTGCCCATGAAACTGGCCGTGTCGGACGACCGGCTGGCCATCATCCCCCTGCTGCGCCCCGGCGACAACGCCGTGACCGCCTCCTACCTCATCCACCCCTCGCCCCTGCTGGACGCCCTGATCGCCCTTTTCGAGGCGCTGTGGGACCGCAGTGTCCACGTCCGGGCGCACGAGGGGGTCACGACGGAGGACGGCCAGGAGGAGCTGTCGCCGCAGGAGGCACGGCTGCTGACGCTGCTGGCGGCGGGCGCCACGGACAAGGCGGCCGGGCGGGCGATGGGGTGGAGCGAGCGGACCGTGCAGCGGCACGTCACCAAGCTCATGCAGCGCTTCGGCGCGCAGACCCGCTTCCAGATCGCCATGGAGGCCACGCGCCGCGGCTGGATCTGACGATCCGTCAGTACCGGCGGTCCGTGCAGGCCGAACATCTGGTGTCACGTGCCCCCAGATGGGTGTAGCCTCGGGGGGCATTGCGGTGCACCACCTGACAGACCGCGCAAATCGCCGCCGGAGAGGGCTGGATCCGCCCCCGCGGCGGCCTCCAAGGCGCAGCGCCCCCTGCCGCGCAGCGGGTCGCTCGTACGTCCGTCGCGCCGTCGCGACGCGCCGGACCACCATCGCGCACGCGCCCCCGGCGCCGGCGCCGCGGAACGCCCGCGGCCACGGCGCGGGATCGATCAGGGGACGGCCCTCCCGGTCGCCGCCCCGGAAGAAGTGCTTTGCCATGACGTCCTTTGCCATGCCCGTGAACGAGAACCGCCTGTTCGTCGGCGGCCGGTGGACCGCACCGTCCGGCCACCGCACCATCACCGTCGCCTCGGCCAGCACCGGCGACCGCCTGGGGGCCGTGCCCGAAGCCGGCCCTGCCGACGTCGACCGCGCCGTCCGCGCGGCCCGCACCGCCTTCGACGCCCCGGACGGCTGGCCCACCTGGGAACCCGAGCGCCGGGCGGCCGCCATGGTCCGGCTCGCGGACGAGCTCGCCTCCCGGAGCGAGGTGACGGCGATCAGCGTCAGCGCGCAGAACGGCATGCCGATCTCCGTCGCCCGCGCCTACGAGGGGTCGGTGCCGGCCGCCCTCCTGCGCTACTACGCCGCCCTGGCCACCGCCGCTCCCGCCGAGGAGTTCCGGTCCGGCCTGCCCCGGGGCACAACCGAGGTCCGCCGGGAACCGGTGGGCGTGGTCGCCGCCGTCATGGCCTGGAACTTCCCGCAGACCGTGGGGTTCTTCAAGATCGCACCGGCGCTGGCGGCGGGCTGCACGCTGGTCCTGAAGCCGGCCCCGGAGACCGTCCTGGACTCGGTGCTGCTGGCCCAGGCCGTCGAGGCGGCGGGCCTGCCCGAAGGGGTCGTCAGCATCCTTCCCGCCGGGCGCGAGACCGGCGCCTACCTGGTCGCGCACCCGGGCGTCGACAAGGTCGCCTTCACCGGTTCGACCGCGTCCGGGCGCCGCGTCGCCGCCGCCTGCGCGGCACTGCTGCGGCCGGTGACCCTGGAGCTCGGGGGCAAGTCCGCGGCCGTCGTCCTGGACGACGCCGACCTCGGACAGGACACCGGGGAGCGCTTCGCCGCCAGCCTGCTCAACAACGGCCAGACCTGCTTCGCGAGCACGCGGATCCTCGCGCCCCGCAGCCGCTACGCCGAGGTCGTGGACGTCTACACCACGATGGCGCGCGACGCGCGGGTGGGCGACGCGCTCGACCCCGCCACGCAGATCGGCCCCCTCGTCAGCTCCCGGCAGCGGGAGCGGGTGGAGGGCTGGATCGGCAAGGGGCGGGCCGACGGCGCCCGGCTCACCACCGGCGGGGGCCGGCCGCCCGGCCTCGACCGGGGCTGGTTCGTCGAGCCGACGGTCTTCGCCGACGTCGACAACTCCTCGGTGATCGCCCAGGAGGAGATCTTCGGCCCGGTCCTGACGATCACCCCCTACGAAGACGAGGACGACGCCGTACGCCTCGCCAACGACTCCGCGTACGGGCTCGCCGGCACCGTGTGGACCACCGACCTGGAGCGCGGCGCCCGCGTGGCCCGCCGGATCCGCACGGGCACGATCGGCCTCAACGGGTACCAGCCCGACATCGCCTCGCCCTACGGCGGCGAGAAGAACAGCGGACTCGGCCGCGAACTGGGCCCCGAGGGGCTTCAGGCCTACCAGCGGCTGCAGTCCGTCTACCATCCCTGACCTCGCCGGCACCGGCGAGCAGCGCTGCCGAACGGATTCGGCGCGGGCATCGTGTCCTCCTGTGCAAGCCGTACGACGAGGAGGCCCGTCCGATGTCCACACCGCCCACACCGCCCACACCGCCCGGCGCCGCGGCCGGCACCGTCCTGTCCCTGAACGAGGACCCGGCCGCCGTGCTGGAGGCCGCCACCTGGGCCATGGCCGCGATGGTCGGCACCCTGCACGACGCGCTCACCACGCCGCTCGCCGAGGTGCTGGCCGCCGACCCGCACCGCACCGCCGTCCTGGAGCAGGCCGGGCTGGTACGCCGGGAGGGCGACGCGCTCGTCCCGCACCCGTCCCTCGTCCCGCCGGACGGTCCGACGGCCCGCAGCGCCGTGGAGGCCCGCCTCAGCTCGCTGCGGCAGGCGGTGGCCGCGGCGGCGGGCGAGACCTCCGGCGGCTGGGCGGCGCTGGACGACCGGGTGCTGCTCAACCAGGGGCGCGCGTCGGCCGCGGTCGGCCGCGCGCTCGGCAGCCGGATCGTGCCCCAACTGCCCGGCCTGGGCGACCGCCTGGCCGGCGACGGCGGCCGCATCCTGGACGTCGGCACAGGGGTCGCCGCACTGGCCCTCGCGCTGGCGGAGGCCTTCCCCCGCGCCCAGGTCACCGGTATCGACGTCCTGGAACGCGCGCTGGACCTGGCGCGCGGGGAACTGGCCGGGGCGCCGCAGGAGACCGCGAGCCGGGTCACCCTGCTGCTCCGCGACGTCGCCGACACCTCCGAGCAGACCGCGTACGACCTGGTCTGGCTGCCCGCGCCCTTCCTCTCGGAGGCGGTCCTGGACACCGCCCTCCCCCGGCTGACCGACGCGCTCGTGCCCGGCGGCTGGCTCGTGGCGGGCGCCGGCTCGCCGGCGCCCGACGGGCTGCGGGGGGCGGTCGGCCGCTGGAACGCCGCGCGCAACGGCGGTTCCGCGTACGACGCCGACCAGATGGCGGCCGTCCTGACCGCCCAGGGCCTGGAGGACGTCCGGCGCTTCCCGACCGTCCCCGGCGGCCCGGTGCTCGTGGCGGGCCGCCGCCCGCAGTAGCCGCTGGGCGTACCCCCAGGTGCGGTGCATCGCAAGGCGGAGAGTCGTCCCGTGACAACTCCCCCAGGCCGGAGGCTGGGGGAGCGTCGCGGGATGGGGGCGCCTCCCCACGTGGCTGGGCAAGGCCATGTGACGACGGCACGGTCTAAGGTGACCGGCATGACGGCCCAGGGCGAGGCGGCGGACGGCGAGGAGCCACTGACGGGCGGGGTCATGAACGCGGGCGCCGTGTTCCGCCGCGGTGCCGTGGTGGAACGCCCGGCCCCGCGCACCGCGCGGGCCCTGCACGCCCACCTCCGCGCACTCGTGGACCGCGGTTTCGACGCGGCCCCGAAGCCCGTCCGGCTCACCGGCGACGGCCGCGAGCAGCTGACCTGGATCCCCGGTGACGTCGCCCTGCCGCCGTTCCCCGGCTGGGCGACGACCGGGACCGCGCTGCGTTCCGTGGGCGGCCTCCTGCGGCGCCTGCACGACGCGAGCGCGGGCATCCCCGTCGACTCCGGCGCCGAGTGGCCCCGGGACCTTGCCGACCCGGAAGGGGGGACGATGCTGTGCCACAACGACGTGTGCCCGGAGAACGTCGTCTTCCGGGACGGCCGTGCCGCGGCCCTGATCGACTTCGACCTGGCCGCCCCCGGCAGGCCCCTGTGGGATCTCGCCATGGCCGCCCGCTACTGGGTGCCGATGCTCGATCCCGAGTCCGCGGCGGCCCACTACCCCGCCGGACTGGACGCCCCGGGCCGGCTGCGCGTCCTCGCCGACGGCTACGGCCTCACGGCACAGGAGCGCGCCGCACTTCCCGCTCTGGTCGAGGCGGCCACCGCCGTCTGCCGGGCCTTCTCCGTCGGCCGCGCGAACGACGGAGACCCCGGTTTCGTACGGCTGCTGGCGGAGCGCGGTGGCACGCGGCGCTGGGACCGTGTGCAGGACTGGCTCGTGGGCCACCGCGGGACGTTCACGGCCGCCCTGCTCGCCTGACCGGCCGCGGCCGGGAACGCTACCCCGTGGTGCCGAACGTGATCCGGTAGTAGCAGGCCCCCTTGCACGACATGGTCGCCGAGTCGTCGAAGGCGTAGGAGTAGGCGTAGGGGGCGGCCTTCTTGAAGACGCGGGTGTAGTCGACCGGCCACTTCGAGGGCACGCAGTTGGTGCGGCCCGCCCACGTCCCGCGGCAGCAGTAGACGTCGCCGCCGAAGGCCGCGCAGGGCGGCTTGCAGCCGATGACCTGGCCGCCTGCCTTGGCCTGCATGGCGCTCGGGCAGTCCACGGGGCTGGTGCACGTACCGCGGTAGCAGCCGGAGGCGCTGACCGGGTCGGTGCTGGTGGTGTGCGAGATGTTGATGTACATCGGCAGGTTGGAGCCGTCGACCATGCTCACGTCGTAGAAGTCCAGGCCGGCGTACGCGTCGAAAGTGAACTCACCGAGCGTGGTGGGCGGGTTGGGGCCGTTGCACACGGTGGTGCAGTCACCGGTGCGGCAGGCGCTCGCGGCGGTCGTGGCGCAGCCCGTGCGGCCCCAGATCCGTCCGCCCCACTTGTTCCCCACGGTCAGCGTGGTGCTCTGCCCGGGGGCGAGCCTGCGGCCGTCGGGGTAGGCCGGGGAGTCGGTGACGACGGCCCAGACCGTCTCCTGCGTCCGGTTGACCACGGTGATCGACCTGCTGCCGGCCGGGACCGCCGCCCGGGACGTGCCTGCCCGGGGCGGGGTCTTGGCGGTGGGGGTGGGCCGGGTGCTGCCCTTGGCGGAGGGGCTGGGCGAGCCGGAGGGCCGGTGGCTCGCCGAGGGGGAGGCCGGGGGCGACGCGGCCGGACCCGTCCCTCCGGCGGTCGCCCCCGGGGAGGGGGCGGCGGCCGCCGCCACGTCCCGTACCGCCGCCCGCGTCGCAGGGGCGTCGCCCGTGCCGAACTGGGTGAGGGCCCCGTAGACGGCGAGAACCGTCACCGCGACCGCTGCGGCCCCGAACACCCACCTCCGCCCCTGCGGGGACTTCGCGCCGTGCCGACCGCGTCGTGCCATCCTTGTGCCCTCCTCGTCCTCACCTGGTGCGTGCGCACGTATCGGGGACCGCGTCCGGGGGCGTCCGACAACACAAATCCGTGCGGGGATCCCGCGGGATTTGCGTTGTCCTGGCCGCGGCCGGCCGTCTCCTGTACGTGCAGGCATTTCCGTCCGCCCCGCGCACGGGCCGGACGGGTCAGGGCAGCGAGACCAAGTGCCGCGCCACGGGGCGCCGGTACGAAGGGAAGAGTGGAGTCACATGCGCAAGACCCACCGGAGCGGACCCGGCGCCGGGGTGGTGACGGCGGCACGCGCGGGCGACCCGCGGGCACTGGACCAGCTGGTGGCCGAGTGCCTGCCGCTCGTCTACAACATCGTCGGCCGGGCGCTGAACGGCCACGCCGACGTGGACGACGTCGTACAGGAGACGCTGTTGCGCATGGTGCGGGGGCTGACGGAACTGCGGGACCCGGGGGCGTTCCGCTCGTGGCTGGTGGCGATCACGATCCGGCAGGTCCGTGATCACGCGCGGCTGCGCGCGACCGCCCGGGACCGCAGCGCGGACCTGGCGGCCGCCGAGCAGATACCCGACCCCGGCCTCGACTTCGCCGGGCTGACGATTCTGCGGCTGGGCCTGACCGAGCAGCGCCGCGAGGTCGCCGAGGCCACCCGGTGGCTGGACGAGGACGACCGGGAGCTGCTGTCCCTGTGGTGGCTGGAGGAGAGCGGCGAGCTGGACCGGCCCGAACTCGCCTCCGCACTGGGCCTGTCGGACCGGCATGCCGCGGTGCGGGTGCAGCGCATGAAGAAGCAGATGGAGGCCGCCCGCGTGGTGGTGCGGGCCCTGAACGCCGTGCCCCGGTGCGCCGAGCTCCAGGCGCCCGCCGACAACTGGGACGGCGTACCGAGCCCGCTGTGGCGCAAGCGCTTCGCGCGGCACGTGCGCGGGTGCCCGGTGTGCGGCGGGATGGAGGAGGGCCTGTTCCCCATGGACCGCCTGCTGAGCGGGCTGCCGCTGCTGGCGGTGCCCCCGGCGCTGGACCCGGCGCGGGTGGTCGCGGCGGTCGCGCGCGAGGCGGGGACGCCCGCCGCGGCCCCCGCCGGCCCGGGGTCCTCCGGTGGTCCGGGGAGCCCCGCGGGACACCGGGCGGCAGGCCGCGCTCGGCACTCGCACCGGGCCGCGCGGCCCGCGTCGCGCGTGTTCAGCACGCCCGTCGTCTCGGGGGCCGCGGTCGCGGCCGTGGTCACGGTGGCGCTGGTCGCCGCCGGGCTCACGGCGAACTCGTCGGACACCCCGCAGAAGGCCGCGGCGCCCGCCCGCTCCGCCCCCGTCGGCACGCCCACCGCCTCACCGCGGCCCTCCGCGCACTCCGCGAGCCCGTCGCCGTCCGTCAGCGCCTCGAAGTCGCCGGCGAAGAAGAAGGCGACGCCCAAGCCCACGCACAAGGCACCCGCCGCCCCGCCCGCGGTGAACGTCGCCTCGACGTCCAAGAAGGGCGTCGGGGTGTGGACCTTCCCCGGGGTGAGCAAGGCGCTGGCCGCGTCCGGCGCGAGCTGGTTCTACACCTGGTCGACACAGCACTCGGAGGTGACGAGCCCGCCCTCGGCCGGATTCGTCCCGATGATCTGGGGGCGCGACTCCGTCACGCCGCAGAACCTGTCCCAGGCGAAGTCCCAGGGCCCGTACCTGCTGGGCTTCAACGAGCCGGACATGGCCCAGCAGTCCAACATGACGGTGGAGCAGGCCCTTTCGCTGTGGCCGCAGCTCATGGACGCGGGCAAGGTGCTCGGCAGCCCCGCGGTCGCCTATGGCGGCGACACCCCCGGCGGCTGGCTGGACCGCTTCATGTCGGGGGCGAAGGCGAAGGGCTACCGCGTCGACTTCATCACCCTGCACTGGTACGGCGGCGACTTCCGCACTCCCGAGGCGGTCGGGCAGCTGACGTCCTATCTGAACGCGGTGCACCAGCGGTACAACAAGCCCATCTGGCTCACCGAGTACGCCCTGATCGACTTCTCCCACGGCACCCGCTTCCCCACCCCCGACCAGCAGGCGGCCTTCGTGACGGCCTCCACCAAGGCACTGGAGGGCCTGCCCTGGCTCCAGCGCTACGCGTGGTTCGGGCTCGGGGCCGACGCCGCCAAGCCGAGCAGCGGCCTGTTCACCGATGGCACGACGGCCACGGCCGCGGGCCGTGCTTTCCAGGCGGCGCACTCATAACACCCCGGACGGTCGGCTGATTCACAGCGGTATTTAATTTCCCGGCCGCTTGGCCCTGCTCTTCCCCGTCTTCCCCCTATCGGAAGCCGGGACATGTCGGGAATGCCGTTCCGGAAATGCGTGCTTGCGCCACCGGATCGGCCTCGGATAACTTGTCGACGCATCAACAGGCGGAGTTCAGGCCGGAGATGATCTCTCCGGCCGCTCCGGCACGGCCGGAAACCTTCGTCGCGCGAAACCGTCAGTATTCGGGCAGGGAATTCTTGCGAAAAGAAACCCCTGCCCCCTTTCATGTCGAGGAGTTCTCGTGCGCAGCCTGAGGTCGGCGAAAAACATTCCCGCTGGAACGGCGTCCCGCACCCGGCGCCCCGGCCGTCTCCGTCTGGGGGCCGTCGCGACCGCCCTGGGCGCGATGGCGGTCCTTGCCTTCCCCGCCGAGGCCAACGCCTCCGTCCTCCAGCTCCTGCCGCAGAACGCGGACGGCCTGGAGCAGTCCTTCTCCCCGGCCTACGACTACGACGGGGACGGCTGCTACGCCACGGCCGCCATCGGTGCGGACGGCACCCTCAACCCCGGCCTGAAGCTGGGCGGGGACGTCAACGGGCACTGCCACGACTACGCCCAGCTGGCCAACGCCAACACGTACTCGCGCGAGAAGTGCAACAACGACTGGTGCGCCGTCGTGTACGCCAGCTACTTCGAGAAGGACCAGGCCACGCTCGGCCCCGCGGCCATCGGCCACACCCACGACTGGGAGCACGTCGTGGTCTGGATCCACAACAACCAGGTCGAGTACGTCGCGGCGTCGCAGCACTCCGGCTACCAGATCGCCGCCCGCTCCGCGATCCGCTTCGACGGCACCCACCCCAAGATCGTGTACCACAAGGACGGCGCCTCGACGCACTGCTTCCGCTTCGCCAACACCAACGACGAGCCCGCGGAGAACGCCACCGGCGGCTGGTTCTTCCCCCGTCTCGTCGGCTGGGCGGGCTACCCGGCGGGCTACCGCGACAAGCTCATGAACGCGGACTTCGGCGCGGCCACGATCAAGATCAACGACGCCCGTTTCAACTCCACCCTCGCCAACGCGAAGCCGTCCGGCATCCCCTTCGACCCCAACGCCTGATCCGCCGTCGCGTGCGGTGCCCCGCCCGGGGCGCCGCACGCGAGCCCGATCGGCGGCCCCTCTCATTCGCAGAGGTGCTTGGGCTCCGTCGCACCCGGCCGGGCCAGGAACCGCACCCGGTGCCCCTCGTCGTCGGTGAACACGGCCTCGCTCGGCGAGACCACGGTCATCGTGCCCTGGTGCAGGGGATTGTCCCAGCCCGCGGGCGGGTTGCCGGAGCCGTCCGAGAGCGGGCGCTCGGCCTCGAACCACGCCGAACCGATACGGACGTCGTCGATTCCGCAGTGGGTGTAGAGCTCGAACGGCATGGCCCGCGGCACGGCTGCGCCGGTCGCCGCGGCCGTCGGTTCGTGTCCGGCGGTACGGCGCGGCCGGTCGCCGTCACTGGTGCATCCGGTGAGGACCGCGGTGGAGAGTGCCGCGGCAAGGACGAGATACGGGATTCTGGGATTCATGGCGCTTTGACGCCCCGGTCCTGGTCCCGGTTCCGGGCCGGGCGCGGTCAGGCGCGGGGCGGCACCTGCCCGTGCGGCAGCAGGACGGCGCGGCCGTTCGCGGTACCCGTCGCCTGGCGGTGCCATGCGGCGGGCAGGTCGTCGAGCGGAACCCGTTCATGGGCGACGGTGAGCCCGCCCTCGGCCGAGCGGCGGGCGATCTCGACCAGGGAGGCCGCCCGTTGGGCCGGGGTGAGCTCGTTGTTGGTGTACCCGAGGACACGCAGGGAGCGGCTGCGCAGCGTGCCGGAGTCGAGCGGGCAGGTCTCGGCTGCGGAGCTGCCCAGATTGACCAGGCGTCCGCCGCTGCGCAGGGTGCGGGCCGCCGCCGCGGCCGGCGGGCCGAAGAGCGGGTCGATGACCAGGTCCACGGGCCCGTCCGCCGCGGAGGCGATCCGGGCGGCCAACTCGCCCACGTCATCGGTGTCGAGGACGACGACGGCGTCGGCGCCCACGTCTCGGGCCCGCTCCCGCGCCGCTGCGGAGCGGGCGGCGGCCACCACACGTCGGGCGCCGGCGGCCCGGGCGAGCTGCACCGCGGCCTGCCCGACCGTGCCCCCGGCGCCGAGGACGACCACCTGCTCCCCCGGGGCCAGTTCGCCGCGCCACGTCAGCGCCATGTGCGCGGCGACCGCGGACAGGCCCAGGGCGGCGACGGCCACCGGGTCGGCGCCGGGCGGTAGTTCGACCAGCGCCTCCTCGGGGACCGCCGCGAACTGGGCCATGCTGCCGTCCCCGGGTGCCATGCCCGCCGCCGTCGGGAACCAGACCGTGCGCCCGGCGTGCAGGCCCACGCCCTGGACGCCGGGCACGTACGGGGTGCGCGGCCGGCCGAAGTACGAGGTGCCGCTCGCGCACAGCAGGTCCAGCGGCGTCAGCGGCGCGGCCCGCACCTCGACCAGGACCTCGCCTTCCCCCGGCCGGGGCGGTTCCCGGTCGGCCACCCGGGGCGGCCGGCCGGGCTCGGTGATCTCCGCCGCCCGCATCGTCATGTGGTGATGTCGGGGTAGGGCAGCGTCATGTGCGACAGCCGCCGGGCGTACTCCTTCTGGAACTCCAGGGGGCCGTGGTCGCGTTCGAAGATCCCGATGAACAGCGTGATCGTGAGGAAGGGGTGCGCCCCCAGCTCGAACAGCTTCGGGTAGTCGTGGGTGGACAGCGCCTCGCGCTCGGTGTCGTCGAAGCTCAACCACGTCGAGGCCTCGCCGTGCAGGCAGTTGAGGATGCGATTGGCGTACTCGTCCTCCCACGTCCGCACCGTGGCCGCCGGCTCCTCCCGGTAGCGCTCCAGCAGCTCCGGGTCCCGGTCGACGGTGTAGAGGAACTTGTTCAGCAGGTACTTGCTCACGAGCGGCCTCCGCGCGGGTACCAGGTGAAGTAGGCCTCCATGGTGTGGAACAGGTCGAACGTGTCGGTGTAGTCGGCCTTCCGGCCCTCACCGGCCACACCCATCATCAGCATGAAGTCCATGAAGCCGTGGGTGGCGTTCCCCGGCAGGTGCAGGCTGTCGAGGGTGACCTCGGCGAGGCAGCCCTCGATGTCCCCGGACGCGATCCACTCGACGGCCTTGCGGTCGAACTCCGGGTCGGGGCCGTGCGGCCCGAACTGGCGCGGTCCGCCGAGCTCCAGTGACAGATGGCCGGTGCCGACGACCGCGACCCGCTGGTCGCCCGGCCAGGACTCGATGAGCTCGCGTATCGCCCGTCCGAGCTGCACGAAGCGCTTGGGCTGCGGCAGCGGCGGGGCGAAGATGTTGGTGTAGATCGGCACGATCGGCAGGTCGTTCTCCGGCCGCAGCGTGATGATCGGGCACGTGATGGAGTGGTCGATGCGCATCTCGTTGGAGAACGCGAGGTCGAAACCGAGGTCGAGGCCGCCGCGCAGCACGTGCGAGGAGAGGTCCTCGTGGCCCTTCAGCAGCATGCGGGGCAAGCCGAACTCGCGTTCCTCGTTGTAGAAGTTCGCGTCGTAGAAGGGCGCCTTGCCCACGAGGAACTGAGGCATGTTGTCCAGCCACAGCTGGTGGAAGTGGTCGGATCCGACCATGACCAGCACATCGGGCCGGGCGGCGGTCAGTGTCCTGCGGAACGCCTCCACCTTGCGCACCCATTCGTCGGCGAAGGGCGGCCGGTCCTCCCCGGTGGCGTTGCTCGCCCGGTAGTAGAACGGGTGGTGGGTGGACGCGATGACCGCGACCAGCTCAGCCATGCGGACCTCCGTGGGTCTCGTCGGCGGGTGAGTGGGGATCGGGTGCCACGGACCGGTTGTTCAGGTCCACGGACAGGAAGATCTCGTTCGCGACCGGGTGGCGCAGCTCCTCGGCGAGCTGCCCGATGAGCCCGGCGGTACGGGCCAGCAGGGCGAAGCCGCGCAGCAGTTGCAGGGGCAGCCCGAGGTCGGCGAGCGCGGCACCGCACACCCCGGCCCCGTTGAGCGGCAGCGTCCTGCCCAGCACCTCGGGGTGGACCCGGCCGATGGCGGCGAACAGCGACAGGTGGGGGCCGACGAGCCCTTCCTCCTCGGCGATGTTGAAGAGCCGGGGGGTGCGGGGGTCGCCGTTCTTGTGCACGTGGTGGCCGAGGCCGGGGACGAAGCGCCCCTCGGCCCGCCGGGCCCGGACGGTGGTGAGCGCCAGCGCGTCCCAGCCGGCGTCGTCGGTGGGCCGGGGGCCGTCGAGGGAGTCGAGGACGTCGTGCAGGAAGCGGCCGCAGTCCTCGGTGACACCGAGAAACCGGGAGCCGCCGCCGAGCAGTCCCGCGGCGAGCGCGCCCTGCACCGAGTCGGGGGCCGACAGGTACGTCAGCCGGGTGACGATGGCGGTGGGGGTGAAGCCGTGGTCGGCCAGGGCGGCGAGCACCGCCTCGAAGACCCGGGTCTCCCCCGCCGTGGGCCGGCGCTGGGTGGCGAGCCAGAAGGCGAGTTCACCGAAGCCGACCTTGCCCATCACGTCCTCGGCCAGGTCCTGGCCGAGCAGGGTGATGGACTCCGTGGACGAGGCGCCGAGCGCGGTGGGGTACGTGGGACGGCCGGGGTGGTCCGGCTGCCCGCCGGGGCCCGTCACCGCTCCTCCCCGGAACCGGCCGCGTCCACGCCCTCGCCCGGTTTGCTCAGCCAGGCGCGCAACTCGTCGCCGTGCTCGTCCAGTTCGGGTGGCGGCAGCCGGTAGCCGGCCGGGGTGCGGGAGAAGCGGATCGGGTGCCGGGTGGTGGGCACCGCGCGGTCGCCCTCGCCGACCTCGACCACCGGGTCCAGCCCGAAGCGCTCGGCCATCGCGAACCCGCCGTCGATGGTGTTGATGGGCCCGCAGGGGATGCCGGCCTGGACCAGCAGCTCGAACCACTCGTCCGCGCCGCGTTTGGCGAGCTGCCCGACCAGCAGGGGCCGCAGTTCCTCACGCCGCTCGGTGCGGTCGGCGTTGCGGGCGAAGCGCGGGTCGTCGGCGACCTCGGGGATGCCGAGGATCTCGCAGAGCCTGCGGAACTGGCCGTCGTTGGCGGCGGCCACGATGAGGTCGTTGTCGGCGGTGGGCAGCGGCTCGTACGGGAAGACGCTGGGGTGCGCGTTGCCCATCCGGTAGGGGACCACGCCTCCGGCGGCGTAGGCGGAGCTGTGGTTGACCAGTCCGGTGAGCGCCGAGGACAGCAGGTTGACCTCGACGTGCTGGCCGTTCCCGGTGGTGTCGCGGTGGCGCAGCGCCGCGAGGATGCCGATGACCGCGTGGTTGCCCGCCATGACGTCGAAGACGGAGATGCCGGCGCGGTAGGGCGGTCCGTCGGGGTCGCCGGTCAGGCTCATCAGCCCGGAGATCGCCTGCACCATCAGGTCGTAGCCGGGTACGTTCCGCCCGGGGCCGGTGCCGAAGCCGCTGATGGAGGCGTAGACGACGCCGGGGTTGGCGGCGGAGACCGAGGCGAAGTCCAGCCCGAAGCGCTCCAGGCCCCCGGGCCGGAAGTTCTCGATCAGCACATCGGCGCGGCGGGCGAGTTCCCGGGCGGCCGCGGCGTCGTCCGCGTTCCGCAGGTCCAGGGCGATCGAGCGCTTGCCGCGGTTGACGCCCAGGTAGTACGTCGAGACGTCGCCGCGCACGGGGGGCATCCACGACCGGGTGTCGTCGCCCTGGGGGCTCTCCACCTTGACGACATCCGCGCCCATGTCCGCCAGGAGCATCGAGGCGTAGGGGCCGGCCAGGATCCGGGAGAAGTCGGCGACCAGCACACCGGCCAGCGGCCCTGCCTGCGGCGGCTCGGGTGGCAGGTGGGTGTTCGGCATAGGGGTGGGCCTCCATGTCCGCGAAGCGGACGACTGTCCGCTGATGCGATTCTGGCACGTCACCCGCCGACGTCAAGAGCGTCCGGCTCCCGAATACCGCGGCGCCTCCCCTCGCCTCGCCTCGCCTCCGCTCACCCGCTCACCCGCTCACCCGCGCGGCCTGCGTCACGTGCGGAACGGTCTCCAGCCGGGCGAAATCGGCACTGATCTCCCCGGCGGCCTGCAGCAGCAGCGGGAGATGGTGGTCGAGCAGGTGCTCCACGGACGTCTCGGCGGCGTGCGTGTTGACGTTGAACGCGGCGACGACCCGGCCGGTCCCGTCACGCAGCGGCACCGCGACCGACCGGATACCGCGGGCGAGTTGCTCGTCGGTCAGCGCCCAGCCGCGGGCCCGCACCTGGCGCAGTTCCGCGTCGCGCTCCTCGGGTCCGGGCCGCCAGCGCGGCTCCAGCCCGGACCGGCTGGGCTCCGCCAGGACGCCGTCGACCTCCCCGGGCGCCAGCGCCGCCAGCAGCACCTTGCCGAGCGAGGTCTGAAGGGCCGGGAAACGCGTCCCGATCTGCACGGCCAGGGTCACGATCTTCGGCACGGCCACCCGGGCCACATAGACGATGTCCGGGCCGTCCAGCTGCGCGACGGAGCAGGACTCCCCGGTGCGCCCGGACAGTTCCTCCATGTGCGGGCGGGCCACGTCCCAGAGCCCCATCGACCGCACATAGGCCACGCCCAGTTCGAGCACCCGGGGGGTCAGCACGAAACCGCCCCCGCCGGACGCGGCGCGCACATAGCCGAGTTCCTGGAGGGTCAGCAGGATGCGGCGGGCCGTCGGGCGCGCCAGGCCGGTCGCGGCGGCCACCTCGCTCAGGGACATCGCCGGCCGGTGCGGCGCGAAGGCCGTGATCACCTCCAGGCCGCGCGCGAGCGCCTCGATGAAGTCGGGTCCGGTGCCCTCGCGTGGCATGTCGCCTCCAGCTGACGTACGGGATCGGTGGGCGATCCACGGGAACGGCCCAGCCTAGCGTCCGGCAGGCGGACGCGAGTTCGGGCCGGTATCCGGGCCGTCGGCGGACCGGATGCCCACCGTTTCACCAGGTCGCGAGGGATTCCGGCCCTCCTTGCCGCGCAGGCGTCCGGTCGCCCGCCCGATCACCTCCACCAAGGCTCCGGCAGGCGGACATGATGCGCAAGAGCGCCGGAAGAAGCGCGCGGCGACGCCGCGCAACAGGTGCCGACAGATTCCTTGACACCACCGGCACACAAGCTCACAGTGACAGAAATTCCAAGTGACCGCTTGCCGGACGGAAGTCCGTTGATCGGCCACGGGCGGCTGCCTGCCATGCCGCACCCCTGGCGAGGAGTGGAGTTCGACGATGAACGAGCAAGCGGAGTTCCCGCCCGGACGACCCGTCCTGCTGCGCGGCGGCACGGTCCTGCCGATGGACGACCGGCGGCAGGTGCTCCACGACACCGACGTCCTGGTCCTGCGCGACCGGATCGCCGCGGTGGGGCCGGACCTCGCCGCCCCGGACGGCGCCGTCATCCTCGACGCCACCGGCGGCATCGTCATGCCCGGCATGATCGACACCCATCGCCACATGTGGCAGACCGCCATGCGCGGTTACGGCGCCGACTGGACGCTGACCCAGTACTTCGTCTGGTACTACCTGGAGTCGGGCCGGCTGTTCCGTCCCGAGGACATCCACGCGGGCAACCTGCTGGCGGCCCTGGAGGCCGTCGACGCGGGCGTCACGACCGTCGTGGACTGGTCGCACGGCCTGCGGACCGTCGACCACGCCGACGCGGCGGTGGACGCGCTGCGCTCCGTGCCGGGCCGCTTCGTGCTCGCCTACGGCAACATCCAGCAGCCCCCCGCCGAATGGACCGCCGCCCCGGAGTTCCGCGACTTCGTGAACCGCCGGATCACCGGCGACGACATGCTCGGCTTCCAGCTCGCCTTCGACGTGACCGGCGACCCGACCTTCCCGGAGAAGCCCGCCTTCGAGGTCGCCCGGGACCTCGGGGTGCCGGTGACCACGCACGCCGGGGTGTGGGGCGCCACCGGCGACGACGGCATCCGCCTGATGCACGACCACGGCTTCATGACCGACCGCACCGTCTACGTCCACGCCGCCTCGCTGTCCGCGGACTCCTACCACCGCATCGCGGCAACCGGCGGGTCGATATCGGTCTCCACCGAGAGCGAGCAGAGCGCCGGCCAGGGCTACCCTCCCACCTGGGCCATCCGCTCCCACGGCATCCCGGTGTCGCTGTCCATGGACACCAGCGTGTGGTGGAGCGGCGACCTGTTCTCCGCGATGCGCACCACCCTAGGCGCCGACCGCGCCCGCGAGCACCACGAGGCGCACGCCAAGGGCGAGACGGTCACGCACTGCAGCCTGCGCGCCGACCAGGTCGTGGACTGGGCCACCCGCGGCGGCGCCCGCACCCTCGGCCGGGACCACGAGCTCGGCAGCATCGAGCCCGGCAAGAAGGCCGACCTCGTCCTGATCAAGAACGACCACTCCCCCGTGTCGTTCCCGCTGCTCAACCCCTACGGCCATGTGGCCTTCCAGGCCCAGCGCGGGGACGTGCACACCGTCCTGGTCGACGGCCGGGTCGTCAAGCACGAGCACCGGCTGGTCGGCGCCGACCTCGCGGCCGCGCGCCGCGAGGTCGAGGGGACGGTGGAGTACCTGCGCTCGCAGCTCGGCGAGGACGGCTGGGCCCGGGGCATGAATCCCGACGTCCCCGAGACCAAGATCCTCGACAATCCCTACCAGTACACGGACTACCGCAGCGGCTCCACGCACAGCCGGGCCGAATGACACCCCGGCCCGAGGGGCCCGCCCCAAGGCCCTGACCGGGCTGCGGGCTGCCCGGCCGCCGCCCGGCCGCCACCGGCGCGGCGGCCGGGTCAGGCGGTGTCGACGGTGGGCGAGTAGAGGTCCATCCACAGCGCGAGGTCGAGGACGCGCTCCAGCCCGTGCCGGGCGGCCTGGGTGTGCTGCGGGGCGTCGTCCTTGACCGCGCGTTCCAGCCACGCCTTGCTGACCAGGTCGAAGACCGGGTGCGAGGGCTTGGACAGCAGCTCCTTGCCGTTCTGCCGCAGTGCCACGGCGTACCCCGGGTCCTGCGTGGAGGGGTAGGGGCTCTTGACCCGGTCGTACACGGACCGCGGCAGCAGGTCCGCGGTGGCCTCGCGCAGCAGGCTCTTCTCCCGGCCGTCGAAGGACTTCAGCGCCCACGGGGTGTTGTAGACGTACTCCACCAGCCGGTGGTCGCAGAACGGCACCCGGACCTCCAGGCCGACCGCCATGCTGGCCCGGTCCTTGCGGTCCAGGAGGATGCGTACGAAGCGGGTGAGGTGCAGATAGCTGATGCCCCGCATCCGGAACTCGAAGTCGCTCTCGCCCTCGAGCCGTTGCACCCCGGTCATCGCCTCGCGGTAGCCGTCGTGGACATAGCCCTCCAGATCGAGGGCCTTGGACATCGACTCGGTCAGGACGTTGCCGTCGTCCCCGAAGTGCTGGGCGAAGTGCACCAGCCAGGGGAACGTGTCGGCCCGGCGGGCCTCCTCGTCGAAGAACTGCTGGTAGCCGCCGAAGACCTCGTCCGCCGACTCCCCGGACAGGGCGACGGTCGAGTGCTGCCGGATGGCCTTGAACAGCAGGTAGAGGGAGCTGTCCATGTCGCCGAGCCCCGCGGGGATGTCCCGGGCGCGGATGACCCGGGCGCGCACCTCCGGGTCGGCGAGCTGCTGGGAGTCGAGCACGATGTCCTGGTGCTCCGTGCCGGCCAGTGCGGCGACGTCGTGGACGAACGGCGTGTCGGGAGTGGCCCGCAGCTCGTCCGGGACGAAGTGCTCGGTCTGCCCGACGAAGTCGACGGCGAAGCTGCGCACCTTCTCGCCCACGGCGGCCAGTTGGCGTGCGGCCAGCGCGGTCATCGCCGAGGAGTCCAGCCCGCCGGAGAGCAGGGTGCAGCGCGGTACGTCGGCGACGAGCTGGCGGCGGACGATGTCGTCGAGCAGCTCGCGCACGCGGGCGATCGACGTCTCCTTGTCGTCGGTGTGCCGCCGGGTCTGGAGCGACCAGTACACATGGGTGCGCAGCCCGCCCCGGTCGACCGTCACCACGGTGCCGGGCTCGACCTCGCGCATGCCGTCCCACACCGCGTGGCCGGGCGTCTTGACGAAGGCGAACAGCTCGCGCAGGCCGTCGAGGGTGACATGCCGCGCGGCGAGCGGGTTGGCGAGGATCGCCTTGGGCTCCGAGCCGAACAGCACACCGTCGTCGGTCGGGTAATAGTAGAAGGGCTTGATGCCCATGCGGTCACGGATCATGACCAGCTTCTCTTCGCGGCTGTCCCAGATGGCGAAGGCGTACATGCCGTTCAGCCGTTCGGCGATCCCCTCGCCCCACTCCAGGTAGCCGTGGAGCACCACCTCGGTGTCCGAGGTGGTGGTGAAGCGGTGGCCGCGTGCGGCGAGTTCCTTGCGCAGCTCGGTGAAGTTGTACGCCTCGCCGGAGTACACCATGACCGCCGTCCCGCCGTCGGGGTCGTCGGCGGCCATCGGCTGCCTGCCGCCGGGCAGGTCGATGATGGCGAGCCGGCGGTGTCCGAGCGCGGCGGGCCCCTGCACCCAGGTGCCGCGGGCGTCCGGCCCGCGGCAGGCCATCGTCTCGGTCATCGCGTCCACTGTGGCCTGCTCGTTCCGCAGATCCCGCTCGAACGAGACCCATCCCGCGATTCCGCACATGCGTGTGCCTCCGGCTCTGCCGTGCCTTCGTGTTCCGTCGCTTCGCGGCCCGGGGTCCCGCCTGGCGACTCCGCGCCGGGAGCACCATCACTGGGCGTGATGTGTATTAAGCACCTATATGTCAGAGTTTCCGTCGGCCGGAGCCATTCGTCAAACGCCGCGCGCGACAGCCGTCAGCGGTCGGCCGTCCGGACGGGGAAGCCCACAAAGCGCCCCTGACCTGCGACGACACCGGCGGACGACACGCAGCGGCACCCCGTGTACGCACACACGCACAGCGTCGCCGGCCGATGCGCGGCCGCCCGTCCGGGCGACCGGACAGCGGTGACGGCGAGAGAGGACGGTGACGGCGGCAGGGACGTGCTCACCTTGCGCGACAGCCGGTGCGCCACGCCGGATCAGGCGCGCGCGGACACCAGCGCCCAGACCGACTTCCCGGCCCCGTCGGGCGGCGTCCAGCCCCAGGAATCACTGAGCGAGTCGATGATGTGCAGCCCCCGCCCCGACTCGGCGAACCAGTCGGGCTCCTTCAGCACGGGAACGCCGGTGCCGGGATCGGCGACCGTGCACAGCACCGAGGTGTCGCGCAGCAGCAGCCCCAGCCACAGCGGCCGGTCGGAGAGCGCGCACGTCGCGTCCTCCAGCCCGTAGCGGACGGCGTTGGTCAGCATCTCCGAGACGACTATCGACGCGTTCTCGACGACTCCCAGCATCCCCCAGTCGCTCAGCGTGGACCGGGTGAACTGCCGTGCGGCGCCAGCCGCATGGAGATCCCCGCTCAGCCCGCAGGCGGCGAAACGCGTCCCGGGACCCTCGGGCAGGTCGAAATCGAGAGGGGTCGCCGGGTGAGTCGTCATCGAGTACTCCGCGGAGCGTCGAGGGGGGCGCGGTGTCTACGGACTCCACTATCCCGGTCGGATCCCTACCCGTGCAAGCACATCTGCAATTACAGTCGTAAGTGCAACTGTAAGTACGTCTGCACGTGCAGATGCACGTGCAGAACGCCAAGGAGGCGTACCCATGCGGGAGTTCGAAAACGGCGTCCCGGCCACCGACATCGACGGCGCGGTCTGGCGGAAGAGCCGCCGCAGCAACCCCAGCGGCAACTGCGTGGAGCTCGCCCCGCTGCCGGACGGCGGCGTCGCGATGCGCAACTCCCGCCACCCCGGGGGTCCCGCCCTCGTCTACACCCGCGCGGAGATCGAGGCGTTCCTCGGCGGGGTCAAGGACGGCGACTTTGACGACATGGCCGGCTGACGGCCCCTCATCCCCTCGATGACCTGCCCTCCGCCCCTTCGAAGCGCGGACCCCCGGGCGCGCCGCCCGCGAACGCGTACGGCGCGCCCGGGGATATGGCTGTATTCGCACGCCCATTGGTGGGAGACTGGTTGTCTGCCCAGTCACTCACGGGAGTCGGCATGACCGCGACGCGGCCGAGCAACGAACCGTCGATAAAGCAGTACCTGGAGCACCCGCGAGGTGGTCCGACGGTCCTGCGCATCGTGCTGGGCACCCAGTTGCGCAGGTTGCGGGAGGCCTCCCACATCACCCGCGAGGCCGCCGGCGACGCGATCCGCGGCTCCCACGCCAAGATCAGCCGCCTGGAGCTGGGCCGTGTGGGCTACAAGGAGCGCGACGTCGCCGATCTGCTCACCCTGTACGGGGTGACCGACGAGTCCGAGCGCGCCGACTTCCTGAATCTCGCACGGCAGGCCAGCACGCCCGGCTGGTGGCACCGGTACGGCGACGTCCTGCCCGGCTGGTTCGAGACCCTGGTCGGCCTGGAGGAAGCCGCCTCCGTCATCCGTACCTACGAGGTGCAGTTCGTCCCCGGCCTGCTGCAGACCGAGGAGTACGCCCGCTCCGTGATCCGCCTGGGGCACCCCCGGGCGTCCGGTGTCCAACTGGAGCGCCGGGTCGCGCTGCGCATGGCACGCCAGCAGCTGCTGACCGCGCCGGGAGCGCCGCGGCTGTGGGCGGTCGTGGACGAGGCGGCCCTGCGCCGGGCGCTGGGCGGCCGGGAGGCGATGCGCGGCCAGCTGGAACGTCTCATCGAGGCGGCCGCCCTGCCGAACGTGACACTGCAGATCGCGCCCTTCAACGTCGGCGGCCTCGCCACGGCGGGCGGCCCGGTCACGATCCTGCGTTTCCTGGAGCCCGACCTCCCGGACATCGTCTACCTGGAGCAGCTGACCAGCTCGCTGTACCTGGACAAGCAGGAGGACGTCGACAACTACCTGGCCGTCATGGACCGGCTGAGCGCCGAGGCCGAGCCGCCGGCGCGGACGCCCGGCATCCTCAACGACATCCTGAAGCAGCTGGTCTGATCGGCGGTCCCGCCCGGTCCCGGGGCGCACCCCGGGACCCGGCACGGCCGACGCGGCGACCCGTCAGGCCTTGCGGCCGACTCCGCCGAACTCGATCCATTCCTGCGTGGCCTGACGGGGCGCCAGCTCGGTGTCGGGCCGCCAGGTGGACACCTCCACCAGACCGGGCTCCAGGATCTCCATCCCGTCGAGGAAGCCGGCCACGTCGTGCTCCTGGCGCACCCGGCCCCAGTTGCCCTGGGTGCTGGCGTCCATGAACTCGGTGACGAAGTCCCGCACCGACTTGTCCTCGCTGACCAGCTGGCACACCACGAGGAAGCTGCCCGGCACCAGACGCTCCGCGACCCGCCGCACCAGCCCCGCCGGGTCGTCCTCATCGGTGATGCAGTGCATGACGGAGACGAACAGGGCGGCGACCGGCTTGCTGAAGTCGATCAGCCGCTCGACCTCCGCGTGCCCGAAGATGCCCTCGGTGTCACGGAAGTCGGCCTGGATGACCGCGGTGTTCTCGTTCTCCTCCAGCAGCGCCCGGCCGTGCGCGAGCACGATCGGGTCGTTGTCGACGTAGACCACGCGCGAGGAGGGGTCGATGCGCTGGGCGACCTGGTGCACGTTGTCCTGCGTCGGCAGGCCTGAGCCGTGGTCGAGGAACTGCCGGATGCCGTAGTCCCGAGCCAGCACGCCCACCACACGCTGGAGGAACCGCCGGTTGTTCACGGCGAGTTCCTTCGTGCTGGGCACGACCTTGAGCAGTTCCTCGGAGGCCTCGCGGTCGACCGCGTAGTTGTCCTTGCCGCCGAGCAGGAAGTCGTACATCCGCGCGACGCTGGGCGTCCCGGTGTCGATCGCGGTCGGCAGCGGCTCACGTTCCTGGCTCATCCGGCCCCTCACAGTCCTCCCCACGACCCGAACGCAGGGGTTGATCGCGGATCTCCATCCTATGGGCAATCCCCGGTGCCGATCTGTGGTTTCTCCATTCCGCTTGAGCAATTGCCCGCGGTGGAACGGGTTCTGAAATGCCTTCAGTCGGGCGCTGTGCGACATTCCGCGCGCCAGGACAGGCCCGCGCGGAGCGGCCGGCCGGCGGCTCCTCCGCGCGCCCGGCGCCGGTCGCCACCGCATGTCGTGCGGCCTATCGTCGTTCCCATGGAACTCGATGCGCTGGACCGGGCCCTGATCCGGGAGCTCCAGCACGACGCCCGGCAGACCAACCGGGACCTGGCCGCCAAGACCGGGGTGTCCCCGTCGACCTCGCTGGAGCGGGTGCGGCTGCTGCGCGAGCGCGGTGTGGTCACCGGCTTCCACGCGGCCCTGGACCTCGAGGCCGTGGGGCGCCCGGTGCAGGCCCTGATCGCGGTGCGCATCCGGCCGCCGGCCCGGCCGGTCATCGAGGGGTTCCGCGAATGGGCGGCGCGGCTGCCGGAGACCATCGGCCTGTTCGTCACCTCGGGCGCGCACGACTTCCTGATCCACATCGCGGTCCCCGACGTCAACGGCGTGTACGCCTTCGTCATCGACCGCCTCACCGAACGCCGCGAAGTGGCGGACGTGCAGACCACGATGGCCTACGAGCACGTACGGTCCAGCTCGATCGAACCGGCCGGCCCGGACCGGAACCGGAAGCGCTGAGGCCGCCGGTCCCGGTCCGGAGCGCCGCCGCACGAAAGGGCAGCGCGGGGGCGGAACGCCGTACGACGTGCGCCAGGGGAGCGCGGGACGCGGGGGCCGCCGAAGGAAGTGCGGCAGCCACGCCGCGCGGCCGGACACCTGCCTAGCATCTGCCGGGTCCACCGAACGACCTGGCAGGAGAGCCGACCATGACCGCCGCACACACCGCATCCCCCGCCGGAGCCGTCGGCTTCTCCCCCGAGGAGATCGACCAGGGCGCACCCACCCGCGCGGCCCGGCTCCGCTGGGTCGTCGTCGTCGACAGCGGCCTTCCGCCGGGGCGGGCCGTCAACGCCGCCGTCTGCGCGGGGGCGGCGACCGCCGTCGCCGTGACCGGGCTCCTCGGCGAGGACGCCACCGACTCCGGCGGCAGCGTCCACCCGGGGCTGCCGTGGGCCGGCTGCACGGTGCTGACCGCCGACACCGCCGCGCTCCGGGCGATCCGCGCGGCGGCGCGGGCCTCCGCGGACACCTTCGTCGCCGACATGCCGGAGGCGGCCCAGCGCACCCGCGTCTACACCGACTACCTGGACGCGATGGGCAGGACCGCGGCCGAGGACGTCGACTACTGCGCGGTGAGCATCATTGGGCCGCGCCGGCGCGTCGACAAGATCGTCGGCAGGCTGCCGCTGATGCCATGACGCCCGCGGGCCGGCGGGCCGCCGAAAAAACCCGTGGAACCGAGACACCGCTCCGCCTAGGGTCGGGAACATGAGCACGCGCGTCTTCCGCATCACCGTCCGTGGCGTCTTCGACGGCCTCAGCCCCGAGCAGCGGGCCGAACTCCTGGCCCGGGCCGGGGACCACGACGTGCTGCACGCGGCCTTCACCCCGGAGGGCCACCTCACGTACGACATCGCGGCCCGCCCCGCGTTCACCTTCCGCTTCCAGGACTCGGGCGAGGCCGAGGAGGACATCCTGGAGGCCACCGAGCGCGCCGAGGAGGCGGCCCGGGCGTGGCTGACCGCAGGCGGCTACGGCTTCAAGAACCTCCGCGCCCAGGCCGAGGACCTCTCCCAGGCCCCGCTCGCCAAGCGGCAGCGCCGCGCGGCGGCCACGCAGAACCCGGCCTGACGACCGGGCCCGGCTACGCCTCGCGCGGCGGGACGTAGAAGGCGGTCGTCGCGGCGACCGCGGCGGCCACGACGTCCTGGGGTGCGCCCGAGGCGGCGTACGCCTCGCCCCATGCCTCGCTGCTGCGGACCATGCCCGCGCGGACCTCGTCGGACTCCGCGAACTCGGCGGCCTTCTCGGGGCTGACGAACTCGCCGGCCAGGTAGCGCGAGAACCCGATGAGCGCGAGGTCCCAGCCGACACCGACGGCGCCGGGCCCGAACTGGTCCCACATGCCGGGCGGGACGACGGCGACGTGCTCGAGTTCGAGGACGGTCCGCTCGTCCTGCTCGGACAGGCGCACCGTCACCTCGCTGAAGCCCGGCGCCTCGCCCATCACCCAGCTGACGCGCAGCAGCCGGGGTGCCTCGCACTGGAGGATCTCCCCGCCCGCGTTGCCCTCCAGCTGGTAGCGGCCGCCGAGCCGCAGGTCACCGGTGACGGGCAGGAACCAGCGCTGGATGCGCTCGGCGGTGGTGCAGGCGTCCCACACGTCCTCGATGTCCGCGTCGTAGGCGCGGCGGAGCAGCACCGTGCGCGCCTCCTCGCCGGACACGTCCCGGGAACCCACCTGCCGGTGGGCTTGGTTGATCTGGTCGACAATGTCGCTCATGGTGTCTCTTCCTGTTCCCTCCCGGAGCGGGGGGTGTGCCCCGTCCCCGGCCGTGGTCCCTGCTGCCGTTCCCCGGCGATGCGCCGTTCCCGGCGTCCGCGCGCCAGTTCCGTGCCCAGCGCGTCGAGCCGCTGCTCCCAGAAGCCGCGGAAGCGCTCCAGCCAGACGTCGACCTCGCGCAGCGGGGCCGCTTCCACGGCGTAGAGCCGCCGGGTCCCCTCCGCCCGGACGACGGCGAAGCCGTGCTCCCGCAGCACCCGCAAGTGCTGGGACACAGCGGGCTGCGAGATCCCGAACTCCTCGCGGATCACGTCGCTGATGGCACCGGAGGGCTGCTCACCGGCGGCGAGCAGTTCCAGGATCCGGCGGCGCACCGGATCACCGAGGATGTCGAACGCGTGCACGCGGAGCACTATGCCAGGATCCACTTATATAAGCAACAACTTATGGAGAAGCATCCGGTGACCCGGGGCGGCCGGCCGCCCCGGGTCGTCCCGGTCCACCCCTCCCCCGCCTCACGGGGCCGCGGGATCGCGGAGGCCGTCGTCGAGCGTGCCGTAGTTGTGCTGCGGCAGCACGTCCGCGTCGTAGTCGGCCTTGACCCAGGTGCCGAGCACCATCTCGGCGGTGATGCCCGGGCCGAAGCCGGCCAGCAGACCGCGGTGGCCGTCGAGCGCGGTTCCCTCGTCGAACATCCGGGCCAGGGCGTCGAGCACGACGCAACTGGCGATGTTGCCGTACTCGGTGAGCGTGGCACGGCTGAAGCGGAACGCCTCCGGGTCGACGCCGAGGAAGTGGCTCAGGTCGTCCAGGATGCGCGGGCCGCCCGCGTGGATGACGTAGAAGTCCAGCGCCGACGCGTTCCACTGGTGCTCCTCGGCCACGCGGCTGAGCACCGGCGCCAGCGGCTCCATGGTGCCGGGCACCCGCTTGTCGAGCTGGAAGTGGAAGCCGGTCTGGCGCACCGCGTAGGAGATCCACGCCTCGGTGTTGGGAATGAGGTACGAGGAGTTGCGCTCCAGCCGCATCCCGGTGCCGCCGTTCCCCCGGACCACCGCGGCCGCGACACCGTCGCCGAACAGCCCGTTGGACAGCAGCGTTCCGACGCTCAGGTCGGTCGGCTGGTAGCACAGCGAGCAGAACTCGCAGGCCACGATGAGGACATTGGCCTCGGGGTACGCGGTGCAGAAGTCGTGCGCCCGGTTGATGGCCGCGCCGCCCGCCGCGCAGCCGAGTTGGGCGATGGGCAACTGCCGTGTGTCGTGCCGGAAACCCATCGTGTTGATGAGCCATGCCGTCAGCGACGGCATCATGAAGCCCGTGCACGAGACGTAGATGATGAGGTCGATGTCCGCGGCGGTCAGTTCCGCCTCCTCCAGCGCCTGGCGCACCACCGCGGGCACGCGCGCCTTGGACTCCTCCTCGTAGATCGCGCTGCGCACATCGAAACCCGGATGTTCCAGCACCTCGTCGATCGGGCGTATCAGGTGCCGTTTCCGGACGCCGGTGTTCTCGATGAGCCGGAGGGTCAGGCCGAGTTGCGGGTGGTCCTTGTGCAGCCGTCGTGCCAGCTCGAGCGTCTGTTCGCAGGTGATAACGTTGTCGGGAACCGCGATCACCGGCTTGCACAGAACTGCCATGATTGGCTCCATTCCTGTCCCTCTGGCGGGCAATGGTCCACGCGATGTGTCGCCCCGGCGTATTCCTGCCGGGGCAGACCCGTACCTGTCATGGAAATCAGTAGGGAAGTACGGGCAATTCACCTGCGGCGCCCCAATGGCGCCGGATATCACACGTGGGCCCAAAACGGAGTCGGAAGACATTCGGACCGGTCACCGTCGGTATGACGTGGTAACTCATTCACTTTCTGGTCCGCCCAACAAAAAGTACGGCAGCGGGACCCGGAGCGCACGTCGGAGGCGGTCGCGCCCCGCACGGCACGGTCACCGCACCCGGGCGCCGGCCCCGCCCCGTACGGGCGGAACCGGCGCCGGGGCACTCGGGGCGGTTTCTACCAGCCCACGTGCAGGGCGACCGGGTAGCGCCAGATCGACGTGGCGCTCCAGCGCACCTCCTCGGCCGGCTTGGCCAGCCGCAGCTCCGGGAAGCGGCGCAGCAGCTCAGTGAAGGCGACCTGCAGCTCCATCGTCGCCAGCGGGGCCCCGAGGCAGTGGTGACCGCCCCAGCCGAAGGTCATGTGCGGGGCACCGGTGCGCTCCAGGTCCAGCTCGTCGGGGCGCTCGAACTTCGCGGCGTCGCGGTTTGCGGTCAGGTACGAGACGTGCACAATGTCCCCGGCGCGGATCAGAACGCCGCCGAGCTCCACGTCCTCGGTGGCCACCCGCGGGATGCCGACGCCCTTGCGGAACGGGATGTGGCGCAGCATCTCCTCGATGGCCTGCGGGATCTTCTCGGGGTGCGCGCGCAGCGTCGCGAGCTCGCGGGGCCGGGTCAGCAGCGTGTAGGCGATGTTGCCGATCTCGTTCGACGTCGTGTCCTGGCCGGTGATCAGCAGCACCATGGCCATGACGGTGAGTTCCTTGTCGTTGAGGATCTCGTCGCCGTCGCGGGCCGTCGCCAGCACGCTGATCAGGTCGTCGCCGGGGTGCGCGCGCCGCTGCGCGGTCAGGTCCGCGAAGTACGCGCGCAGGTCGGCCTTGGAGCGCACGGCGTCGTCACGGTTGTCCGGGCTGAAGTCCATCAGCGTGCGGGCGTGGGCGCGCAGCCGCCACCGGTCGTCCTCGGGGATGTCGAGGACCTCGCAGATCGCGGTGAGCGGCAGGGGCGCGGCCAGGTGCTCCACCAGGTCGGCCGGGGGGCCCTCGGCGGCCATCGTGTCGAGGAGTTCGGTGACGACGCGCTCGATGTGCGGGCGCATGCGCTCGACCTGGCGCGGGGTGAAGCCCTTGGAGACCAGGGACCGCAGCCGGCTGCTGTCCGGCGGGTCCATCACGTTGATCGCCTCGTCCTGCACGATCGGCTCCGGGGTCATGCGGGGGAAGTCCTTGCCGACGACGCCGCGGCGGCTGAAGCGCCGGTCGGTCGTCACCGTCCGGACGTCCTCGTAGCTCGTGACGAGCCACGCCTCGCCCTCCCCGTGGGGCAGCTTGATGCGTGAGATCGGTTCGTTCTCCATCAGGTGCTTCAACTGGGGGTCGAATTCGAGGGCCACGGCGAAGTCGAAGGGGCAGTCGTGCGCGGAGGGACCGGAATCCATGCGATGCTCCAGTGAGCCTGGACGTCAGGGAACATCTCACAACAAATCGCCCCCGGGGTCCCCACGGCCACCGCAGCAAGCCCATCCGGGGGACCCGCACCGGACGGCCCGGCGTGGCGCGCCCCGGGGCCGCCGGCGGCCCCGGCGTCCCGGGGTCAGGAACGCCGGCGGGGCTTGCCCTGCTTGCCGCCGCGGCTCGCACCGCCCTTGGCACCCCCGGACGCCCCGCGCGGGCTCTTGCCACCCGCCCGGCCGCCGCCCGCCTTCTGCGCCGTCTTCCCCGCGGCCTTTCCGGCCGCGGGCTTGCGCCGCGCGGCGCCGGCGTCGGGGCGCTGCTCCTTCGCCTGGGCGGTCGCGTCGGGGCGGCGGCCCCGCGTGCTGTTGACCGTCCGGCCGCGGACGACGCCGATGAAGTCCTCCACCAGGTCCGTCGTCGCGTCCTCGGGCCAGGACAGCGCGACGCGCGACTGCGGGGCGTCCACGAGCGGACGGTAGGTGAGGTCCCGGCGGTGGTGGAGCCGGGCCAGGGACTGCGGGACGACCAGCAGGCCCACGCCCGCCGCCACCAGCTCGACCGCGTCCGCGGTCGTCGCGGGCCGCTCGATCGCGGGCCGGCCGGGGGGCCGCTCCCAGTCGAGGGTGTCGTCGAGGGGATGGAAGAGCACCTCGTCGGCCAGGTCGCCGGTGCTCACCTCCTCGACCGCCGCCACGGCGTGGTCCTTGGGGACCACGACCACGGTCGTCTCGGTGTAGAGGGGGATCGCGCTGAGGTCGGTGCCGTCCACCGGGAGCCGTACGAAGCCCGCGTCGGCGCCGCGGTCCCGCAGCAGTCCCGTGACCTCGGCGGAGGGGACCGCGACGAGTTCAAGAGGGACGGCGGGGAACCGCTCCTGCCAGATCCTCACCCATTTGGCGGGTGTCACGCCCGGCACGTACGCGAGCCTGAACTGGGGGGATGCTTCCGAGCCTGTCACCAGGACAGGCTACCCGGGCCGCGGCGGGGACGGCCCGTCCACGCGGTCGGAGCGGGCCCGCGGGGTCGATATCCTGGACGTATGACGTCGCACCACAGCACCCAGACCATGAAGCCCGCCACCGCGGCCAAGAAGCTGGGTGTGTACCTCGAAGCCACTCCCGCCGAGTTCCAGGAAGGCGTCGTCTCCCGCGACGAGCTGAACGCGCTCCAGGCCGACCCGCCGGAGTGGCTGCGGGACCTGCGGCGCGACGGGCCGCACCCCCGCCCGGTCGTCGCGGCCAAGCTGGGCGTCTCGATCGCGGGCCTGGCCCGCGGTGGCGTCACCGAGCCGCTCACGACCGAGCAGATCGACGCGCTCAAGCAGGACGTCCCCGAGTGGCTGGTGAAGGAGCGCGCCACGCAGGCCGAGGTCCGCAAGGAGGCGGCGCGCCTGAAGGAGCGGAACGCCGAGCGCGAGGAGCAGGCGAACCGGTCGCGCTGACCCGTCGTCCACCAGGGTTCCGGGGGGCCGGGGCCCGCTCCCCCGTCACGCGGAGGTGGGGAGCGATCCGTCGGCGACGAGGTCGAGCAGACCCGGGAAGCGTTCCTGGAGGTCGTCGCGGCGCAGCGAGACCTTGCGGCTGTTGCCGTAGTTGACCTGGCGGATCAGCCCCGCCTCGCGCAGGACCCGGAAGTGATGGGTCATGGTCGACTTGGAGATCGCGAGGCCGAAGGACGCGCAGGTGCGCTCGATGCCCTCGGACTCCCGGCACAGGTCCTCGACGACCTTGCGGCGCAGGGGATCCGCCAGGGCGGCGAAGACGGAGCCCAGATCCATCTCCCCGATCTCGGGGTGGCCTTCGGCGTCCGGCATGTTCCCTCCTGGTCCCCTTCTGCCCCGGATACGACAATCACGATACCTCAGGGGTATGTGCGGCCTGGCGGGCGAGCCATGAACATATGCGGACCTTTCCCCAGGCCCGCCGCCCGCGCCTCCGACCCTCCCTGACGTGCCGTCAACTCCGTACCGGACAGCGGAAATCAGCCACGGCAGGCCCCTCCCTGACCGAGCCGCGGGACGGCGGAGCGAACGGGGGTCCGACCGCGATATGGTGCGCCCCGGGAGGGGCCTCGGCGTGCGGTGCCGGAACGCCCAGGGGAGGGATGTGCCATGGGCGCACCAGACGCCGCGATCCAGCGGGCAGAGCGGGCGCTCGGCGTCGCCTTCCCCGAGGACTACCGCTCCTTCCTCTCCGACCCGGGCTCCGTGGCCCGGCACTTCCTCCCCGCCGGTGACTTCCTGACGCTCTGTCCGGTCGGCGACCTCCTCGGCCTCAACGACGCGGCGGGCCCGGCCGGCCGCCTGCCCGGCGCCGTGGTCATCGGCGGCGACGGCTGCCGCGAGCTCCTCGTCTACGACTTCCGGCAGCAGCCTCCCCCGCTGCTCCTGATCGACTCCGCGACCGCCGCCTGGTCCGAGGGCCTCCGTCAGGCGGCCACACTGACGGAGTTCCTGACCCACTTCCCCGAACACGGCTGGCGCTGGCACTAGCCGCCGCCGGGTGCCCGGCGGCCCGGCCGGCCTCCGTCGACCGGAAAGCCGATCACGGCGGCCGCGTCCGCGACGGCCGTGAAGGACACGGTGCCGCGCAGAGCGCGAACCGTCCACGTACTCGGCGCGCAAGGCGTCGATGTCGACCGGCGTCCCGTCGTACCGCTCCGCGAGATTGCGGAACGCCCCGGGCGCCGGGCCGGTCGGCAACCGGAAGAGCCGGTCGGCGCCATCGGGATCCGCGTGCCCCTCGGGGAAGTCGATCCCGCCCGCGTGCCGGCGGTCGTCGTCCGACGCCCGCCACAGACATGCGGTCACGGCGAGCATGCCGTCGTCCAGGAAAGCCGGCTCCGCCACATGCCCCTGGAACGACCGGGGAACGTCGTCCACCACACCGCCGCACTCCGTCGTCACTGAGGGGCCTACGGTGCCCCCGCGCCCGGAGTTCGACGCAGGGTGGGCGCTCGACTACTCCCCGGAAGAGGTACGCGGGTCCCCGGTGGGCGCACGGAGGGCGCCGCCGCCCTTGCGCAGGCGCGCCGCGACGTGCGCGGGCATCAGGGGGGCGTGGGTGCTCAGGATCTCCAGGAAGGATTCGGTCACCGGGTCCGGGGTGGTGCGGGTGTATCCGGTCAGCCGGCGCCGCACAGGCGGGTCGGGGCGCAGGACGAGGCCGCCGAAGTGCGGCGGGATGGTGTTGGCCGGGACGAAGGTGGGCCCCAGCCCGGCGGCGGCGTACTCGACGGCAGACGGCGCCTGCTCGGTGCGCACGGCGATCCGGGGCCGGAACCCGGCGGCGGCGCAGGCGTCGTCGAGGATGTCGGAGAGGCCGCTGTCGGGTGTGAAGTGGACCCATTCGCGGTCCGCGAGATCGCCGAGCCGGACGTCCGGTGCGCGGCCGGCGGCGGCCCGGTCGCCGGCGTCGGTGACGACCAGGAACTCCTCCGCGCCGATGGGCCGCGCGGGGCCCTCCCAGTCCTCGGGCAGGGGTCCCACCGCGACGTCCGCCTGGCCGGCGGCCATGGCCTGCGCGAGATCGTCCCATCTGCGGTGCTCGAACAACCGGACCCGCACCTCCGGATGCGTGCGTCGCCAGCGGCCCAGCACCGCGGGCAGTACACCGGAGCTGACCGAGTAGAGCGTCGCGAGATGCAGCTCGCCGGTGGCGACGCCCGCGGCACGCCGGGCGGATGTGGTGGCCCGGCCCGCCTCCGCGAGGGCCGCACGGGCGTGCGGCAGCATCGACCGGCCGGCCGGGGTGAGCCGGACTCCGCGGGGCAGCCGTTCCAGCAGCGGGCCGCCCACTTCCCGTTCCAGTGCCCGGAGTTGGTGCGACAGCCCCGGCTGCGAGATGTGCAGGCTCTCGGCGGCCCGGGTGAAGGACCCCTCGTCCACGATGGCCACCAGATATTCCAGCTGGCGCAGCGTTGCCATGCATTCAGGATATCGAAGGGATACAAAACGTCTCTTGGACTTATGGCCCGGACCGGGCGAGGCTGGATGGCGTAGGGCGATCCACGCGGTGCCGGTCCCGGACCGGCGGGCGGATCGCACCTTCCGAGACCTCATCGGCACTGGAATTCCCCGGGAGGCGCTGTGCCGCTCACATCTTCCGATCCGATCGTGGTGGGAAACATCGCTCTGTCCTTTCACCGTGCCGCCGCTGCCGTCGTCCGCCGTGTCATGGAGTCCCACGGGCACCCGGTGGCCGGTGCCGAGGGCGTGCACGAGGAGATGTTCGGTCTCCTGGAGCACGGACGGGTCGACGTGCTGGTGTCGGCGTGGCTGCCGTCCAGCCACGGCCGGTACCTGTCCGGCTTCCGGGACCGGGTGCGGGTGCTCAGCCCGCACTATCAACCGCACTGTGTGTGGGCGGTACCGCGGTACGTCCCCTTCGACATGGTCGGTGAGGTGTCCGATCTGGTCCGGCCCGAGATCGCCGGCCGTATGACAACGGCCATCGACGGGATCAACCCCGGAGCAGGCATCAGCCGCTTCTCCGCCGCGATGGTGAAGGCGTACGGGCTGGACAGGGCCGGGTACAGGTTCAGGCCGGGCACCGAAGGGGATTTCGTCGCCCGGGTGGGACGCGGTATCGCCGCGGGCGAATGGTTCGTGATCCCGCTGTGGCGTCCGCAGTTCCTCAATCGCCTGCACCACCTCCGGCCGCTCGAGGAGCCCAAGGGACTGCTGGGAAGCGTGGACGACGCCTGCCCGGTCATCCGCAACGACGCCCTGGAGCGCGTCGGCCCCGAGGCCGTTGCCCGGCTGGATGCCCTGGCCCTGGGCAACGACGGCGTCGAGGAGATCGACGCCTTGATCAACGTCGACGGGCTGAGCCCGCTGCAGGCCGCCGACCGCTATCTGGCCGCGCACCCCCGCGAGGTCTCCCTCTGACACGGCCCCCGGTACCCGGGCCTGTCCCCCACCGAACTGGAGTCACCCCCATGAACGCGACGACCATGCGAGCCGTCGGCTATCTCAAGAGCCTCCCGATCGACGACGAGAGCAGTCTGGTCGACCTCGAACTGCCCGTTCCGAAGCCGGAACCGCACGATCTGCTGGTGAAGGTCGAGGCCGTGGCGCTCAATCCCGTCGACTTCAAGATGCGCCAGAACAGCGATCCCGGCGGCACGGCGAAGGTACTCGGCTGGGACGCGGCAGGGACGGTCGTCGCGGTCGGCGACGAGGTGCGGCGGTTCGAGGTCGGCGACAGCGTCTACTACGCCGGTGCCATCGACCGTCCGGGCACCAACTCCGAGTACCACGTGGTCGACGAACGCATCGCCGCCCGCAAGCCGGCCTCCCTCTCCTTCGCCGAGGCCGCCGCGCTGCCGCTGACCTCGCTGACCGCCTGGGAAGGGCTGTTCGAGCGCCTGGGCCTGGAGAACGGGGCCATGAACCAGGACGGCGCCCTGCTCGTCACCGCGGCGGCCGGCGGCGTGGGGGCCATGGTCGCCCAGCTCACCCGCGCGCTCACCAGCCTCACCGTGATCGGCACCGCCTCGCGCCCCGAGACCGTCGACTTCGCCACCCGCATGGGTGTGCAGCACATCGTCAACCACCACGAGCCGCTGGTACCGCAGCTGGCCGAGGTGGCGCCGGGCGGGATCACCCACGTCTTCAGCACCACGGGGACCGACCGCAATCTGCCCGACTACGCCGAGGCGCTGAAGCCCTTCGGCCACATCGTCGCCATCGACGACCACGACAGCCTGCGCGTCGGTCTGCTCAAGCCCAAGTGCATCGCCTTGCACTGGGAGTTCATGTTCACCCGGTCACTCTTCCGCACGCCCGACCAGGACCGGCAGCACCACATCCTGACCCAGGTCGCCCGCCTCGTGGACGCGGGCATCCTGAGGACGACGGCGAACAGGGACCTGGGACCGGTCAACGCGGCCAACCTCCGCGAGGCGCACCGCGTCCTCGAATCCGGCTCCACCGTCGGCAAGGTCACCCTCACCGGGTTCTGACGGCCGTCGCCGCGAAGGAACGGCTACGGCGCGAGGAGCGCGCCCGCGAGGGTCCGGGCGAGCCAGTCCTGGTACTCCTCGACACTCCATTCGCAGACGTCGACGAGCCGTTCGTACACCTCGATCGAGGTGAGGGCGTAGGCCTCGTCGGCGGCCCGGTCGGCGGTCAGGCCCGGGCGCAGGGCGCCCACTTCGGCCAGATGCCCGGTCAATTGGTGGCTGCCGGTGCGGCGCTGCCGCTCGGTGTCGGCGAGCAGGTCGCCGGCACCGGCGCCGCCCGCGGCGGCGGCCGCGCGCAGTACGCGGTGGACCGGCCCGATCCGGCCGAGGATCGCGACCGCCATCGCCGCGTACATCGCCAGTTTCCTTGCCGGGTCCGGCTCTTCGACGATCGCCCGCACCGCGGGGCGTTCGCTCTGCGGGACCTGCCGGCCGTCGCCGGCCAGCGTGACGTCGTACACGAGCTTGACCAGGGCCGGTTTGCCGCCCGGGCAGGTGGCGTACAGCGTCTGCACGGCGACGCCGGCGGCCGCGGCGACGCCGCTCATGGTGGTGTCCGCGAAGCCCCGCTCGATCATCAACGCCCGCGCGGCCTCGGCGATCCGCAGCCGGGTCGCCTCGGCGTGCTCGCGCCGCAGTTCGCTGTTGTAGCGCCGCTTGTGAGTGCCTTCCATCGGGGTTCATCGTGCCATACGATTCGCAAGACGCGTCTCTAATGAAAAGCTGAATGTCTAGCCAAACAGGGGTGGGGCCCATGCGTACCGTCGTACTGGAGATCGTCCGTGGCGGAGCGGCGACACTGCTCGGGCTCTACGCGGGGGGTGTGTTCTTCGCCGTGATCGCGCCGTCCGTCGGGCGGCTCCCCGGCCCGGTGTACGTGCCCTATTGGAAGGCGCTCAACACCGACTACGGCCGGGTGATGCCGCCGTTCCTCCTCACCTGCCTCGCGCTGCTCGTCGCGACATGCGCGCTCTCCTACGGGCGGGGCAGGACGGCGTTCTGGCTCAGCGTGGCCGCCACGGTGCTCGTGCTCGCCACGATCGTGCTGACCGTGACGCAGATGGAACCGCTCAACCGCCTTGTCGACGGCTGGAGTCCCGACGACGCCCCGGCCGACTTCGCCGCCGTCCGCGGCCGTTGGCTGGCCCTCCACACCGTCCGCACGGTCCTCGCGGTACTGGCCTTCGTCAGCCTCCTCACCGCCCAGGGAACCGACCGGCCGAAGCCGCCGCACGCCCGTCCGGCCACGGCGGTCGTCGGCGTCGGCGTCGACGCCGCGCGGTAGGTGTCACTCGGCAACACGGGCGGCGGCGGGAGAGGACCGAGCGGTTCGCCACGACTGGAGAGCCCCCGTACACCGCCGAGGGCGGGCATCCATCCAAGGGTTGTCCCGTAAATCCTCTTTGAGCCGCCGGGGGCAGGGTCGGCCGCGGTGCGGGGCGCCGGCACGTTGCTGTGTCCAGTCCCCGGTCGCGATCTTGCGACCTGCTGTCCACCCAGCAGCGCCAAGCGCCTCCAGCACCGACGGACCACAGCCCGTCAACAAATCACCGATGTGTTCTATGCGCCCTACCCAGCCTCTCGGGTGTCTGTTGCCGGAAGTCTGCCGCACATCCGGACCAGCAGACAGGGCTATTGGCCACGGGTGGTACGGAGATCGTTTACGGGACAAGCCTTAAAGGGTGTTGCACAAGGCTCTGAGCTGGGCATCTTCTCTGTATGGCTGGGGTGTTACGGGCTGAGCGCGTGTGGGTGGAGACGTTCACGGGGC